>JAGLOF010000072.1 GCA_023139105.1 bacterium
GAATGTCGAAGTAAGAACTCCTTGGGTATTCTACATTCGGTGTTCTGCTGTTCAATATTCGCTCTATTAAATTTCACTTAAAAATCCGTCGGAATTCAATGCCCTTGGGGCATGGCAGGGTGGCTCCGTGGTCTTCGTGATCTGGTGCGAGGGCTCTTTACTAAATTCCTATCACTGCGCGAGGGAGTCCGCTCCTTGAGGCTGTTGAAAAACCCCGGGTGTTATCTTTTTGACCCCGGGTGTTTTAGTAATTTGCCTGTTATTATTGGACTTAGACACCCGGTGATGTCGTAAAAAGAACGACAACAACCGGGGTCTACCCTTTTTCAACAGACTCCTTCAGGACGACTACGGCAAATTTCCTTGAGGCTCAGCAGGAACTGCCCATTAATCACACAACCATGTGTCAAACACGGGTATTAAAAATATTAATCCCTCGAATACACTGAAGAACCATTTCAAATGTAGCTTGACAGTCACCGTGTCATTCCTTAATTTATATTCTACAACCCACTGGAACCGGTGATCGTAAATGAAACATTGTGTAGAAAGGGAAATATAATGAAAATAACGAGATATATCATCCTCATTTGCTTAAGTACAACTCTTACCTTAGCTCAGATCCCAACTACCCGGGATATGAACCTCATGAACTGGATGGAGTTTCAAAAGCTGGTTCCAAAGAACATTGAGACAGTTCTGATGCCATTGGGATCATTGGAACCCCACGGTGTAACGCCAAACGGCACAGACAATCTCTGTCCCGAGGGAATGGCACACGCCATTGCAGAACGGGTAAATGCTTTAATTGCTCCTACTTTAAACTACGGAATAACTCCGGCTATGGCTGCCTATGGCGGAGCAGTTTCAATACCGGCAGAAGCATATAAACCTTTTGTGAAATCCATCATCTGTGGACTGGCTTCTCAGAAATTTATAAATCTGATACTGCTCAACGGTCATGGAGGCAATACTGCCATACTCAAAGAGCTGATGCCGGAACTGAGTAACTCATGCCGCATCCGCATCTTGCTTATCAATTGGTGGAGCCTTGCCGAGGAAGAGACTTTTGAGGTTTTTGGTGAAAACGGCGGACATGCCGGCAATAATGAAACTGCCTATGTACAGGCAATTGTCCCTGAACACATTCATCCTGAGTGGTATAACGATGATCTGGCCATTGCCAATGCCAAACGCGGCGCATGGACAGCCTCTCCTGTAGCCGCTTCAATCTTATTATATGATGAAGGCCACGGTTATCCTACATTTGATAAACATCAGTCTGATGAATACTTCAAAAAAGTGAATGACAAAGCCGCATCACTTATTGAAACTGTTATTAAAAAGTGGGACAGCGCAAAGTTGTTCAGGTAAATGCAACAGCTAATTATGTTTTCTCCTCGTTCCTACGCTCTGCTGGGAACGGAACGCAATACATTTTAGCTCAAACGGACTTAACACTGTCTCTGCCAGGGAGGCATTTGTGCAGGCAACAGCGGCAGTCTCATCACGGCTCCACCAGGATTTCATCAATATTTTTTGAAGCGGGCTGGGCGGCTCCGTGTGCTCCGTGGACAATGCTCCTGCTCTTTATTCACATACGAGTATTAAAAAAATAAAAAGCATTTCTCCACGGAATACACGGAGCCTCCCGCCCCTGCCCTACACATATAAAAAAAGAGCAGGACAGGATTACAGGATTAACCGAACATTAGTTAGTTCAGAATTTTTAAATCCTGTAGATGCTGTTAATCCTGTCAAAAAAAAGAGCTCATACGGATGATGTGTTGTGCATTCTCACGAATGCCATCCCCCGTACAGAACCGAAACTCAGCCCGAAATTTTTTATCGGGAAAAGGTGTGGATGATTGGTGGATGGGGCCCTGCGGAGCAGAATCTTCAGAGCGGAAAGGTATATAAAAACTTATTACGTATATATTGTTAAAAGTGACGAAGATCCCGGCACTCGCTCTTTGAGTACCGGGAGGAATCTAGTTTGAACTAATCAACCTTACTGAACATATCTGTACCAACACCGCATTCGGGACATACCCAGTCTTCATCCAGCTTCTCAAATGGGACATTATCATTTTCAGCAGGATCATAGATATAACCGCAGACATCACAGACATATTTTTGCATAATTTCTTCCTCTATTAATAATTTTCACAATTCTGTTCAAAATAAGCTTGTGGGTGCTTACATACCGGGCATACTTTCAAAGCCTCAAGGCCCTCATGAATATGTCCGCAATGACGGCATTTCCAGAATACTTTACCGTCTCTTAAAAAGATCTTACCTGTTTCAATGTTAGAGAGTAATTGACGATATCTCTCTTCATGATGGCGTTCAATGGCGGCAATACCCTCAAACATAGCAGCTATTTCATCAAAGCCCTCTTCCCGGGCATCTTTAGCCATGGTCGGATACATGTCAGTCCATTCATAATTCTCACCGGCAGCTGCTGCCTTTAAATTATCAATGGTATTTCCCAGTTCACCAAGTCTCTTAAAATGTAGCTTGGCATGTTCTTTTTCATTTTCAGCAGTTTCAAGAAAAAGAGCGGCTATTTGTTCATAACCTTCTTTTTTAGCAACTTTTGCAAAATAAGTATATTTGTTACGAGCCTGTGATTCACCTGCAAAGGCATCTTGCAGATTACGTTCGGTTTTAGAACCTTTAAGATCAGCCATAATAATAAACCTCTAGCTTGTTAAACAGTTACTAACTTTGCATTAACACCGGCAAGAAGATTCAACTTTCTATTCAATTCAGTCAGTTTCTCCAGTTCACCAACCAGTTCCAGAAAGATAGTACCTGTTTCTGTACAGTCATCAAGAACACCTTCATGAATACCGAGTCTTGTTTTTACAAGACAGCCCCATTCGGTGAGAATCTGCTGCATCTTAACAGCCTCTTTCTTGCGCTTATCAATAACAATGATGAGAAATTGCTTTTCCATATTGCCTCCTATTTGGGCTGCCAATAGCAGCGTTTAGGTGAGATTATTGCTTCTTCTATTTTTAATACTATCCTTTTGATTAACTTTCCCATAAACCGTGTACATTGCACCATTCTCTTGTCTTAACTACATTGGCCTTTTGAACTGGAAACCACGCTTCAGGTGCGTCTCCGGGATTGAGTTCCGCATGGCAAACCTTATCGGCAGTCAATACCTGAATGAATTTAATATGGTGCTTATCTTCCATGGGATGAGCGGCATTCTGTCCAACCTTGACAAGAATACCTCCGTCTTTTTCCTCGATGAAAGGAACATGTTTTTCAGTAGACGCATCTTCGGTTTTAGCTTCAAGTTTATTCATCTTCACACCACAGCAGAAAAGAGCAGGAGCACCTTCATTGGTAATTTGCACCAGATTATGGCATTTTTCACAATAGTATAACTCTCTCAACTTTGTCATGCTAGTCTCCTTAAAATTTTTGTGTGCCTAATGTTATCTGCATTTCTATTTTACAGGAGGTGTAAACACCCTGGCAGCCAGTTCCTTATCAAGCATGAGCAGGCCATTGCCTTCACCGCCAATCAGCTTCAATTTGTTCAATATATTTTCCATGGATGCCTCTTCTTCAACCTGCTCATCTACAAACCAGTTAAGAAAACTCTTGGCAGCATGATCATTTTCAGCTATTGCCAGATCCATTAATTCATTGATAAGCTTTGATACATACTGCTCATGTTCATATGTTTTCTCCAGAACCTGCAGAGCAGATTCAAACTGTGTTTCAGGTTGATCAATAGCTTTCATAATAACCCTACCGCCGCGTTCGTTGAGGAATTTATACATCTTCATGGCATGAAAACGTTCCTCTTCAACTTGTACCAGAAAGAAATTTTCAAACCCGTCCAAGCCGATGGAACTACAATAAGAAGCCATGGAAAGATATAAATATTCGGAAAAGAGCTCTTTATTTATCTGCTCATTAATTGCCTGTTCTAATTTTTTTGAAATCAATTTTAATTCTCCTTATATTTTTAGTTCTTACCACTCTTTTATAACTGCCCACTGATTTGCGCCGTTATCGATTCAATCTGTTCTTCAGTTGGAATATACTGCAGCTTGACCATTTCCAGCATATCAAAGCCACTCTCTTTCATAATATTCTCAACAATACCCACACTCTGCCCGCTCCAGCCATAAGATCCAAAGGCGAGGCCTTTGCGGCCTTTTGGTGCCAGACCCTTCAGGTATGTTAAAAAACCTGCCACTGTAGGCATTATATTATTATTCAGAGTTGGCGAGCCAATACAAATATATTTTGCTGCAAGTACTTCTGTCATGATATCAGAAATATGGTGATGCTGTAGATTGATCAAACGTGTCTTATAATTATGGTGCTCAAAGGCAGATTGTATTGCGTAAGCAATCTTCTCGGTGGACTTCCACATGGTATCATAAATAATCAGGGCCTTATTATCTACTTCATTGTGAGACCATTTTACATAATGTTGAATTATCTCTTTAATATGACTGCGCCATATAAGTCCGTGGCTGGGACAGATTGTTTCTATGTCCAGGGTTCCAACAGTATCCAGTGCCTTTTGCACTTGCTTGCCAAAAGGCAGGACAATATTGGCATAATACTTTTCAGCCTCATGAAGCAATTGGCTCAGAGGATATTCATCATCAAAACGTTCTGAAGAAGCAATATGTTGCCCGAAAGCGTCATTGGAAAAGATCAGCTTTTCTTCAGGACAGTATGTAACCATATTATCCGGCCAATGTACCATAGGTGTTTGTACAAAATGAAGTGTCCGCTTACCAAGTTTAATTACATCCCCTGATTTTACAGATTCTATCGAACAGTTCATGGGATAATGTTTGGCTAATCCCTGTACACCCTGAGGCGATGCCATAACAGTTGCGTTTGGACAACGTTTCAAAATTTCCGGCAATGATCCCGAATGATCCATTTCTATATGATTTTGAATTATATAATCAATCTTGCCAGGATCAATAATTTGAGAAATACGTTTAATTAGCTCATCCGCCAGATAGCTCTTTACATTATCGATGAGAGTAATTTTATCATCAATAATAAGATATGAATTATAAGTAGAACCCCTTTGAGTCAAGTACCCATGGAAATTGCGCAGGCTCCAATCAATACCGCCAACCCAATAGATTCCTTCTTTAATTTCAACTGCTTTCATTTTGCCCCTGCTTTTAATTCAATTTATTGGTAGAAAAACTAATATTTATAATCACAATTCACACTTATCCGAATAAGCATTAATATAAACACTTAATAATAAGAATGCACCAAATTAATGGATTACTCTCCGGTACTTAAACATTTTTTGCAGATACCTTTAAGATTTATCTGATGCTCTGTAATCTTATGCCCGGCAATAAATGTATCTGTATAAAGATCAAATTTTTTATCAAGATCAATAATCTCATTGCATTCTGTACACTTCAAATGGATATGGGGTTCTCTGTCATATTCATAGCGGGCTTCATTTTCAAATAGAGATAATTCAACCAGAACTTTGTGCTCTACCAATTTTTTCAATGTATTGTATACAGTTGTCTTTGATAGTGTCGGCATATCAGAGCGCAATGCCTGAAAGACTTGATCCGTAGTCGGATGAATACGATTAGCATCCAAGTATTTCAATATCATCATCCGCTGTTGCGATGCTGCTATCCCCGCATTTTTAAGAATTTCAACAAAATCCATCATATTGCAACCTATTATCCGGAATCAGTCTTTGTAATGGTTACAATATAACAACTGTTACAGAATTGTCAAGACTTTTCAACTGTTAACCAAATTTATCTTTATTGTCATCTCGATGCAACGAGGTCATAAAAAGAGGAATCGGAAGAGACGATTACTATCGTTATGCCCATGCCCTCCGTTGAATAGAATATGGACAAGAATAATCAGCCTCATGCTTGCCAATATAAAATTACCATAAAAACGAATATTACCGGATTTACAACCTAATATGTATTTTGAATAAAAAAACTCATCCTTTGGAATTTGGTTCTTATTCTTTAATATTTTTTTTGCTATTTGGTATTTTCCCTATTGCTTACCCTTAACCTTCTTCTGCCGGCTTTCCCATTCATCCTGTTCATCTATCAATTTTTGCAGATCATCATCTATTGAAGGCGTGTCAATTGTCTGCTGATAAGCGTGTTTGTCTACGGCTATAACTTCAATTGGCTTTTTCAAGAAAGTTTGAATTTCCTTGAGTACAGGCCGTTCCTCTTTACTACAAAACGAAATTGCAATTCCCTTATTCACACCTCTTCCTGTCCGCCCGACACGATGCACATAATTCTCAGCCTTTTCAGGCAAATCGTAATTGATTACATAATTAACATCGGGAATGTCGATACCCCTTGCACTGACATCAGTAGCAATAAGCATACGGGCTTCGCCGGCCTTAAACTTTTTCATCACATCTGTTCGGCCATGCTGATCTTTATCTCCATGAATAGTCAGTGCTTCAATATCCACTCTATCCATAGCCTTTGCTACACGCTCGGCCCTGACACGTGTCCGCACAAATACAATAACCTTTGCATCTTCATGGTCACGGATAAAACGTTCCAGGAAGAATCGTTTATCATCCATCTCAACATGCATAACAAAATGTGATACATTGGCAGCGACAGGGTCATCTGGTGAAATTTGAATACGTATAGCCGAACTCTTTACTTGAGAAAATGCAAGTTTCTTGATCTCTTTATTAATGGTAGCTGAGAAAAACAATGTTTGATGTTGCTGCCTGAGCTTACGTTTTACAGAACAAATATCTTCAATGAAACCAAGATCAAGCATATGATCGGCTTCATCCAATACCAGTATATCCACGGCATCCAATTTGATGTATCCCTGACTGATTAAATCAAACATCCGTCCCGGCGTTGCAACAAGAATATCTATGCCTTCCTGCAACTTATTAATCTGTGGATCCTGTTCAATACCACCGTGGAGAGCAAAAGCTTTAACCCTGGTGTGGCGTGCAATGCTGTTAAAAACCTCACCAATCTGCCCTGCCAGCTCCCGTGTGGGAGCCAGTACCAGACACCTGATGCCCCTGGATCGTTTACTGGTTTTTTCCATATGAATAAAGTCGATTATCGGAATTGCAAAAGCCGCTGTCTTGCCTGTTCCGGTCTGTGCTATGGCCAGCACATCTTCTCCCTTCATTATTGACGGAATAGATTTGTACTGAATATCCGTGGGCCGGTTAAAACCCAGCTCCTTTAGATTCCGTTTTATCTGTTGCGATATGTTATATTTATCAAATTTCATATATCTAACAATCCTTTAAGGTATTTTATTAAGTTCTGTACGATCAACCTTGCGCAGTCCCTTGACTACCAGGTCATAGGAGGCATCAATAAATTTCTCCACTACTCCCTCCGGAATAGATCCATCCAGTATGACAGTATTCCAGTGTTCTTTATTCATATGATATGCCGACGTTACAGCATCAAACATCGAGCGCAGAGCAATGGCATCATCGGGATCACACTTCAGTGAAACAGTCAAAGGATGTGCTTCAATTGCTACCAATGCAAACATCTTCTTTTTGACTTTGAACACTGCTGCCTGGGGACCGAAGGGAAAATCCAGAAATGCTCCCCGTTTATTCAACAGATATTTTTCCAAATATGTATAATCCATCAGGCTAACCTGCACATTTTACACATCTGTCACTCTCAGGCAGCCAGATCAATCGTTCCACTGGTATTGACTGTTTACACACAACGCACAAACCAAAATCAGCCTTTTCAATATTGATAGCCATATTCTCCAACTGACGGAGCTTTAATTTTGATTGATTCAGCCGGGCCTCATTAACACTGCGGCTGTTAATGGCTTCCATACGCGTAATACGGCCAATTGCATTATCCGGTGAAATTGGTGCTGTCAATTTCTCAAGTTGTACAATATCTTTCTTTATTTCATCTATACCGGAAATAATTTTCAGTTTGATTTCAGCTTTTTCTTCAGATGTCATAAGGCCTCACATGTGCAAAATACAAATAACAAAATACAAATAACAAATAACAAATAACAAAATACAAATTATAAATATGTTAAACCAAGTAGCCCACGGGGTGTTAGCGATGCTCTTCCGCTAATTCCCCGGGGGTGTAAGCCTTAAATCTCCTCAACCCCCGGGCCGGTAAAAATACCCCGGTGATGTCGTAAAAAGAACGACAACAGCGGGGTTTACCATTTATCAACTGTCTCCCGGGGAGGGGTATAATCTATTCATTTTATTATAGATCTCTGCTTTGAACATCAAATTGATTTTTCCAATTTGCAGAACTAATGGTTCCATTTTTTCTGGATATAAATCTAATGCATAAGCATGACTGAAAAAATGTCTAAAAGCTAGGTATTCACCCAGCAGAACGATTGTTTCCCTGGATAATATCCGATTCTGCTCAGAGATAGTTAATAAATCTCTATGCCATGAGCTACCGATTGGGAGAGAAATATTTTCATGTTTTATTATCTGTTTTAATATATTTTCAATCCCATTATAAAAACTATGTATTAATGCTGCTACCCCGGCAAGTTCTAATAACGACAAATATGGCAACTTGTTAAATGATGGCAATTCAATTAGTATATTATCAATATTTTCAAATTCAGCTTCAATTTTATCAATTAATTTAACCATAAATCAATTGTCCTTCTGAGACAATAATATTATTAAAACTATTTTTTTTTGTTATATCAATTATATCAACAGGTTTTGAAAGTTCAAAAATCAATTCACTATAAAATTTAAAAAATTGGTGATTTGACACACCTTCAACACCCAAATCAATATCATTACTGCTTATACTTGGTTCACAACTTGATCCGAACAATATAATTCTAGTAGCTTTATATTTTTTTGCAATCTCTTGTATTGTAAATTTATCCTGGTCTGATAACATCTTTTCCTCCGGAAAACAGCCTATCGACTCTTCTTATCAAGTATTTTCTCTATCTCAGCCATAACATCATTCATTCGCTGTATTGTACTGTTTAAAGGTCCAGATGTTGTCATATCTACACCGGCAGCCTTCAGGACATCAATAGGGTAATCCGAACCACCTGCCGAGAGAAAGGTCAGCATGTTTTCAACTGCACCTTTTGAGCCTTTTAATACACGATCAGCCAGGGCAATTGAAGCTGTAAATGACGTAGCATATTGATACACATAGAAATTGTAATAAAAATGCGGTATATAGCTCCACTCCACCTTTACATAATCATCAATAATACATACACCTTCATTATGTCCGTAGTACTTCTCCAGTATACCGCCGTATATTTCAGTGAGTTTCTCACCAGTCAGTGGGATGCCCTTCTCACAGCTCTCATGAATGGCCAGTTCATACTCAGCAAACTGAGTCTGCCTGAACACCGTACCTTTTATGCCGTCCAGATACTCCATAAGCAAGGAGAGACGGACATCATCATCATCAATTTTCTTCAACATATAATCAGTAAGCAGTGCTTCATTGAAAGTGGAAGCCACCTCAGCTACAAAGATAGAATAGTCTGCCAGTGGCAATGGTTGATGCTTGTTGGAGAAATATGTATGCATGGAGTGGCCGAGTTCATGGGCCAATGTAGATACATCATTATACTTACCATTGTAATTCAGCAGCATAAAAGGATGAATATCATAACCACCGTCATTTGAGTAGGCACCGCTGCGCTTACCTGGTGTGGGATAGACATCTATCCAACGCTCTATGCGTGATCTCTGCAATACATCCATATACTCTTTACCCATAGGTGCCATACACTCGATGACCATGTCCCAGGCTTGATCAATATTATATTCAAGGTCAACGCCCTGCACAACCGGCGCATATAGATCATAGTAGTGGAGAGTATCAACTCCCAACATACGTTTACGAATGTGCAGATAGCGGTGAAAAGAATCAAGATTCTCATTTACACCGTCAATCAATGCACGATATACATCTACGGGTATGGCATTGGCATCCAGTGCAGATTCAAGGGCACTTCCATAATGCCGGGAGCGTGCATAGAATATGTCACTCTTTATCTGTGTATCAAGTTGTACACCCAACGTACCCTTGAATGCCGCCATATTTTCCCAAAAAGTTTTAAATACAATTTTCCTGTCTTCCCGTGAAGCCACTGCTCTGAAACGGCCGAAACCGGCCTG
Organism: bacterium; assembly: GCA_023139105.1. Classification (GTDB taxonomy): domain Bacteria; phylum Zhuqueibacterota; class QNDG01; order QNDG01; family JAGLOF01; genus JAGLOF01. Next base: position 10,190 of record JAGLOF010000072.1, read on the forward strand.
ATCAAGCTTGACCCGTTTGCCGTCTGAGAGTGTGGCATCGGGATAGGGCAGTTCAGCATTAGAAAAGATTGAATATATATTATAAGGCCCCTGTGTTACCATGCCGGCATTTGCAAGAATTCGTTCCTCAGCTTCTGAAAGCATATGCGCTTTACGACGCTGCAGATCAAACAGGTAATGTTTATAGACATTCAGGCGTGTCTCTTCGGAAATGAATTTCTCAATTAAAGCAATATCCATTGCCACCAGTTCCGGCTCGATAAACGATGCCTTGGCAGCGTAATCAGTGCCAATCTGACTCATCTCCTGCTTCATACCCTGATAGAGAGCCACGCGAGTATCCATATCAGAGCGCATTGAAGCATAGCTATAAAGCTTACTAAAATCTAATCCGAGTACGCTCTGCTCTTCCAGGCATTCAAACAGAATGAGAGCCGATGAAGCCAATCTTCCTTTATATGTCAATACATGATTAAGGCGGCTGACCAGATCGGTCTTTGCTGCTTCCCATGCTTTATCTGATTTAAAGATATCAGAAAGGTTCCACTGGTGCTGCATGGATATTGTGTCCCGGTCAATTGTCTGGGTCTGTACATCCGGGGCAAAAAAAGAAAGGTTGAAACTCAACATAATCAATCCACCTGTTTATATTTTCATCATGGCTCCCTGTAATCATCTCAAACATCACTGAAGGTCATTAATATATAATTCAGTTAGTAGTTGTAATCAGATGAATATGCGGAATAGCTCTCAAACTACATTTCGCAATTAAACTTCTTTAATTTAAATATTTCAACGACAGATAGCAATAAATTCATTTCACGAAGACGAATTGGCTATCTCATCGAGTTCACGTCTTATTTGGCGATATTCATTGATGAGGAACTGAATATTTTCTATGACCGGATCTCCCAGATTACCATGATTCAGATCAAGGTGCTCAGGTTCACGCTGCCCTGCAATCCTGGCAGGTACTCCAACCACAGTCTTCTCTGCAGGCACATTGGAAATCACTACTGATCCGGCACCGATACGGGCACCGCTGCCAATATTTATATTGCCAAGTAGTATAGCACCTGCCCCGATAACCACATGACATCCGATACTGGGATGGCGTTTTCCTTTTTCCAATGTAGTGCCACCCAGTACGACCCCTTGATAGATCAATACATCATCGGCGATCTCTGTAGTTTCACCAATGACTACACCGCATCCATGATCAATAAAGAAACGTCTGCCGATAGAGGCACCCGGATGAATCTCAATATGAGTAAAGAAACGTGAGATATTAGATAACATCCGTGCCAGAAAACAACAACGTATGCGATACAGCCCATGAGCCACTCTGTGCCACCATATGGCATGCAGCCCGGGATAGCATGTCATTACTTCCAATATCGATCTGGCTGCAGGATCATTATGAAAAACTGTCTGTACATCTTCACGCATTAATTGAAAAAGACTCATTCTGATACATCCCATAAATTTGTAGATAAATATCTGTCACCGCCGTCCGGCAGCATTACAACAATTTTTTTCTCCTGGTTCTGCATGTGCCTACCTGCTTGCAGCGCAGCATATAATGCTGCACCTGATGAGATACCGCAAAACAGTCCCTCTTTAGCGGCCAAATCCCGGGTAATGATCTTTGCCTGTATGTCATCTACAGGAATTATCTCATCGATTATCGACATATCCAATACCTTTGGTATGAATCCTGCTCCAATACCCTGAATAGCATGCGGCCCCGGCAGCTTGCCGGACAGCACTGCCGATGTTGATGGTTCAACACCAATAACATATACTGAAGGATTGTATTTTTTTAAGGCTCTGCCCACACCGGTTATTGTACCACCGGTCCCTATGCCTGCCACAAAAACTTCTACCTGACCGTCTGTATCATTTAGTATCTCCACAGCAGTTGTACATTCATGAAAAGCAGCATTGGCAGGATTTGCAAACTGGTCGGCCATCCAGACATTCGGTAGATCAGCACAGAGTTCACGGACGCGTGCGGCTGCACCGGCCATTCCCTCCGATGCCGGAGTCAGCACCAGCTCTGCACCCATGGCAGCAAGAAGAACACGCCGCTCTCCGGACATATTTTCAGGCATTGTTAGAATCAGTCTGTATCCGCGTGCTGCACATATCATAGCCAGACCTATTCCGGTATTACCGCTGGTTGCTTCAATAACAACTGTGCCTGAATGCAGCACTCCCCTGCTTTCAGCATCCTGGATAAGGCCCAAAGCCAGCCGTGCCTTCACTGACCCGGATGGATTCATTGCCTCAAATTTGCCTAAAATTCTGCAACCGGCTTTGCCACTGAAATACTTTAGTTCAATAAGAGGCGTATTGCCAATTGCATCATCTATTCGGTGCATACACTAACAAGCCTTTATCTAATATCTGATAAATTCAAAGAGTGAACCAGCAGATCTCCACGGATTAACACGGAGATTTTATGGAGTGCCAAAAAAGGAGCCAGAACAAAATTTGCCTGGAAATTATCAACAGGCCGGAATGGAGATCTTGAATTCAGTGCCGGCTTTTCTCAATACTTCGATTCTACCTTTTAATTGATCTTCAACAAGCAGGCTGATCAAATACATGCCAAATGAATTGTTGTTATGTATATCAAGATCTGATGGAATCCCAATACCATTGTCCTTAAAAGAAAGCTCAAGACAGTCATCCTGTCTTTGTTGGAGATTGATTTCAACTTTTCCTGGCAGATACTGTTCTTCAGGAAAGGCATATTTAAAAACATTGGAGATCAGCTCATTGAGAATCAAACCCAAGGGCATGGCATAATCCATGCTAAGTTTAACACCATTGGTATTAATAGTAATATCAATTATTTCCTGGTTTAAATTGTAGGCCCTGTAAAGATGACTTACAAGGTGGTCGATATATCTGTCCAGAGGAATTTCAGCAAAACTTTCCGCCTGATAGAGTTCCTGATGAATAAAGGCCATAGAACGAATACGATTCTGTGTCTCCTCAAATGCATCTTTCAATGTCGGATCAGCAAGCTGATAGATCTGAAGATTAATCAGGCTGGAGATGACCTGCAGATTATTCTTTACGCGGTGATGTATTTCTCTTAACAGAACATTCTTTTCTTTCAACTCAGAGGCTATTTTACGTTCAGCTTCTTTCTGCAATGAAATATCCGTAGTAATATGAATTATATTTGAAAACTCGGATGAATCATCAAAAACAGGTGTACAAGACACCATATACCATCCACCTAAACCCTGTACCTCCATCTCTCCATAATTAAACTCACCGGAGTCATTCACTGCCAGCATCGGACAATTACACGGAGGTTCATTAGTTCCATGAAACACTTCATAACATTTTTTTCCCAGTAAGCTATCTTCATCAACTCCTGTAGCCGCTATAGTAGCCTTATTTGCTTTTAAAATACAATGATCAGGATCCAGGATTAGTGTCGGATGACCGATGGCTTCAAAAACATTGACCCAGTCCATTGAGAGATTGGAACGGGAAGCGGATTGAGAGTGATCGATGTGTTTCTGCATAGTTACCTCTATCACAATAATAATAGGGAGGGATGATAGTAGTCGCCTGACTGGAAATTGGAAATCTGCAGAATATGTCAGAACATAAATTTCATTAATTCCAATACCAGGAATACACCTGCACTAATATAGTGATAGATCCGTAGATGGTCAAGTAGCATTTTTCAGACGAAAACGGTTCAATACATGAATCGGGACGACATTGTACAAACTCCAGCCTAAATTATTCGTGTAACATGAAGAGACACTAGGTTAATTCAGAACCACATTCATAAACTTTGGAGAGACTGATAATGCAAATAAATAATTCAGCAGATGAATCACGACGCGGCTTTTTGAAAAAGCTTGCCTCAGCCGGTGCGCTGACAATGTTGCAACTAAGCCCATTGGCCCTGACATCCTGCAGTTCAAAATATAGTGGTAAAATAGGAAGTACTGCCTATGCCTATCGTAGCTTTTCTGTTACACATCTCCCTGAAATGTATGCTGACATAAAAAAACTGAAAGCCGATGGCAAAATAAGTGACCAGGCTACATTCCGCAGCTATATTGATAATCGCGACTTTAAAGTACCCGAGGATTTTCCCGAAGCAACGTCGGTGATCATGATTGCAACCTTTACACCTCTTCAATTTGCGACTTTTAACCACAATGGAATAGCTCATGAATTTTTTCTGCCTCCCGGATACTTTAATTATCCTCCTGAAGAAAAATTATTACAGGAAGTAATACATAATGAAATTATCGGAGAATCCGGGCACAAGCTGGCATACGCAGGATCAATACTGCTCAAGACAGCTGCGGCCAGGAGCGGACTCTCGGAATACGGCAGGAACAACATTGCCTATGTTAAAGGCATGGGCAGCTATTTATCACTCTCCGGTTACTTCACAGATGCAGTACTTGAAGACAATTGGCAGGAAGCTAAAATGCTGAAAGCATGTGAAAATTGTGATATATGCATCAATGAATGCCCCAACGAGTGCATCAGTAAAGAAAAATTTGTCATTGATGTAGGAAGATGTACCACACTCTATAATGAAGTAGATGGCACTTTCCCGGAATTCATTAAAAAAGATGCACACAATGCCATAATGGGCTGTATGCACTGTCAGCTTTCATGTCCGGAAAATCAAAAAGTATTTGAAAAATCCGAGTATTTAGAACCGATAACCGAGCAAGAAACCCGGCATATTCTGGATAATACTGTTACCAAGGAGATAGCAAAAGACATAGGCGCAAAACTAAAAGGATTTGGCGGTGTACCAGGGTACTATCCCACAGTTACACGTAATTTAAAGGCTTTACTGTAAAAATGCTCTGCCTGAATGTCCATGTCAAGCATCCAAACGAGTAATTTGCCGGCATCAATGTACCGTATATATTTCACGAAAGGGGAACGAAGTCCAGCTGTTCCCCTTTTTTAAACATCCATGTCAAGCAGATCAACGTTCTGAATTAAAACTGAGAACAGTAATCGACAACCTTATTCACCGGGCAGTGCAGAGAAATCAATGATCGGTGCTGCACCTGAGGCATCCCTGTTAAAAAATGAGTCTATTAATGATCTCTCACTGAAAAATCCGCAGTTCTGTAGGAAGAACATTCCATTCTCAACACCACCGGAATAATCAAGCCTTGCTTGTGTTCTGGCTGTGGCATCAGCAGTAAACCTGGCCCTGGTCAGTTCATGCCATTGACCTTCAGCATTTGCCATCCATTGCCGTGAATAAAGACCTTTCCGTTGAGTGTCACCGGTTTCAGTTATAAAATTTTCAAGAAATGAGTGTAGGCGTTTTAAATATGTAACGGTCTTGGGCCGCCTGAAACTGGCAATAAGCTCCCATTCTCCAATCTCAGGAGCGAAAAAATAAGCTGTATAATCCGTTGAATTATTCTCAGCAGGTTCTCCCTTAAGAAGGAATCGATATGTAGTGCCTGCTTTCCAAAAATATTTTCGATAACTCTGTCCACCCGATCCCTCATTTCCGAACTCACCCGTATGTACACCCTCACCTTTTTTCAATAAAATAATTTTATAATCATCCGGAATTTCACCGGGATTGTCAGTTTGGTACGGGCTCCACACTGAGAATAAAATCCTGCGTTCTACAGAGCTGTTGACCTGTATCCCAAAGTATCCCTCGGCAAATCCATTTGCCATGAAGTAAGACCCAAGAATATCATTGCCCTCCGGAATAGTAAGTTCATTATAAAACCAACGAGCTTCTCCGGCATCTTCAGGTTGTTCATAACTTAAATGAACAGAAGGGCCACGCCTGCCCCAATAAAAATCATCTTTAACAAAATAAGCCGTTCCCGTATCAGCCACTCCTCCAATCAGAATATCGCTGATTTCTGCAAACGTTGTAGATGACTTTTCAACTCCCTGAATTTCAAGATATTGATAGCCTGATTCTTTAATTGTAAATGGGCCAACAGAAATATTATCAAAATACATGTTTATAAGAGCGATTTCCTTTGTCTCATCTCCCAGAGTAATTTTTATTTTTGATTGCCCGGAGGCTACTTTTACTCGCAGCCCGAAATCAAATTTTCCAGTCTGTTCCAGATAAAAAAATGTACGAATCCGGCTATCGGGATTTGACCAGTTAGTAATACCGGATTCGGTTATCATCTTTCCGGTTTCAGTGACACTCTCAATCACCCAACTGTTTCCCGCTGTAGGTACTGTAATATCCCATTGGATAACATCTATATTTTCTTTGCCTTTTAAAACGCTGCCATCTTTAGAGCAACCCAACAAAAACAACATAAATACTATAAAACTGTTGACCATTCTAATAAAATATTTTTTATGTGTGTTCATTGTGCGTTCTCCCAAGACAGCGTCATTCATTGAATTAATATTTTTATATTCTGCAAGATATAAAAAAAACATGCTGGCATCAATAAGTTTTTTAAAAATATTGTTTAATACATGGTTTTAAAAAATAAAAAATATAAATGTGAGATGGACTCAAGTGCAGCTCCCAACGTGGAGGTTTTAAAAATGAAATCTCAATATTTATGCAAGGTATTTTATCACCGGAGTAATAATAGTTTTCATATTCAATGTGAAGAGACATGTATTTCATTACTATGGGGGTTGTGCTAACGATGTAATGATATTTGTTGAAAATTTGTATAGACTCATATATGGTGGCGTATTTGGTTAAGTGGAATAGAAATAATTTATTTTATTTAAAATGCATTGATTCCCGGATTAAGTTCGACATATCACCATATGAAAATACTAGCTCCCCCTTTTTTAAAGGGGGTTGGGGGGATTTACTAATACTCCACTATAATCAACATAATAGAAACAAAGCACGCAGATTCAGAATCAATATGATAGATACAGAACGGAAGCTCTGGCCGGTTATCCGTAGAAAACAGCTGTGCGGCTATCAGTTTCTCACACTATAATTGATTGACTGGAATGTTGTTGCACGCCTGATGATATGAAATCCCCCCAGCCCCCTTCGCAAAGGGGGAGCCAGATTGTTCGGAGGTAATTTGATCTACACCACAGATTTTTAAGGTGATTAAAATTATTAATCCGGCAATAAAAAAATTGACACTACAGCCAATGAAATCTCAATATTTATACAAATTATTTTATCACCGGATAACGAAGCTATCGAAAAAGGTCAGACCCCGGTTGTTGTCGTTCTTTTTACGACATCACCGGGTGTCTAATGTAAAAACAAAAAGTACCTAAATACCCGCTACCTTCTGTACCTTCCCCTATTACTCAGAGTGATCAATTCCGGCCTGCCTGTGACATTCCATTCATTATTATTGATATTGCAATCCGCCGTTTCATAGTATGGATCAAGTAAAATCTGTTTCATTCGCTTTTTACTGAAAAAGACTTTACTTACTTTACGATTATCGGTCTGCCAAATCTCTGCGGGAATACGATGCAGTTCTTCAGAACCGTCTTCATAGACAAATTTCAAAATCACCGGCATAATCATACCGTCATTATTTTTGATGTCGATTTGATAATAATTATAATCTTGGGCCAGAAGTTTTTTCTGCTCATCAGTAAGTTTATCTAAAAAACTTTTGTATTCCACTGCTTCTTCAGATACATAATCAGGATTATCGTATAGATCCAACAGCGTCGTATCCTGCTCAATGGCTGTTTTTGCTATTGCCTCATTGTTCCGTAATTTTGTAATATAATTTTCTATCCTGTGATCAACTACAGTCTCATCTGCTTTACGGATTTGATACCATTGAACCTTGTCAATGGCCAGATCCACCGCATCTGTAGTAAAAAACCAGCCGCGCCAAAACCAATCCAGATCCACACCGGAAGCGTCTTCCATGGTGCGGAAGAAATCAGCAGGCATGGGATGCTTGAATTTCCATCGTTCTACATATTCTTTAAAGGCAAAATCAAACAGCTCACGTCCCAGAATTGTTTCACGTAATATATTTAGGCCGGCAGAGGCTTTATTATATGCATTATATGCATATGTCTGGTCAATATCACAGGCTGTCATAATAGGGCTGAGCCGAATACCCCTGCGTTCATCCATGCGCCTGTCACGTATACTGGAATATGCAGGGCCGTCACCGCTGTTGAAACTGCGGTCCCATGCTTCTTCAGCCAGATATTCAACAAAGCTATTCATACCTTCATCCATCCACCCCCACTGCCGCTCATCAGAATTGACAATCATTGGAAAAATATTATGGCCGAATTCATGAATGACCACGCCAACCAATCCATTTCTCTGCCATTTAAAGTAGGTGCTGTCAGAATTGGGCTTTCCTCCGTTAAAGGCCAACATGGGGTACTCCATGCCGCCGCCTCTTCCCGTCATCACAGATACGGCTTTAGGATAGGGATAGGTAATGGTAAAATCAGAAAAAATACGCATGCCGTGAGCCAGTGCTTTAGTGGAATACTTTTCCCAGAGGGGATTTCCATCTGCAGTATAAAAAGACATGGCCAGGGGCGTATGGACGTTCAAATCAACTGCCATGGCGTCCCAGATAAAATTACGGGATGCCGCAAAAGCAAAATCCCGCACATTTTCAGCATTAAAGATCCATGTCTTTTTATTGGTTGACTTTGTCTGCCCATTAACTACAGCCTCTTCTTCATCAACAACCATAACAGTATTTTGAAACGACTTTCCGGCCAGAGCCAACTGATTCTTCTGTTTTGGTGACAGAACAGCACTGGAATTCTGCAATGTGCCTGTAGCAGCTACCACATAATCTGCGGGAACAGTAATTTTTACTTGATAATTGCCAAAAGGCAATGCAAATTCTCCGCTGCCAAAAAACTGCTTATGCCTCCATCCATTGACATCATCATACACTGCCATGCGGGGGAAAAACTGGGCAATGGCAAAAACCAAGGTGCTGTCTTTATCATTCTCATGATACCCGGACCGTCCGCCTCCCATATATCGTTCATTGAGTAAATAATCCCACTCTATTTGAAAGACAAAGGTCTTCCCGGATCTTAAGTCAGTAGGCAAATCAATACGCATCATGGTTTCAACAACAGTATAGGACAGTACTCTGCCATTTTTATCCCGAACGGAATGTATATTAAAACCACCGTCAAAATCTCTATGGAGATACTGCAGACTGCCGGTACGCATAGAACCGGAGAGAGTCTGGGTACTCGTCCGGGAAGACAAAGATTGTCTGGCACGAATATTCTGATCGAGCTGAACCCATAAATAATGCAGTACGTCAGGAGAATTATTGTGATAGGTAATAGTCTCTTTGCCTTTGATCCTTTTTATGTCTTCATCCAGTTCAACTGTAATAGTATAATCTGCCTGCTGCTGCCAATATGACGGCCCTGGCATACCTGAGCCGGTACGAAAAGCATTGGGCGCAGGCAGCAGCTGACCAAGCTGCCTAAAGGGATTATCATTATGCTGGGCAAAAACACCAGCATGAATCATGAAAACAGTACTGCAGACCAGGACGAAACGTTTCAATTGCATATTTAACCTCCAATAGGGTATAGGTGAGCAGGACAATATTACATTCTGTTTAATCCGGAGATAGATTCAACACGGAATTACAGAGATTAAATCTTCACACTCTCACCTGGCTTCAAATGAACTTCATGACATACATTAAAATACTTTAGCACACATGTCCCGCCTCTTTCAGACCGGATTAGTGCCTTGCTAAGCTGGCCATTATCCCAGGCAATATCCACCTCAAAACCACCCCGGGCGCGCAGACCCTTAACTTCACCGTCAGGCCAGGCGTCCGGCAATGCCGGCAGCAGAATAATAGAACCGTTGCGAGACTGCAGAAGCATTTCAGCAATACCTGCAGTGCCTCCAAAATTACCATCAATCTGGAAAGGGGGATGTGCATCCCAAAGGTTGGGATAAGTACCGCCGCCGTGATAAACGGCTTTCGGATTGGGCGATGTGTAATTCAGATGCGTACGCAGCAGCCTATGAGCACGGTCGCCATCACCCAGTCTGGCCCAGAGATTGATCTTCCATGCTTTCGACCAACCCGTGCCTCCATCGCCTCTTAGCTCCAGGGATTGACGAACCGCATTGGCCAGGTCCGGCGTTTTCTCCGGTGTAATCTGATGTCCGGGATATGCGCCAAAGAGATGTGATACATGGCGGTGCTCCGGATACTCATCATCCCAGTCATAATACCACTCCTGCAAATGGCCTTTGCTGCCAATATGATAAGGATAGAGCCGGGCAGCCGCTTGCTGCATCTCCTGCCGGAACATCTCATCCACAACAAGAATTTCAGATGCTTTGATGGTTTTTTCCAACAGTTCCCGGATCATGGCCAGGTCACTAGTCATGCCCATGGCCGTGGCACCTACATAACCTTTGTCCGTTTTATACAAATTTTCAGGTGACGTTGACGGTGCTGTTACCAGATGGCCTTTGCCGTCTTCTATCAACCAGTCCAGGCAGAAACGTGCTGCCCCCTTCATTAATGGATAAGCATTATCTGACAACCATGTCGTATCTTGCATAAAATCAAAATGCTCCCACAGATGCGTGGAAAGCCACGCACCGCCCAGGCACCAGTTGGCCCACACCGGATGCCCTTTGCCAAAATCACCAACCGGATTGGTCATAGCCCATATATCAGAATTGTGACAGCAGGTCCAACCGTTACAATCGAAAAAAGTTTTAGCCGTCACAGTTCCAGTCTTCTCTAAATTTGCTATAAAAGCCAGGAACGGTTCATGACATTCAGAAAGGTTGGTGACTTCCGCAGGCCAATAATTCATCTCCGCATTGATGTTGGTGGTATAATTACTGGACCATGGCGGCCTCAGGTGGGAATTCCAGATGCCCTGCAGGTTGGCGGCAATGCCACCGGCCCGGGAACTGGAGATTAACAAGTAGCGACCATACTGGAAGTACAGAGCTTCCAGATCACGGTCTTCCTTCCCCTCTGCGTAACGCTTCAAACGAAAGTCTGTTGGCATGTATTGACCACCTGCGGCCCGGAGATCCAATGACACACGGTCAAACAGTGAACGGAAATCAGCAACATGATCTTTTTTAATCTGTTTAAACGACCGGTCCTCCGCGGCTTTCAGGAAGCCCCTGGCCAGCACTTTCTCATCTTTCCCCTCCGTGCCAGGATTTTTGTCAAATCCGTTGTAACTGGTAGTGATAGAAACCATGATCACCGCTTCCGAAGCATCTTTTACAGTAAGTTTTTCATTATCCATACCAACAGAGCCATCAGTATGGACCACTTGGGCAATCACGCGAAACCGCATGCCGTTCTCATCATCATAGACAATGGCATTCTCTATGTCGCCGCGATAATTAGGTTCAGCATGTACCGGTGCAATGCCATCCATGATGAGCCCGTTTTCTCCACACTGCACCGAATATGGAAGCTGGCTGGTCTGCCGTATGGCAAGACCCAATGCCCCTTTTTTACTGCACTTCAATTTAATAACAATGACCTGATCAGGATGAGAGACCAGCACCTCACGTATATATTTAATACCGTCAACAGTATATGCCGATGTTGCTACAGCCTGTCTGATGTCCAGCTCACGCTGATAATCAGTATACACCGAATCGTGATCCATCTCAATACGCAGATCCCCCAGAGGTGCATAGGATTCCGAAAAACTGCCCTGAAGTTTGCGAACCAGAAGATCTGCCTTCTTATAATCACCGGCAAATATGGCCTTACGGACAGCGGGAAGATGCACATGTGCATTGGGATTCATGTATAAATCTACCGGACCGCCGGCCCACAGCGTGGCCTCGTTGAGTAAGATTTGTTCGGTTTTCACACCGCCATACACCATGGCACCTATGCGGCCATTGCCCAGAGGTAGTGCCTCTTCAAAGTATTGGGCGGGTTGCTGATACCATAATATGCGCTTTGGCTGTCCCATCTCTCCACACCCGACACACAGGCTCGCAAGCAAAAAAATCAACGAGATAAAACAGTATTTATGCATAATCACTATTTCCTTTACGCTATAATTCGTGATATCCGTAAAAAAAGTATTGGGCTTTATGAACGCAAATTCACTTCCAGAATAATTCTATAGTGCTGCATCATCCATGTTCAATTGCTTTTTCAAATTGCTTATATGTTTCCATCACTCTCAGGGCAATTGCTCGATTAAAATCTCCATCACTAACACTCTCTCCCCGTTTGAGAGCATGCATGAAGATATCATAGACCTTGATGGCAAGCATAGCACATTGTGACGGAGTCTGAGGCACTTTGCCATCGGGGAAGCAATCAGCATGTTCGTTTACAAACTTCACAGCATCACGGACAGCCTGAAATTCATCTCTGTCTTTAGTTTCAGGATAATCAAACTGCCAGTGCTGACAATGACGATTGATCATTCTTTTTTCAGTGCCACCGGCTAAAATACCGGCCGCACTAAATATACGGCAGTCATATATACGGCAGGTCAGAGGACGATAATCATAGATAGAACATTTATTATTGATGAGCATCGGACAACATCCATGCCGATTATACCCCATAAGAACATTCCCCTCGGGCAAACCCGGAGCCGGGAACAATAAATCTTCAGGAATCCTGGACAGCACATCTATCTCATCCGGTTTTATATGTATAAAATAAGATGAGCGGCAGCAGAGGTTGCAACTGCCACAGGGCACATCTACTCCCACATCCTCCAGTTGGGCCCGGCGCGTCTCTTTTAGCCACTCTGAAAAACTGCCCGCAGGCAGTTGTTGTATTTCTTTCACAGATTTCTCTCTATATTTGGTACAGGCACTATGTTGACTTGAGGGAACGCTATACATTCTCTCATACAAGCTGTTAAATATCACTCAAAAGGATACTTCAGACCAATTGCAGTGCGTATCTTGTCCATCAATGTCATTGTTGCCAGCGTCTGTGCATGAGTCATCTTTGGACTCTCAATCTCACCAAGCCGGATACATCGCATTGCTTCTTCAATCTCATATTCAAACCCTGTCTCAATATAAGGTTTTTCAACTGTCAAAGATTCATTTTTACTAGTCAGAGTAGCCTTTGTAGCATCCCAGAACGGAGGATGAATCCTGATTCGTCCTTCTTCACCGTATATATTGAAATCATTTTCAGTATCTGCCTTGATAGTACAGGTAAACTGACTGGCAGTACCGTCTTCATAGAATAGATCTACAGACGTCAATTCATCAACACCTGTTTTTCCAATATGACTGTGAGCACTGAAATACTGAGCATTACGTCCCAGTACCCACTGCGTGATAGCAAGATTATAGACACCTATGTCCAATAATGCACCACCGGCCAGGTCAGCATTATAGAGTCTGTCCTCATAATTTAACGGTGCTCTGAATCCAAATGTAGATGTAAGCAGCTGTGGCCTACCAATACTACCACCTTCAAGCCACCGACGCACATCTTCATAAATAGGAAGAAAGCGTGTCCAGAGTGCTTCCATCAGGAATACACCTTTGAGATTGGCTGTCTTCATGAGTATCCTGGTCTGAGCTGCATTTACTGTAAGTGGCTTTTCGCATAGTACTGGTTTGCCTGCTTCCAGAGCCATCAGAGCCTGATCAAAATGAAAGCAGTGCGGTGTGGCAATATATACTGCATCTACCTTGGAATCTTCAAGTAAATCCACATATGAAGCATAGGCTTTTTCTGCACCATAGTTCCTGGCAAAAACCCTTGAACGGGCTACATCACGGCTGGCAACAGCATACAGCTCTGCATCGACAGCGGCCTTGATCCCTTGAGCAAAACGATGGGCAATTCGTCCCGGCCCGATAATACCCCATCTGAATACTTTCTTTTGCATGTTAATCTCTCTTTTCACGCGATTCGAATTCATATATATAGATCACTCTCATATTAATAAAAACAATTACAAATATCATGCCCATGCATTGCCAATTCCTGAATCATGAATGACTATTACCCCGGGGCTGTGGCCGACATCCATGATAGACGAATAAATACACCCTTAGAACTTCTCGATTATTTCGATTAACGTAAACACGACCAAAATGATAACAACTACTGCATGATATCTAATACTCCGGGACCAGGCCAGCGATAAGGCAATTGCTCCCATGACAATGTTTGCCAATACTGCCAACCAGTTAAGTGGAGACTCTGTGAACACTGGCTGTAGCACTGCAAAAATCACTAAAGTCAGATGCACAACAGCTAGCAGCCCCCAAAAATGGCGACGGTTATCCAAATAGAATTTTCGTAGATCAAGACCTTCAATCGGTATCTCATCGGGAAGGACAGCCGCGACAAGCAAATAGAGTAATAATAACAGGTGTCCATAATAAAAAAAGATCCAACCACCTCCCCAAGAACCATCACCTTCATGTAAAACGAGACTCCACCAGTTCTTTAAAATCATTGTCAACACATACCAGGAAACCAAAAGCGGTAACCAATGCCAGGAGATGCGCTTACGGTGACGGATCAATCGATGCACGCTAGCGTACAAATCTGTGAGCATTAGCCCAAATAAAATCGTTATCAAGGTGGAAATATTGCTAATGTTTGTCATAAGTCACAAGCCTCCGTATTATGTTAGCCCCCAAGATCAATACCCTGGACGATCTGGCATTCGCTATGCTTTTCTTAATTCATTCCTGACATACCCCTGGTGAATACTACCAATGCATACATACCAACTACATCAACGAGTAAACTTAATAAAAATAAATAAACATTGAGCTTGAATTTATTTTTATCTTTGATATATATCTTCTCTATCTCATGTATCTGTATAGTAACTATTCTTGTTCCCTTTTCAATAATAATAGTGGTCTTGATTGGAATTGAATTGTTGCGTAATCGAAAGTATATTCCCGGCCAATTATATTCGTATCCATAGTCAGAACGAATTGCTTCAATCTCATCAGTATACACTTTAAACAAATTACCATCATCAAAAGTAATAGCATTGATTACACCTAAATCGAATGATTGGAAATTTGATTGGATCTTTTTACCAGATATAAGTTCAATCTCAATTGTATCCATATATTTGGGAAGTTTAAGACTGGATGAATCACAATAGAAATGATATAGAAGATTATATTCCTCCTGTTTCATTTTATCAAATTTCCTAAACTTACAGTAGAACGATTTATCATATTTTTTTTGTATTCTTATGCCTTGCTGATGACGTAGTGTAGATAGTTCAACTTTCCAGTCGGATTCATGAAATGGCGTATTCATATCATGACAGATATACTGATGAATCGTACAAGTAGTTGTTGTGCAAGACATAAAGATCAATGAAATTATTAACAATATCAAAACAATCTTTAGCATTACTCTATACCTCCTGATTACCTCGATATTTATCATGTGGAATCTGACACACTATATCTTGAACAAACTGGTTCTCATTCTGATCTCTTCAAGTAACAACCATTACCGGTAACGTTTAAATCACCCGTGAAAATAACTAAAAAAAAAGAACACCGTAAAATAATTGCCCTGAATCAGTATGTATTATTAAATTGTTCCTGTTTTTGAGATCGCCCCAGGGCGATCAGTAGAACACAAAATTACAGATAGCATTTTTATCCGGTGCATTTTAGGGTTCTGTGAATATTTATCAACCTTCATTTACTATTGCACTTTCGTTTTCATTTTTGTACATTAATCATCATGTAACAGCTTTTTAAACAACTAGATAGGGATTTCAAATATGGTTTCATTCCCTGTTCACAAATTTTTAACTTTCAAATCTGGAAATTTTGTTTTTAGTGCAAAATTCTCCTTCGACCTTCTAACGCCGTTACTTTTTGAAAGTAAAATTCTATATCAGACAATTAATGATCTACCTATTTTGCCTCGTATTTCCAGTAGTCTTCAAGAAGAATTTGTTAAACGATCTATCTTTAGTACTGCCGCTTTAGAGGGGAACCCACTTTCAGAAGATAGTGTAATTAACATTATAAATAACCAAGATAACTACCAAGACACAGACATCTCAAAACGAGAAATTATAAACCTAAAAAAAGCATATGAGTTTTTACCCAAAACAAAACCCATAGAGCCTTTCGTATGCCTAAGTGAACAATTAATCAAAGATATACACAAATTAATAACTGATGGTATCATTATTAATGAAAATTTTCCCGGTATATATCGCTCACACATTGTGAAAGTTGGTGATACAAATCATGGTGGTATATATACACCGCCTAAAATCCAGAAAGACATCATCAATCTGTCTTCTGAATTCATAAAATGGATTAATAGTTCCGAAATGAAAAACATCAATCCAATAATCAGAGCTGCATTAAGTCACTACCATATTGCTCTTATTCATCCCTTTGCCGATGGGAACGGAAGAACAGCAAGACTTATTGAAGCTTTAATTCTCCAATCTTCAGGTTTTAAATATATGCCTGTAATGCTCTCTAACTTCTACTACAAAAACATGGATGAATATTATTGGACGTTTTCAAAATCTATAAAAAATAAAGACAACGACATTACAATGTTTCTTGAATTTGTAATAAACGGTATCATTGAGTCATTAATCGAAATTAAATCAAAAATTACATATCATATCAGAATTTTCATGCTCAAAGAATATTTTTTAACTTTGCGTAATGAAAAACAATTATCGAGAAGACAATATGACTTTATGTTCATTCTTATAGAAAATATCGATTATTTGTTTACTTTGAACGATTTACAAAAAAACCATTTCTTCAAAATTCTATATCAAGATAAAAGCCCAAGTACTATGCGTCGAGATATAAACAGATTATTAAATCTAAAATTGATTAAGAACACCAAAGAACAATTTTATCAAATTAATATAAATACTTTAGACTAGACACAGAACATTCTGCGCTTCTTAAGAAGCACCAAGCTGCGCTTGGCGCACTAACGTGATACTCAAGGATTTGAAACATCAAAACATTTTAATGTTTCAAGCGATTCCAGTGTTCACAAAATTTCAAAAAACCACAGCTGTTTCAAATCCATTGCAGTATTTTGTTAGCACTTTTTTATTATTACTATTAATTTTCCTTGACTTAAATGACATAAAAACGTACATTTTGACGTAAACAATAATCCAAATAATTGGAGATATCATGGAAACCTTAGATGTAAAAAATATCAAACCTCTCACTGATTTTCGAAATAACATGAAAAAATATATCAGTGAACTTAAGATCAATAAAAAACCAATCATTTTAACTCAGCATGGTAAAGGCACAGCTGTTCTTTTAGACGCTGAAAAATATCAAGAACTCCAAGATCAAATTGATTTTATGAAAAAAGTAGCTCTTGGTCTTGATGATATTAAAAATAATCGGATTCATCCCTTTTCTGAAGCAATCAGTGAAATTGATAATATTATTACACAAGCGGAGACAAAATGAGAATATTTATCTCTTCAAGTGCAAAATTAGATTTATCCGAAATAGTACAATATATTGCTGACGATAATCCAAAGGCTGCCCGAGATTGGTTTAAGGAAATTAAAGATGCCATAATAAACCTATCATCATTTCCGACTCTTGGAAGAATTGTTCCAGAATATTCTGATGAAACAATTCGGGAAATCATTAAAGGTCAATATCGAATTGTGTACAGAATCAACATTGATAAAGAAAGTATTTGTATTATTGCAATTCATCATTCAAAAAGATTTCTCAAGTAGATACTTTTATGCATGGATAAAAAAAAATTACCACACATCTGGATTATAACCCTTTACGAGCTTTACCACATTTTTAGGCGTGAGCCGCCAGTCTGCACGATACAAATCTGTGTCACCGCAGAAGTAAAGGTTAACTTCGTTACAATCCATATATCTTGTTCCACTGGCCGATAATTTTTTCTTATTGATCTTTTCAGCTACTTTGGTTTCAATACTTTGCTTGTATACATCATTCTCTGAATCGACATAGAAAATATAATCACCGCTTGGACTCCATAGAGGCTCACAGACCAAAACTTGATGTGCAGAAAAAGGCCCCGGTGAGCTCGACCCGGTAAAGGATGGATTGAAGACAACATGTACTTTGACGCCTCCCCACCCCGGATGATTACCGATATAAGCAAGATATTTTCCGTGTGGTTCCCAAACCGGTTTCATGCATGAAATCAATCCGGTCACACCTTTAGTTAAATTTGTCTGTCTGTGCCCAACTTCATCCATAATCCAGATATCCCAGTAACCGCTTCGGCGGTCGCAATGAAAAGCGATCTTGCCTCCGGCAGGTGACCACTGGGGCTGTTCGTGATTGGATGAGTTATCATGTGTCAAGCGCCACTCTTTTTTGGTATTAACATTAATTTTATATACTTGCCATTTGCCATGCCTGTCAGTAGAGAATGTGATCCAGTATCGGTCGGGCGACCAGGAGAACCTTCCGCTTGTGTTGCAGTCAGTCAGTTGTACTTCATTCTTACCATCATCATCAACTATGAAAATGGCCGCTTTGGACCCGGTAAAACGGGCAAAAGCGATTTTATCCTTGGTTCTGGGAATCCATTGAGGATATTGGGCATTTGGAATTATAAGTGCGGCTTTACTCCCGTCACCATAGGATATGTAAACATCATTCTGATATTCATACATCAAAGTGGGGGATCCGTTACAACCGATAAAAATCAGAGCTACCAGCAAAACAGCGAATGCATTTTTCATCATACGTACCTCCTGTTTAATTTTAAATCAATGACATGATTTATCAACGGTTGGAAATCATTAATACGGCATTCAATAATATCACCATTTTTTAACGGTGCTGCTCCTGGTGTCCCAGTTGAAATAATATCTCCTGGGAGCATTGTCATAATTTGTGAATGATACGAAACTAAGAAATCGAGTGGAAACGTCATGTTGGCTACAGTATTTTCGGCATGCACGTTTCCGTTGATGATGGTTTGGACGAGCAGTTTGAACAAATCATCCACCTCATCAAGCGTATAAAATATAGGCCCAAAACTGAAAAAAGTATCAAAACTTTTTGCCTGGGTCAGGTTTCGCGGATTCCTTCTTAAAATATCTTCTGCCGTCATATCGATAATGGTTGTGAATCCGGCAATAGCCGAGCGCCAGTTCTCCTGACTTACATTTTTACACTTTTTGCCAAAAATCAATCCGAGCTCAGCTTCTCCTGTGGTTTTTTCTGACAGCGTAGGTATTTTTATCGTATCATTAAAACCAATGATAGCTGTATCAGGCTTCATAAAACTCGCAGGTTCTGAGACAGGCACTTTTTCAGAAAGGTCTTCAGCATGAGCTTTATAGTTTAAACCAATCCCCCAAATTTTTCGCGGCCGGCGATACAAAGGTGCAAATTGGATCAATTTTTTCAGAATGGATAGTTCCTCTAATTCTTGAGATAAAGAGTCACTATTTTGATAAAACCATCTTTTGATCTCTTCTAATCTCTCTTCAGTAAGTATGCTGAATAAATCATGTGGCCAATTTTTATTAAATCGCTGATTAATGAAAGATATAGGCAAGTAACCATAATCAGTTATAATACTGGCAACTTCTTGTCCATCAAGTAGAATAGTAGCAATTTTCATAATCCACTCCTATATCGATAATCTTCGATATAATGTTTCTCCACCATTGAGCCTTATTTTTCCATTCGATAGAGAAAACCAAATAAATGAAAAGTTCGATTTTCATATTTCGACCGTAATCAAGGTAGAACGGCCAACGTACCCGGCAGCCCTCTCGCTGATCCCTGCGTGCGACGTTCCCCCAAAAGGCTCCTCAGTATTACTCGCTTCGTACAAGAACATTCCTTAAGCCCAATATCCGATTATCGTGGGCTGCGGGATGGAGTTGATACTTCAGCATCTCATTAAAACCTTCCAGCCACGCTCCACGTCCCGATTTGCCGCTCGACCGTTGGTCGAGTGCAAATCTTATTCGTTATTCAACCTTTAAATTCACTTCATCTATAGGCAAAATTTGTTTATAATGCCGAACTGTCAAAATATGTACTTCATCTAATCCAATTTTATATATCACTCGATAATTTCCATGGACCAATTCGCGAATATTAAGTTTATTTATTTCTGGTACGATACGGCCACTTTCTGGATATTCTATTAATCTTTCTACGTGATTAAATACTAATTCTATCCAAGTAGTTGGGCTTTTGCATCTTCATGATTTAAGCCAGCTCCACTTTCAATTTGTGATTCTGCAATCTGAATATCACTTAGTATTTCTATTTTTTCTAATATTTTTTCATATTCAGCAACATCCAATATAACAGCTGCACTTCTCCCATGCTGTGTTAATACTATTGGTCGTTTTGTTCTTTTTATTTCATCGATCATTGAAGCAACATTCGCACGAAAATCTGAAAGGGGACGAATATCGGTTTCTAAATTTATTCTTTGCACGACAAGCTCCTTTTGTACGTTATACAGATAACTAAACGTACAAAATTCACAACAAAATGTAAAGTGAATTAATGCTCTAAAGCTGAAATCGAGGTAGAACGGCCAACGTACCCGACCGCCCCCTCGCTGATCCCTGCATACGTCGTTCCCGCACAAGGCTCCTCAGCATTGCTCGCATCGTACAAGAACTTTATCAAGTTCTCTTTGCTATTCCCCACATTGAGATTGGCATATGTTGGTCAGCCTGTCTTATTTGCATATGTTTCCTTTGCGGACTATGTGATATTCCCTGTGAACGCTTCACCTGCTATTGTTCATCAACATTTGACTCCGCAACAGGCGCATCACTCGGTACGGGCTGCTGGCTAGGCGTTGCCCGATAAAGACTTTCACTTTATAAGAAACACCAAGCTGCGCATGGCGCACTTACCCTTAATAACAGGTTTGGCCAAACGGAAACATTAATCACCGAAAAATGAAAATTGGCAAGGCAGGAAAAATAAAACCCACTTAATATTTCTAAAAGAACATATGCTACTTTGCGTTGGCACAATTGACATATGAAAATTATTGGTTAAGGCCAAATCCTGTTCATTATTATGTTAGGCAATTTGTAATATTTGATATCATTCTAATAATTTTTCAATATAAGAATTTTCCCAACTCGAAGAGCCAGCTAGTAAATCTGCAATAAGGGCCCCTTCTTTCAGAACAATAATTCTATCAGCATTAGATAGTGCCAAATTTATATCATGACTTACAACTACTACGCTTGCAGGTGTATCTAATGCAAATTTTGCTGAGTATTGTAACAGATTATTTTTAGTTGATTGATCAGTTGCAGATAAAAATTCGTCAAGTAATAATTGTGGAGAATGGGAAATTGTTGCTCCCACAAAGGCAAGAGTCTGTTTTTGACCACCAGATAGATTCGAAACTATTTGATCTTTTTTACGATCAAGCTCAGAGTAATCATTTAAAACAAAATCCACCCTTTCATTCAATTTTCTTAATGGAAATATTTTTTCCAATGGACTAAGATTGTGCTGACGAATAATAATATTTTCTTTCACAGTCAATTCTAAAGAAAGGCTTTCATTAGAATTCTGACGTACAATGCTACAATGGTGCTTATCAGCGAACCACTTATTACGTTTGTGGATTGCTTTAACATGACCTTTATTGGGTCTATATTGGCCAGCTAATAGCTTTAATAAAACACTCTTGCCACTACCATTGTGCCCCATAATATATGTAATCTTACCAATTTCAAATGATATTTCACCAATCGATAGATTAAAACCAGGTGCCCCTGAAACACTATTAAAAGACTTATTTAGATTAGAATATTTTATGTCCATTTTAAACCTTTTAAAAAGTCTATGCCTGTAGATTTTAGTAAAATAAATAAAATCACAAAAAATATGGTAGATAACATCCGGAAAGATTCTGCTGGCAACCCAGCTTCAAGTGTTAAAAATATGACTAACTTATGTAAAACCGCACCAAAAACTACACATGGTAATATATAGTGGATAGAACGTTTACCCTGACACAACAGTAAACCTAAAATCATACTTATCAACCCAATAATTGTTTGCCCAAAACCCATATTAATATCTACAGAGTAACTTCTTTGAGCAAACATAGCACCACTAAATGCCACTAATCCATTAGCAATGCCAAGACCAATATATGTATAATAGATATCGTTTGAACCTAAATCTCTGGCTAATAAGTTGTTTTCACCAATAGCACGTAATTTTAGTCCCCAAATACTATCAGCAAATATTTTTAATAAAGTCACAATAATACAAATGAATACAAATAAGTATGAAAGCAGAGCATATGCAGATTTGATGCCAGTGATATCCCCTAATAATGTGAATATCGGATCAAGAAACTGATTTGGCTTACCTAAAATTAACCAAGTTATGGAATATAATCCTGTACTTGTCAATAGCCCAGAGACAAAAGTAGGGATTTTGATATTTTTATTCAAGAATGCAGTAAAGAAGCCAGCAATAATGCCACCCAATATTGTTATAAAAAGCGTAAAATATGGAGGCATACCAAGCATACTAAATTTAACATATATACACGCACCAAAAATAAAGCTGCCATCGGGTGTTAAATCAGGAAACTTTAGCCATTGAAAAGCAACATATATACCCATTGCAAATAGCCCAAAAATCAATCCTTCGTTTAAGATCAATATTATTTTATATAATATCATATTACCTACTCAATTATTTTGACATTATTTTTATTTGAATATTCAGCTATGTCAAGTTTATATTCTCTAACAAGTTTACCATTAATTGTTATTTGAGGATATTTCATAGGAGTAATAGGTATTTGACTGGCCTTTTCACCTTGTAAAACACGCAAAGCTAATTTTGCAGTCTCTTTCCCCAACACATAAAAATCCAATGATAGGGTTGCGATAGCACCTTCATCAATAGCGCTTTGAACAGTTGCATAAAAAGGCAGTTTGTTATCATTTGCAAACCGACCGATAACAGGAATTGCTGCATGTGCTGTATTATCAGGAGGCAAATAAATAGCATCTACATTCCCCAAAAGACTTTGGGTTACAGTAGCAACTTCACTTGTATTAGAAATAGGGCGTTCCACCAATTTGATACTATTTTCATTTATCTTAATATATTCACGTAGCCGGGAAACGACAGCGACTGAATTCACCTCACCGGGATTATATATAATGCCAATTCTTTTCACATTGGGAGTTAGTTTTTTTATTAGTTTAATTTGTAAATTAATAGGAGGCAAGTCTGTAGTAGCAATATAATTACGGCCTGAACCAGACCACGAATCTGCTAAACCTGCGGCAACAGGATCAGTTGCAGTCCCTTGTACTAATAATACATCTGGGATTCGTTTTTGTATTACTTGCGCAATCGGAGTACCAAGTACATAAATCATATCAGGTTTATCAACGGCCAAACCGTCCACAATTTGATTGATTATACTAGGATCGTTTTGTGCATTATATTCATCTATTATTAATTCTTTTGTCTTTGCAAAAGCAGATGATTCAAATATTTCATAAAAGCCTTCACGTAACTGCTTAATTGGGTCAATCTCAACGATTGAAACAACTGCAATTCTATATTGTGATATTTCAGATTCTTTCTTGTTCTGACAAGCGACAAGAATGCCTATTAATAGAACTATAAGTCTCTTTGCTTTCATTCTACACCTCCGTTTATTTCATTCACAGTTGTATAATGTTTCTCGAGATGTTCATAGACCAATTCTGCCATATTGGGATCTTCATGCCTATAACTCAGTAAAGTAGCTTTTTCATGTTCACCACCATCAAAATATCCATTAAATTTTTTTGTTTTCAAATTATCAGGATTATGCTGATCTTCTTTATACATCGGTAAACCATAACTTGCAATTAAATATGTAATATTTCCGATTACAATTACATGTTGAGGGAAACGATCGGGGTGAAATTCACGAACAAAACAATCAGAATTTTTCTTGCTTGTATTTCTAAATTGCTCTAATAGATAAATTGATTCATCATTGCTATCTTTTATCATTTTTTGTTTATCAATATTATTTTTTGCTGTGTTTTCTGTGTAGGTAGTCCACAATTTCTCATATAATTTTTCAGGATATGTGTAAATTCTTATTGTAACATCATCTCGCTTGGCAATATCACACAAAGAATTGTAAAAATTATAATATGATGAATATTTAGGTATCCCATTATAACGTTCATATGTTCTATGATAACCAATATTTAATGCAGGATATGCAATAATTATTTTACTTCCAGCGCTATTATATTCTTTCAAATCCTTTGTTAGATCTTTAAGTAGTAAACTGACGTTGGTTATAGGAGCTGTTTTTTTATAAAGTGAGTGAACACCTAAAGTTGTCAGCAATATTGAAATAAATAATGCATAGATTGAAATTATATGACTAGTTACTGAAATATTTGTGTTTATTTTAAAAAGTATTAGTATATAAATCCCAATAATGAAACTTGCAAATCCTGCACCTATTGGCCATGCAAAGCTAGTATAATAACGAAATTCATTTTGTAATTCTTTCCACCATTCATGGTTACGATTTTTATAAAATTTACAGCAAAATAAAATTAATAATATACCCAGCAACGTAAGACCAGAACCAGCATAAAAAGCATGTTCGTCCAGGAATATAATAATAACTGAAATTGCACTCAATGCTAATAAGGTAATGATAGCATTGAAAATATTTTGACGGTGAAGTGTAAAAACACTCATAGTTGCTCCTTTTTTTTAGCAACAACAATATAATGACCACAAATATGTAAAAGGCGTTCAAATGATATTAATGGGCGAGAGATTAAGAAAATAAAATAATCAATTAATTTAGATTTATGTCAACGGAAGTCAAAACTGTA
>JAGLOF010000073.1 GCA_023139105.1 bacterium
CGTGGTCTTTGTGATCTCTGTGCGATTGCTTCTTTTTCGTTTTTTCCGCTCTTTTCCGTAGGCAAATGCTCTTTTTTTTAGCTCTTGTTAATCCTGTTATCCTGTCTGATTTCTGTTGTCTATCATTTACGCACAGGATAAAACACAGACACTGTTAAGTATAGACCCCGGCCAAAAGATTACCGGGGAGACACCTTGTTTATTTCTCCGGGAATCCATGTAGTCTGTTCTGATCCGTACAATCCATGTAATCTGTATGGAATTTGCTCTTCGCTCTTCTTCGCGTCCTTCGTGGACCAATGCTCTTTTTTTCGCTCTTGTTTATCCTGTTAATCCTGTAATCCTGTCTGATTTATGCTCTTATATTTTTTATAAAAAATAAATTAACACCTCACATCAACCTGCATGCACATAATATGGCTGCATGCAAATCAATCACAAATCTTACTGATTCCCACTACTTTCCTGCAGAGACTGCCACATCCACGGCGGCACAGGCTGACGGACCATGCCAGGGCCCTCTATTTCAAGTTTTAAAGAGTGACTACCTTTATTGTCAAAATACTTAATAACAACCGGATGTGCACCGGCTGAAAGAGAGGCATTGCCTATCACAGGATTCCGTGCATATTGATCATGTCCAACAACGCGATGACCGTCAATGGAGAGGCGTGCACCATCATCTCCCCTGATATAAAAAGTATATGTACCATCAGCAGGAATCATTAAATCTCCTGTAAATCTGACAAAAAAATGATCTTCAGGATGTACAATATCATTGAGATCAAGATTAAACGTACTGCCGGATGATGCTTCGCGCAGCTGAGATACAGTTGGCATAAATCTGCCAATTTTACCAGTATACACAGTATAATCCAGTCCGAAATACCTGCCCTGGCCTGCCTTATCCGTAACCAATATAGGCTGCGTTACTATTGAGGAGGCTCTTCCATTTGGAAGCAATGTCTGAATTTTAAGAATGAAATGATCTTCAACAATCAGATCTTTGAAAACAGGAGATTTAATACCGGGATCACTTCCGTCAACAGTGTAACGAAGTTCTGCGCCCTCTACTCCGGAGCAAACTGTAAGCGTATCGCCCGAAGAGAGTGCAAAACCATTTGGAAATACAGGAACGGGAATACGGTAGGATGCACCCATGGCTGAATAACGCTGATATTGCGTTTGAATCCTCTCCATAAAATCATCTATATTACGATTGCCCACCGACGACCAAACTACCTCTGCCAGTGCGCTCATACGCGGCAGCACCATGTAGTCAGCATACTCTTCAGTACTGATATATTCTGTCCATAGATTTGCCTGTGCACCCTGAATATGGACTGCCTCTTTAGGGGAAAGCACCGATGGCACTGGTTCAAAAGAATAGACCTTTTCAATTGGAGCCCAGTAACCTATGGCCAGCGGTTCAATCTCTCTATCTGCCTGATATCCGTCAAAATAAAGATGAGAATACGGTGTCATGATTACATCATGACCCTGACGTGCTGCATCAACTCCGCCTGCAATGCCCCGCCATGACATGACAGTGGCATCAGGTGCAAGACCGCCTTCAAGTATTTCATCCCAGCCTATAAGTTTGCGCCCATTGGCATTTAAAAAATTTTCAATCCGTTTAATGAAATAACTCTGTAGCTCATGTGAATTTCTAAGACCCTCATCACGAATACGCTGCCGGCATAGGGTACAATCATTCCAGCGGTCTTTGGGAGCCTCATCACCGCCTATATGAATATATGTTGATGGAAAAAGATCCATGACCTCTGTAAGAACATCTTCAAGAAATGTGAAAGTCTTCTCATTCCCTGCACAGTAGATATCCTTTGAAATACCCCAACGTGTACGCACTTCAAAAGGCCCGCCATTACAGGAGAGTTCCGGATAAGCTGTGAGAGCGGCAACAGAGTGTCCCGGCATTTCTATTTCAGGAATCACTGTAATATGCCGCTCTGCAGCATAAGCAACAACATCCCGCACCTCATCCTGAGTATAGTATCCGGCATAAGATTTACCATCTAAAAGATTTGTCTTACCAAGAACAGTCTCTTTCCGTCTTGAGGCAATTGTCTGTAATCTCGGATATTTTTTTATCTCTATGCGCCAGCCTTGATCTTCCGTAAGATGCCAATGAAAACGATTCAGTTTATGCATGGCAAGATAATCAATATATTGCTTCACATAATCAACAGAGAAGAAATGACGGCATACATCAAGATGCATTCCACGATAGGGGAAGCGGGGAGTGTCTTCAATTACTACCGAAGGAAGCACCCATCTCAAATTATCTGCCCGTCTTGTTGAAAATATCTCCGGGGGTAATAATTGAAAGAGTGTCTGCACGCCATAGAACAGTCCGGCAGCTGCATATGCATGAATCTCAACACCATCGGGTGAAGAGCGGAAGGTATAGCCTTCATCACCCAATGCCGGGCTACCGTCCAATCTAAGGACAATGGCTTTGCCGGCATCTTCAACCGCGTCCATTGACAGATCCCATCCGGCAGTATGACGCAGTCTGTCTGCCATATAACCGGCCGTTCGTCTGGCTGATTCACTTCCATCGGTAATAATAGGTGTACCTGATTTGATTTCAAACCAACCGTCAGCCTGTGTCAGTATTAAAGGTTGAGGTATAATGCTCACAGCCAGGTCCGGCTGAAAAGAACTGCATCCGGCAATCAATAGCAGTATAAATGATAGCGTCAACGTAAGACGAAACATGGTCTCTCCTCTTTATTCAACTTACAAGTACCAATAAAAAAACCCCGGCAATGATAGACAACATCAATGCTCGGGGTTTTTATAGAGTTATAAAAAATATAATCCATTACACATAGGCAGATGGATTGAGATGTTCTACTTCAAACAGCTCTCTTGCAGCAAGTACGGCAACACCCAGTGCACCGGATTTTGCCCCAAGCTTTGACGTCTCAAAACTGACATTTTTATTGAGATGTGTCATTGAATGTTTCACTGCTGCAGAGATGGCGGGATTAAGAAAAAATTTCACCGGTGAAATTCTACCGCCAAAAATCACTAATTCAGGATTAAATATATTAAGTAGCTGCGCTATACCAAATCCCAGATAACCTGCCGCCTCTTCAATGATTTCAATGCAGAACTGATCACCGCCATTTGCCGCTTCAATAATACGTTTGGCATCAATTCTATCCACTTCTTTACCATCGGGAGTAGCCAGGTTGGTCATGGCACCTTTTTCAATCTTATCTCTTGCATTACGCGCAATAGCCTTGCCAGACGCATACATTTCCAGACACCCTCTCTTTCCGCAATAACAGAGAAGACCGTCAGGAACAATCTGCAAATGACCAAACTCACCAGCATAGCCATTCATGCCGTAATGCAGACGTCCGTTAATGATCATACCCAATCCAAGTCCCCAGCCAACATTTAGACAGAGTACATTCTGCCTGCCCTTGGCCGCTCCAAACCACATCTCACCCAGAGTCATAGCTTTTGCATCGTGCTCTATATGCACTGGTTTGCCAAAACGCTCGGATAAAACCTGAGCAACAGGTCGATCACCAAAATTCAGATAGGTTTCAGAGATGCCGCGTTGACCCTGTACCAGCCCGGGAACAGAAATGCCTATACCTAAAATTCTGTCCCAACTGACATCTGCATTTTCAAGAATCGAGTCAATCTCACGATGCAGGTCTTCAATAATAGATATCTCATTACTAAGATTTAAAGATTTAGTCCTTACATCTGCAACAAGATTTTGTGCTAAATCCAGCAGAATAAAATTGGAATTGGTCCTTCCCAGGTCAATACCGAGAATATAACCGGCAGCACCATTCAAGGCGACCAGCGACGGCGGACGCCCCGCTTGAGAGGGCCCCCTGCTTTCAACATCAATTAGTAAATTATCTTCTTTTAAAAAATTGACAATTGATGTAACAACCGGAAGACTGATACCTGTGTGTAGCTTTAACTCTGTAAGTGATAATTGACCATGATCAAGAAGTGCGCGAAGAATTAAATTCCTGCGTATCAAATTCTTTTTTCGGACTTTGCCCATGAGTCCTCACATTAAATATTATTATAAATCAGGAAAATTTCAAGACATCTGGTCTTGATAGATTTAAGATAATTAAAAATTATTTGTATTAAAAGGAAATTTAATAAAAAATAAGAGCAATAACACATGGGTTAGATGAAAATAGCAGATAATCATAAATAACGATAGGCCCAGAAACGCTCTACCGCTCTTTGCTGTCATTTCGAAGAGTTCCTCCCTGAGAAAACTTATAATTGAAAGGTTATGTCGTTAACCAACCTTTTAAAGATCTCTCTGTCGCAGGCTCCGTCGATATGGCATGTCGATTGAATGTGGAGGATTAGTGGCAGGGCCTCTGCATACATGGTTAAAACTGGCACTGTAAAATAAATTGTGTAACTAACAAAAACAAAGCTTTAGCAACGAACAAAACTAACAATTAAAACATATAGATAAAAAACAAATCGCCATATTCGTCGGGAACTACCTCTCTTTGCTGTCATTTCGAAGAGTTCCTCCCTGAGAAACGTTCCTCCACTGAGTGTGCTCTGGACTCAGTGAAATCTTATAATTGAAAGGTTATGTCGTTAACCAACCTTTTAAAGATCTCTCTGTCGCAGGCTCCGTCGAGATGACATGTCGATTGAATGTGGAGGATTAGTGGCAGGGCCTCTGCATGCATGGTTAAAACTGGTACTGTAAAATAAATTGTGTAACTAACAAAAACAAAAATTTTGCAACGAACAAAACGAACAAGACGAACAATTAAAACATATAGATAAAAAACATAGGCTAATTGCGGTTAACATTCTTACTTTTTTCAGGCAACCCATTTGGAGCGGAATATTTTGTCATCTGTTCTTTGGAATTTGTATTTTGCTATTTGTTCTTTGGGATTTGTCTTTTGTTATTTGATTTTTGGTATTTGTTATTTGTATTTTGCTATTTGATTTTTGGAATTTGCTATTTATCCAGTCTAACACCGTCAGCTACTGTTACAATATACGCTTTCCCGCCCGCTCTCTCAATGGCCTCTGCAACAGCAGCCGGATTCTCCGGAGCATATGCAAACATGCAACCACCACCACCGGAACCGTTTATCTTGCCTCCAAGAGCTCCTGCTTTCAGTGCCGCATCGAGCATTCTATCAATTTTTGGTGTAGAAATACCTAAAACATCTCTGAGAATAGCCTGATGCTCATTCAATAGATTTCCGATAAGGGCATGATCAAGCACAGAAGCCTGGAGGGCGTCTTTGGCCTTACGCGTTATCAGATGATTGGCAACAGTGCCCTCCAGAAGAGCAAATGCAGAGGTGCTCAAATTAGTTTTGTATTGTTGTACGTTATCCGTATTAAGTCTTCTCAATTCAAAAGCAGGATCATCTTTCTTCAGCTCATCAACGATATGAAGCACACCGTCTTTGACCCGGCTTAAAATTCCCTTGGTATCCTTGGGCTCACATGAATCACCCAGAACAAATGTGCCAGGATTTGCAGCTATGCTGTGACATTCTATTTCAGGTTCAAAATCAAGGTAGATGATTCCACCTAATGCTGTAGAGAAATGATCCATCATGCCACCGGGTTCATTAAACTCCAGAACCTCGGCCTCATAGGCTAATCTTGCCACTTCTGCGGCATCCATATCAACATGCCTGTCACTCATCCTGGCTAAAAAATAGATCCAGGCAACCAGGAGCGCAGACGAACTACTTGTACCGGAATTAATAGGTATATTGCCATGTACCTTTACATCTAAACCGGAGCTGAATGAATATCCCTGTCTCTTGATTACATTTAAACCACTGCGGAAATAATCTCTCTCCTCCACATAGGCCAGCTCCCCATTCATACTAAATGACTGCCGTGATTGAATATCAGGCAAATCAAGCATAATTGTGCTGGCATCCGTATTGCGTCCTTCAAGATGAACACGCAGAGAAATGGCACAAGGTATCACAGGCAGATGAAGATAGTCCTGGTGTTCACCAAAGAGACAGATGCGCCCCGGAGCAGAGACCGCAGCGGATGAAAACGATGTCATGAGTATTCCTTTATCTTTATAACGACCAGGAACACTCCCGGTAGACTGGAAACAATATATTAATCAATTGAATAAATTGAAACTCTTTTTTCCGTATAATTACTGTAATTATTGAATGGAGCCTGCCAATGCCATGACACTCTATAAAAACACCTTGCTTATCGGGCAATTGCTAATGCAAGATATTGTAAATAGCATCAGCAGGCTCCTATTCTTGCTACTATATGAAGATAGAAGGAGTATAAATATTTACTTCAATCTACAACACATCATAATTAGAAACACAGGCCCATGGAAAAACGGCTGACATTATCAAAGACACCAAAGTTCGTGTATGCATAATCAATGCGTACAGGACCCTTTTTTACGCCAAAGCCAAAAGTCAAGCCCTCTTCATCATACTTAAACTTATAACCACCGCGTACACTGAACAAATCAGCATAAGTGAACTCTGCTCCTACATGAACACGTTCATGATGATCACGGGGATGAATTGCATCCACAGCCAGATTCATACACATGTTGTCTCTTATCTCACCAAGCAAATCAAATACATCTACTTTGAAACCCAGAGTATAACGAACAGGTAGTTCAAATTCAGTAATTTCATATTTGACAGCTTGGGAGAAATTGCGTACCGACATGCCAAATGCAAATGATGGCAACCAGCCAAATTTAGGATAAAACAGTGTCCCAAAATCGACAGCAACTGTATTGGCCCTGTTTGCTGACCATTCACTATCATCACCTTCTCTGGCAAAACGGGAACTGCCCAATTCCTGTGACGCATATTTTACTGTAGCACCAATATGAAATTTATCAGTCAATGACTTGGCATATGATACACCCACCACCAGAGCTTTGGGTGAAAACAAACCTGTGTCTATGAAACCTTCATCAGTATCAACAATTTCAGTTCCCTGCATCTCAGGATAGCTGGGTGCCATAAATTGTGCAGCAACCGTACCAATTGTACCCAGATCCCATGCTGCAGCTCCACTGATATAAGAGATATCTGCAATGAAGTTAAAATAAGAAAAATTCAGGTCAAATTTATTCTGCATCTGCGTAAGGCCTGCGGGATTATAAAACACCGCATCCGCACCATTACCTAAGATAGTATAGGCGTCTCCCATACCGGATGCTCGGCCGCCCACATTCACATCCAGAAATTTAAATCCGGATTGGGCTACTTTCTGCGCCGAGACCGTTTGGGGTAGGACGAAGGCCAGGAGCAATAAACAGAGGATGATTTTTACGTTTTTCATAATCACTCACTCCTCGGTTAATGGATAATGACGAAGTGCTTGAAGCAGCTCTCGCCCTTCTTGTACACCACTGCACCAGTATCGCTATCGACAATGTCTTCTGAGACTTCGATATAGGCTATATAGATGCCTGAAGCCGGTATCTGATCAGAACGGGTATCCATGCTGTTGAATCCGGTGGGATCCACCCACTCTTCATCCCCTGCAGTATTAATATGTTCAATTGTCCTGATTAGGTCGCCGGACTCAGTGTAAATTTTGATTGTACAGACCGCCGGCAGATTAAAGAAACCGATTTGACGTTTCTTGGGCCAATGCATGCCTTCACGGTGAGACCTGGCATTGTATGGATTAGGCACCACACGTACATCATCAAAATTCTTACCAGGTGCTGAAAGTAATCTGGCTGCACCCAGAGAGGTCCGCGTATAATTCAACCAGCGTCCACTTTCAAGAGGCTCGGTTTTTCCGTTAACACCACCGGCAATTGCAGCCTCAGGATGTGTACCATCATCATAGGCTGCCACATGATAGAAATAATGGAAACCACGGATTGCTGTATTGTCCTTAAATATAAAGGTGCCTGCCTCTGCCTCATGTATCAACTGCCAGCTGCCAACAATCTGATTGTTTTCTTCAGAATAGTAAGCACTACCCATTGCACGGTAGATACGATAACCGGCCAGGTCAGGCGTGCCCTCTGCCTCAGCACCCCACTCAACGCTTATATCTTCGGAACCGGAACTGATTATTACCGATGGAGCCGGTGGCGGAATCGGTACCTGGTAATTATTCCTTACAGCCCACTGTGCTGCATTTGCCGCTGCCAGCATAGAGTCACGACCAGTCGTCACCCACAGGTCCTTTGCCTTATCATTATCGTCATAGCTCATGAGGCCATAGACTATCTCGGCATGAGGAAGGGGCTCTGTATCTGGTGCGTCAGCCAGAGTAAGTTCATCATTTTTCCAGCGAGTACCAATCTCCCAGGCTTTTTGCGGAGACACTGAGCCCATACAATGTGCCCAAACCACACGGACAGACTGGCCGGGAGCAAGATTATACGGCCCTACGGAAAAGATACCGATGGGTATGTATGTGATCCAGCTGGGGCCACCTGTCCAGGAATATACCCAGGGATTACCGAACATTGCAGCCTGCTCATCCATTGGAACTTCATGGATAACATTGGCAATGAAATCTCCGCCTTCCTGTAGCGGATGTTCACCCACAATACCCGGTGTCTGAGCCAGACCCTGACTTGCCATTGTATACATCTGAATCTGCTGTTCCGGTGAAAGTTCATATGCAGGCTTACGCATAAACTGAGCTTCCGAATCATAGAAACCTGTCATACGAGGTTGTTCGGGATCATCTGTGTGATCACTGCCTGAAACATCGGCATGCAATATGGCCCAACCTTGAAACCATGGTGAATTGAGGAAACCTGCAGCCTTGTCAGCATCACCAAATCCGTCTGAATCCGGATCACCGTTCCAGTCAGGATATGAAAAGAGAACACGCAATGAATCATCTGTGCGGGATCCGTAATAGCCATTCATATGGCCTTTCCAACCCCATGCAGCTGACCGATTGAGATAGAAACCGTTTATTGTCTGGTTGGGAAGTTCAATCTCATCATCCAGATCAATGTTACCTGTATTGGTGAATGTAAAATCATAGATCAGATAGTCATCATGATTTTTCTGGCTCCACGCCAGTACCTTTTGATGAATATCCACCCCCATGGATGTACGCACATGAGACTCAATCATCATGTCTGCAGTACCGGGAATTTTTTCAGGAGCTACTTCATCACCCTGACGGGGGAAAGGCTCTTCAATATTATTCCCATCAACCATGATGGTAGGGGGAGTATCACGGAAATAGCGTTTAAGCGTGATACCGCTTGCATCGGGCACGGGCATGAGCTCTGTCTGCTCATCAGACCATGCAGCAAAACCCGTCATCTTGTATGCATGCGTGCTACCTGATTCATCTGTCCAGTCTGTACACATGATAGCAAGTCTGCGATAATCCCAGACCATCCACTCGGGACCAAAGCCATCATAATAATATTTACCAAAGGAGTAAGCACCGGGACCGTAGCCTTCGTCAGTCGAGTCAACAACTTTATCCCAGAGATTACCAATTTTTATCCACCGCTGTGTTCCGGCAATTGTACCGTCAGTTACTACCAACAGCACTGCTGCGCAGAACAGAACAATAGAGAGAGCAAAAAATACTTTCTTCATAGTTATCCTCCAATCACGCAGTCAGCGATTAAAACTTATACCGCAGACCAACGGTGATGGCCCTGGGGTTAAGATAGGTTAACCAACCCCGGTTCGGCATGTTGATATAGTCTTTGCCATCGCCTTTGACTGCACCCAGCTTATCATTTCCGCCGGTTACATTTGAACCTTCAGAATATTTGGGATCATCATAGATAGGCAGATGAAGCGACATATAATAGTCTTCTCTATCACCTGCATTGGCAAAGGCATAGCGATTCATCTGCTTGATATTGAACAGATTGTTAACCATACCGTAGAATTCAATTGTCTGACCCATGACTGCAAAGTCTTTAGAGAACTTGGCATCAAACATATAGTAATCTACCCATTCAACATTGTTGTGATATTCTGGCAGACCACGTTTGTTTCTGTCAGGATGCCAGCTGTCCTGAGCACCGTCACGCCAGCTGAATAGCATGGAAATATGCCAGCCGCCTAATAATTGTCCATACTCTTCAGGAATATGGAGTGTGACATTGGCACGAATTACCGGACGCGTATCAGACTGAGTACCTTCAATCTCATACTTTCCTGTTTTCTGCTGTTCACGAATATCTTCATAATATGCACTGCGGCCTATATAACCCCAACTCTGAATACGGTAGTCATAGTTAACAAAACCTGTAAACCAGCGTCCGTATCTCTTTCTCAGTTGAATCTCAAAGCCGCGTACATCTTCATAATTATTATTTGCCAAGGTCGAGTAAGCATTCCATCCGGCAATACCTGTATAACTGACGCTGCCTATCTGGTTGGTATTATCCTTGTAATAACCTGAGACATGAATGAGATACTCTCCGAAGAGGTCATATTCAAAGCCTAATTCATAGGCGATTGTTTTTTGCATCTCAAGATTGGGATTACCCAGATAATTTAACGGATAGACCGGAGTAGAGAGGCCGATTCCAAAGAGCTGCCTCGTTCCTGCCAAAGAATAGAAGTGGCCATAGTTGAAATAGAGTTTGGCCTGCTCTGAAATGGGATGAGAGATACCGAAACG
This sequence comes from bacterium, assembly GCA_023139105.1. Taxonomy (GTDB): domain Bacteria; phylum Zhuqueibacterota; class QNDG01; order QNDG01; family JAGLOF01; genus JAGLOF01. The sequence continues at coordinate 10,654 of JAGLOF010000073.1, forward strand.
CGGACTTAAGTATAGACGTGTCTTGGCCGCTTTCTGTGGTGCCTCATCCAGACGATATTTATTGTTCTTCGTAAAAAACTCCGAATATGTCTCTGTGAACCAATCTGTATTCGGATTGAAATAATCCAATCGCAAACCAACTCTGGCTACCATGCCTTCATATTCAATCTTGTCCTGAACATAGGCTGCACCACGGATCGCTTTGGAGTTCCATGAATCAAAGAAACCTACTGTGGGCGTATAGAGCTCTTCAGAACCCACACGGGTTTTATTGTCATCATAGTTGTATTCCACACCAAATTTTACCTGATTGTACTTGTCAATCTGGCTGGTCATATCAAATTTGAAGTTGTATGTACGTGATTCGGAATAGTCACGCTGGCTGGCCTGAATACCACCAAGATTGTTTTCACCGTCAATAGTGGCCAGATTTTCTGTAACCAGCCCATAAGGTGCTTCATTGACAAAAATTTGAGAATCAACACCCTTGAGGTTATACTCTACATCACTACGCATATCATACCAGCTTGTATCGGATTTGTTCTCAAGATGAGAAGTAGTAAAGCGCAATGTATAAAATGTACTGGGATTCAACGCATGTGTAAAAGTGCCACCGATTACCTGACGTTTTACATCAAATGGTGCCAATGCATTGGGCAGATAAAGCGATCCCGCAGAACGGTCACCCTCTCCGCCAGTCAATGAACTATAGAGAATGGCATTACCACTTCTCATATAATTATTGCCCGTACCACCTGAAACTGTTCTTGACATGGTATTTGTTTCACCAAATAAACCGTTGATCTCCAGCTCCATCTCAGGTGTTATATAATAGTTCAGTTTGATCTGAGCATTATAATCCTGATAATAGTCACGGTATGTTGGCAGAGCAAATGATTCACGGTTCAGGCGGAATGATGAGAAAAACGTCACTTTTTTACCCAAACCTGGAACCGGACCACCAAATCCTGCGTCAATAAGCATATCAGCCTTATCACCGTAAGTAAATTCACGGGGACCTTTACCCTGGTAATTATCAGGCGTCAACTTATTGGCACCGGGAAGACGACGTTCCCAGATAAAGACATTACGCCAGTCTTCCGCCGTACCATATCCTTTGTCAGCCGCAAACTGATTCCATCCCTGAAAGGCAATGACATCTTTACGCTCATCTTCAGCGAGTACAGCTTCAGTCCCCAGCCAGCACAGATCATTGGTCTCATCCATATACGGGCGGAGGTAGTAATTCATAGGATCATTGATGGGATTGCCGTGGTGCTTGTAACGAGCCGGCGTGTGCTGAAAATCAAGTGAGCCGTGATACTTATTACGGTCACCTTTCTTGGTAATCACAGAGATGATACCGGAACGAACATTACCATACTCAGCGTCAAAGCCACCCTTCATGATATTAATTTCAGCAACAGAAGAGAGGTTTGGAGAAGCAATCGCCTGATTTGTCCGGTTATCAACCATCATAAGTCCATCCATCATGAACTGAGTCTCAGATTGACCGCCGCCGCGGATGGACCAGCCATCCACACCTGCCTGCATGTTCACAAAATCTGCAATATCACGAACCTGAGGCATGGATTCAAGTTCTTCAGAGCGTATAGAGACGATACTGGATGACAGATCCATGGCCACAACTTCTTTCTCAGCCACTATAGTCACTCCCTCGCCTTCCACAAAACCCTGCTTTAATGAAAAATTTACTCTAATCGTGCGATCCGCCGATACAATCACTTCAGCTTGTCGCAATACATCATAACCCATCATGCGGGCAATTACGGTGTAACGTCCAATTGGAACGTTGATAATTACATAATCACCCTGCATGTCTGTGGCTGCTCCCAAAGAAGTCCCTTCAATAAGGACATTGACACCAACCAATGGCACACCTGTCTCCGCATCTACAACCCGGCCTGCTATTTTACCTTTTGTACTGGCCAGGAGCAGAGAGGCGAAGAAAAGTTGCATTAAAAAAAGCGTTAGTAAACCTTTTTTCATTTCGACCCTCCGATTGTTAGAATTTATAATTCCCGGATATATCGTATTAATTTCTGTCGATTGGCACCTCCTTATTTTATCCCCTCAATACATGAACAAATTGACGCCCGTAGAACAATACTCTGATTTTCATCTTTCTCAGAAATATCATCTGAAGGCCATCTACTCAATTTTATAAGAATTAATTTGGAGTACACGAGAGTATAAAAAATAAAACTAAAAATAACAAGTTATTTTTTAGAATTTTTATTAATTATGGGAAAAACTTCATATTTTTTAAATTCACATTGCTTTTTATCGGGAGCTTTTTCTTAATAAGGCGTGGATACACAATAATATAGTTTATTAATTACAAATCAAAAAAGGCTATCTTTAAACGATAGCCCTTTTTTTATAATTCTATATTACATGTACTTTTTTGCTGTGTTGCTCTTTACTCTTTACTCTTTACTTTTTACTTTTTACTTTTTTTATTTGTTATTTGCTATTTGGAGCTTGGCACTTGTCCCTTGTCCCTTGTCCCTTCCTCTTCCCACTACCGCAGCCCCTCACATCTCGCCTCTACATTAGATAGAATTTCCCGTGCAGTTGTAATTCCTTCAAGATCCGGTAACAATTCATCTACCGGTGCCCATTGATCAGAACGACCTATGAGCTTTGCTACAGCCTTACGGCCCGGCAGTGCCGTTATCTTTCCCATATAAATAATTGACGGCTGGCCATTTACTTCAGGATCAGGCAGCCCTGTCTCATCACGCTGAGGAAATGCCGCATTGAAATCGGCAGAGAGATTGACTTCTATAAAAAAGTCCCAGACCTCTCCGGCCTTCATCTCAAGATCCACGGAGAAAGGCCCGCCTGTAGGCGTTGCGCCTGTGACAGCATCAACAAAACGCTTCAGTAGTCCGCGTGCCTTATATTCACTTTTCTCCTGACGATGCCGGCTCTCCCAATATGGCAGCGCCACCGGGCACTCCACCTTTCCCTTCCACCAGCGTCGTCCTGCACGGCGTGCAACCCATACAGTACGCATGACCCTGCCTTCGGATTGTTCAAGCCACACTGCTATCTGAGGAGGCTCGCCAAAGACCGTATCCAGGTAGATATCTTTATTTATATTCATGGAGAAGACCAGTCTCACCTTCTCCGCCCTTTGTCCGTATGAGAGACCGGATAATACAAGAAAGAGTAAGCTAAAAACTAATGCCGCCACTCTGATTTTAAATCTTCTCATTTCTATCTTTCTATAATTCCCAAAGGTGCACGATTCTTCCACATTCCTCTTGTAAAATCAGGAAAGTCAATTGAACGACTTCTATTGGCCACACTCTCCTCGGTCAATGCCGAAACTACGCTCCAGGCCGCTGCATCATATACATCCATGTCCATGGGTTCACCCTTGAGTAAGCTCTGCACAAGACGATAATCTTCAAGATAATCCATGCCGCCGTGTCCGGCACCGCGGGCCTTTTCGCCTATATTCTTCCACAGAGGATGGTCATATTCTTCCAGGTATGATTTACCCTCATCCCAGCGGTGCGGCTTGCTTCTACCTGCCACATGAATACGGCTCGGGTATCCCTGATGCAGCCCATTAGTCCCCTGCAAAATATGAATACGGGAATATGGACGGGGCAGATTAACATCATGGACAAGATAAATAGTTTTGCCAAGCTTGGTTTTAATCATTGTTATATTAATGTCACCAAGTGCATACTTGACCTTTGCATATTCATGGTCAGCACCCAGCTTCTCTTTGGCAAATGCATTGAGACCGCGTGTTGGCCCGCTCATTGAGACCAGATAATCAAACTGATCACCACGGTTCACATCCATGGCCTGAGCCACCGGCCCGAGACCGTGGGTTGGGTAGAGGTTGCCATTTCGATTTATCGAGTGCTTAATACGCCAGTCACCCTCATACAGGCCGCCTACTTTGTAATTACGAAGATCATGCATGTAACCGCATTCACCGTGAAGCACTTCACCGAACACGCCCTTGCGGATCATATTGAAGACCATCATCTCAATACGGTCATAACAGCAGTTTTCCATCATGACGCAATGCTTATTATACTTTTCAGCAGTCTCTACCAGCTCCCAACTTTCATCCAAAGTCACCGAGGCAGGCACCTCTGTGGCAGCATGCTTGCCGTTCTTCATGGCCGACACGCAAATAGGCACATGCCACTTCCAGGGTGTGGCCGTGAAGACCAGATCCAGATCTTCTTCGGCGCACATACGCTCAAAGTCCTGCTCGCCACGGGTGTAGGCCGTGGGTTTCGGCTGCCCGGCATCAGTGACCCATTTTTGCATACGTTCTACTTTTTCCGGAATTATATCACAGATAGCCTTGACTTCCACATTATCAATATTGATGAAGTTACGAACATGTCCGGCACCCTGCATACCAACTCCCACAAACCCGACACGCACCTTATCCATTGGCTCATTAGTCATTATGCGAGCCTGACCCGGTAGAGTCCTCTTTGAGCTGCAACCGAACAGAGCAGTACCAGCTGCTACCGCCCCAAGCCCTGCTGCTCCAAGTTGAATAAAATCTCTGCGGTTGAACGCACCTGATTTTTTCTGCTCGTGCTCTGACATACGATCGTCTCCTTTATCATGAAATCAAAATTGATTTTCAGCTCGATTTTCTTATAATAGAAATTATTATGTCGAATGTCAAGGAGATAAATAAAAAATTTTAAAAACTATGTAAGTCTTAGATGCTTTCTTCCTACATGCCAAAAAAAAGCCGGCCTCCTGATGAGACCGGCTTTCAAAAAATATTTATTTACGGCTAATTCAATCCAATCATTACATTAACAGTAAAATATTTAGTAGACTCATTTTCTGTAAAAATCATGTTATAAATAGGAATAATCAAAATTTTACCAAAAGCAAAACCCGCACCCAATGAAATCCCCGCCTTGCTCTCGGTTGTATCATCAGATTCATCAAATGTCTCTCCCAAATAAGTAGCGGAGAAACTCATCTTGGTCTTAAACATATAGATACCGCCACCAGCCTGAATAAACATGTTTGGTGAGAGGAAATAACGCAACATGGGTAATATCTCAATAATTGAGGCACTGGCATCAACTTCATATTCAACCCCTGGGAGATCTTCCATTTCACCCAATAGCCCATCAGTATCCAGCCCGAAATAATTATATGCTCCCATCACACCGACATACATATTATCACTTATAGGTTTAAATGCTGCCAGGCGACCATTGAAGCCCATATTAAAATGTTCACTACCATCACCCATCAACTTTGAAATACCACCACCCACGCTGAATCCTACCTGCGCAGAAGCCATGCCAGCCATCAGCAAGACGGCCATCAAGATCATAGTAATTTTTTTCATTGTGTATCCTCCTTCTAGTTGCCTTCTACTAATGTTTTGCCCCCATGACAAAACATCCCCAACCTGCATTGAATACGTCATCCAATGCTAAACTTTCTTCCTTTTTACCTTGCTTATTTTATCAATATAAAAATGTAAATCAAAAAATACTACTTGAAAATGCAAAATCCTGTTACAAAGTCTTTTTCTCTTTAGTTCGTTTTGTTAGTCTTGTTCGCTGCTAATCTTTATATCTTGCTCTGCCCCTGAGAAATTTAAGGAAAAACACATCCAACACCCAAACTATTTGGAAGGCAGTGTCACCACAAACTGATGGGCGAGACCAATCCAATTTTCCAATTCTTCGCGACCAGTAAAAGCTGCTTCCTCCACCATCACCCAGCCCTTCATAGGCCGTCCTGTAATGTCAAAGGGCCGCACACCCGGTTTCTCAAGGGCTTCCATGCCTTTCTCAGCGCCAAGCCGAAGGATCATAAATTCCTTGTACACGCCACAGAGCATATTGCCATCATGCAGGTAGCAGACGCCGCCGAACATCTTTTTCTGGTCGATGGGACCTGTGGCGGCCAGCACCTCATTTATACGTTGGGCGATACTCTCATTGTATGGCATGTTCGCTCCACTATTTAGCAATGCAGTATATTGACTTCCGTCCGCGAAGCAGCAGTCTATCTCCTACAACAACGGGTGAAGCGTCAAAACCATCATCCAACGTGTTGGTGGCTAAAATTTTAAACAACGATCCCCCATCCAGCACATGAGCCACACCTTCGCGACCGAATGTGTAAATCCGTTCTGCCACACCTACTGGTGAAGCATAGGCCGTTTTCTGACCTTCAAGCTTCTCCGGCCCCCAGATAACGCTGCCGTCTTCTGCATTGAGGCAGGTCATCACACCGTTATTTCGTTTATAAAAGTAGAGTCTTTGCTGATAAAGCAGACCCGAAGGCGTATAAGGTGTATCCTCATTATAAATCCAGGCAATATGATCCGTCCCGTCCAACTGCCCCCTAGCTCCCGAGAGGCGGATGGCCGTCATGGCTTCGCCGCGAAAACCACTCATGAAATAGGCCACGCCCTGACCTACCAGGGGCACGGGGATGACATTGACCGTCATGCCTGTGGCCTCCCAGACCACGTTGCCGGTCTCCAGGTCATAACCGCGCATGGCACCTGTAGCGTTGACCAGAATCTGAGGTCTACCATCCACCTCAACAACAACCGGCGTGGACCAGGAAGTACGCTCATCTCTATCTTTGCGCCAGAGTTCATCTCCTGACGTTTTATTTATTACGACAAGAAAGGAGTCACCTTCATGATCCCACTGGACGATGAGTTTATCCTCATGCAGTGCCGGACTGCTGCCCTCGCCGAAGGTGGCACGGATCTTCATGTCACCCAGGTCTTTCTGCCAGATGACCTTGCCGTCAAAATCCAGGCAGTAAAGGCCGAATGAACCGAAAAAGGCGTAGACATGCTCTCCATCGGTCACAGGTGAAGGACTAGCCCAGGTGCCATCGCCGTGCGTACCCTCATGGGGCAGTTGCGAATGCACCTTGGTCTGCCAGAGAATGTTGCCCGAGTCAAGATTGAGACAAAGCACAGTGAAATGGAGGACACGGTCCGGCTTTTTCCCCCGCATCCAATGCCGGCGGCCACCCTCTTCCCCGGCCGAAGTATCCGCTTTCTCCACGATGATGATATCGTCGGGCACGGCCGTCAGTACAAAGACCTTATCCCCCCAAACAACGGGCGTAGCATGCCCCGCCCCCGGAATGGCCGTCTTCCAGGCGATATTTTCAGTCTCCGACCATGTCAGCGGCAGGTTGGCCGATGCCGCTTCTCCTGTCATAAGCGGTCCCCGCCACTGTGGCCAATGGTTCTGTGCCGATAGAAGAGCAACTGCACTCAACGTTAAGATTAATCCTATCCATCTATGTTTCATCTCTTCCTCCTACATCTCAACATGGCCGTAAAAATGGCCTTTCAACATCTCTGTGTTGGGCAGTTCGCCGATATGCCGCTCTCCCGACAGATAATCAGCGATCATGCCGAACAGCTCTCTTAACGCCGCTAAATCTTTATGATCACAATGCAGTGAAAAGCTATACCGCCGTTCCCGACCCTCCATAGCCACCACGCGGTACATACCGGTGATGTCGCGGTCCAATCTCAACTCATACTCATGAAACTCAAATTCATGAATCAAAATACCCAGACCCGAATCATTTTCAGCCTCTGCAATCTTGATTGCCGCTATCTGCATATCCAGATCAACAGCCGGCCAGTCTACCGGTTCAGCCTCAGCCTTGCCGAACAACCTTTTGAACCACTTTGCCATAATTCACCTCAAATAATTAGGTGCTTAATTTTCTTTTATTTCAATCGCTTGATTTTTTTAATCCGTGTCTATCTGTGTAAATCAGTGGCCAATTAGCTCTTAATTTATTTCGTGCGCACACAAAACGACATAGACCCTGAAACAATCAGTAACTGCCACTGTTTTAATACAAAAGGCGGACCAATTCATGCGGTCCGCCCTTAAATTTAATACGATTATCGACCGTTCTTACCGTTCATCTCAATATCACGATTCATATGCAGCATGTCCACGCCTTGAGACCAGTCGCCCAGCAGGTGACGGCTAAAATAATCCGCCTTGAGCCAGAAGGAATATTCTCTCATATTACCAAAACCGTGACGTTGCCCCGGATAGAGGAAAAAATCGAAACGCTTGTTGGCCTTGATCAGGGCGTTGGCCATACGGATGGTGTTGGCCGGATGCACATTGTTGTCCACATCGCCGGAGACCAACATCAAATGGCCCTTGAGATTTTTGGCAATCTGCGGATTAGTCTCAATCTTGTAGATAAACTTAACTGTGCTGTCATTCTCCATGACCTCTTTCACACCGTGATGCTTCTCGCTCCACCAGCGGTTGTAGATATTATTTGTATGATTACCTGCTGCAGATACCGCACATTTAAAGAAATCGGGATAGACCAGCATGGCTGCCGTGGACATGAAGCCGCCGCCAGAGTGGCCGTAAATACCCACTCTACTAATGTCGATGAAACCATGGCGGTTGGCCAGTTGTTCGATAACAGCTTTTTTATCAGCCAGACCGTAGTCGCGGAGATTGCCGTATCCATAATTGTGATACCACTTGCTGCGGCCGGGATGACCGCCGCGGTTGCCCAGAGTGACCACGATGAAGCCCAGCTGAGCCATGCGGTCGGTGCGGTCCATACGCGAGGAGAACGACTTGTTCACTGCCTCGGTCTGGGGACCGGGATAGACATAGGCCAGAATGGGATAGGACAGTGTGGAGTCGAAGTTGAATGGCTTGTACATCACGCCGTAGATGTCGGTGATGCCGTCGGCGGCCTTGGTCTTAAACGGCACTGGGAAGCGGTAACCGGCAGCCATCAGGTTGCCAAGATCGGCCGTTTCCAAATCCATAAGTTTCTGCCCCAGATGGTTGCGCAGGTCAGCCTTGGGTGCCGTATTCACCCGGGAATAATTGCTCACAAAATAGCGATGCGAATCGCTCATGCTCACCCGGTAGTTGAAATGGCCGGGATTCAGCAGTTTCAGTCCTGACCCGTCAAAATTCACACGGTAAAGATGTAAAAAATAGGGGTCTTCATTGCGCTCTTTAGCATTGGCCGTGAAATAGAGCACTCGGTTCTTTTCATCGATATTGACTATATCTTCACAGTGAAAAGCACCGCTGGTAATCTGATTCTTCAGCTTGCCCTGACCGTCGTAGAGGTAGAAATGGGCCCACCCGTCACGCTCAGACCACTGAATCAGCTCACGGCCGTTGTTGACCAGACCCAAATTATTCACTTCCAGATAGGTATTCATACGCTCTTCGATGAGCACCGTCACCTCACCGGTGTTGACGTCCGCTTTGCAGACGTCGATGCGCTTCAGATCACGACTGGTACGGTAAAAATAAAGTTCGTCAGACGAATCGCTGAGCCAGATCGATGGCCGATGTTCGTCATCGCCGTCCTTCTTCAGACGGGGTTTGCGGTAGGTGTTGAGCGTCTGATCTTTGAAGGCATCGGCCTTGATCTTCACCTTGTCGCCCGATTCAAGATCAAAAACCAGCAGTTCGACCACAGGCGCCTCTTTCTCACCCGGCAGATGGTATTTGTAAGACTCCAGCGTGGGACGCGGACTCTTGGTATTGTGTACTACCCAGAAATCTTTCACATCGCGCGTATCGCTGCGCTGCATGGAAAATTTCTTTGAGTCAGGTGACCACAGGCCCCACGCGCCTTTGCGCTTGTCCTTGTTCTTCTCTTTATCGACGTTGTCCTCACCCCGGGCACCACCACCGTAGCCGTAATATTCGATACCATCATCGGTGATGGCGTGTTCGACGATGGTGGAGTCTTTCTCGTCTTCCAGAGCTTTTTTATAATTTTCGATATCCATCCAAAAGAGATTGTGATGCTTTGAGAAGAGTACGTGGCTACTGTCCGGGGCAATATTGGCCCATTTAGGTCTCTTCTTGGGCTCCTTATAGTCTTCAAGCACCACCAGCTTTTGTGTAGCCAGCGTATACTTGAAGTGAAAGACCTTTTTCTTAGGTGTGTCTTTACCGTTTTTCTTCTTGTCTTTCTTGCCGTTTTTCTTATCGTCGTCTTTTTCCTCAGTCTTGGTTGAATCAGAAACGGCTTCTTCTTTCTTCTCTTCATCCTGAGACGATGTCACCTTGAACTGAATGGCGCGGTCGTTATCTATAAATTTAATTTTGTCGATAGGCAGGTGCTGATGGTCGTAGGGATCTTTGACGATCCTGGTCAGCTGAGCCGCCATCCACACATTGTCGAAAATGTGTAATTTGATCTTACGGGCCGGATCGACAATATAGAATGTCTTTCCTTCAGATGTCTCGTAGGAATACCAAAAACGATCTGAATGTTTAAGCCAATGAGATCTGACAGATGTTGAAAAAACAAGAGTCTTCATTCGTGCCGGAGAGAACTTGGCAGCCAAATCATAATTGGCCTTGGCTACATGAGGATTTTGGGCAAACAAGGGTATGGCCAACACCACAATAAACATGGCCATCAGGGAAAAACGTCGCATATGTGCCTCCATAGATGAGTAGGAGTGCCATAAATTAATTAAGAAAAATTACAATAATGGCACTTGATTAAAAAAAATAAGCAGAAATACATTGAAATGCAAATAGATTTATATTGAAGCTATTTGAAGAAACAGTATAAGTTTTATATGCGGTCCAGCAACACTTTTAATTTTTTCCAGCTCAGTATATTTCCAGATTCTTGTCTCAAATTTTCATTGCCTGCATAGATAAGATAGGAATTATCTGCCGAAGCTCCGGAGATTGCCTGCCAGTATTTTATACCTTTCCAGAAATCTACTGCTATTGTTTTGCCTGATTTTATTTCAACAGCGACTAACTCAATTCCTTTTTCTATCAGACAATCTAACTCAACCCCTTTATTATCCCGCCAGAAATAAAGATTACTCTCACGACCCTGGTTCCACCTCTTTTTTAAAAATTCAGTTATAATCATATTCTCAAAGAGCGAACCGCGTATATAATGATTTTCAAGCTGCGTTACAGAATCAATATTCAATAAATAGCAGGCCAGACCTGTATCATAAAAATAGAGCTTCGGCATTTTAACAAGTCTTTTACTAAAATTCTTATAATGCGGTCGCAATCTGAACAGAATATAACCTGCCTCCAGCATCGATATCCAGGACTTGGCTGTGTTGACACTGACACCGCAATCACTGGCAAGTGAGGTGACATTTAACAGCTGCCCTATCCTGCCGGCACAAAGGCGTACAAACCTGATAAATTCATCGAGATGCCTGATGTTTTGCAACTGTCTCACATCCCGTTCAACATATGTCTGTATATAACTCGGGAAAAAATCAGCAGGATCTATGCCTCGGTCATATATAGCAGGGTAACCGCCTGTAAAAAGTACACTATCAAGTGATTGTGATTCAAGATTGGCACTGCAAAGTTCCGACATACTCAACGGAAGCAGCTTCAACACAGCTACACGTCCTGCAAGAGTCTGAGATATTTTATTGGACAGGAGAAAACTCTGTGAACCGGAAAGAATGAACTCACCTGGCTTCCCGGAACTATCTATAGCCGATTGCAGGTAGGAAAAAAGTGATGGTACACGTTGCACTTCATCAAAAATATATCCACTATCACTGCTCTCCAGTAAATGCCTGGGGTCGTTCATAGCCATTAAACGTATATCGGGATCTTCCAGAGAATAGTAACGTTTTTCAGGAAACAGGTTGCGGATCAAGGTTGTTTTTCCTGACTGCCGCGGCCCTGTTACTGACACGGCAGGGAATTGTGATGCCAGCTGCAATAACTTTTTTTCGAGTTCTCTTTTGATCATGTCTGGAATGTAACAACCCCGGTACAATTATGCAACAGAAAAGTTGTTTTGTACCAACAAGCCCTGAATGTCCCTACTTTTCAGGAGTCCGGGTACTACGCCAACACCGAAGCCGATGGTTTGTAGAACTGGTATTCTATTGCTATAAAACGAATGCTCCTATATTGCTGTAAGATCCAGCAATATAGGAGCCTATAAATTTTATTCAGTAAACACCAATTTTTGAATTCTCACCTCATCGCCAACAGTCAAACGGCAAAAATAAATACCACTGGCAATCTGCGCACCCTCAGCATCCCTGGCAAACCAGCGCACCTGGTGCTGACCCGATGGCTTAACGCCATCCTCCAGCGTGGCAACAAGCCGACCGGCAACATTATAAATCTTCAGAGTGACAGTAGACCGTTCCGGAAGTGTGTAAGAAAGCTTTGTTGACGGATTAAAAGGATTGGGGTAGTTCTGGTGTAATTTGAACGTCTCGGGGATATCAAGAGCATTTGACTCAACCGCAGTTTCGGATAAATAATATGCATAAACAGAACCGGAATTAATGCCCATATCATCATTTAATTTTGCTGCAACAAGAAGATGTTCACTGTCAATGGCTACCGGTCTTCCAAACCAATCATTACCGGCTCCGTCACTGGCAATTATTTTCATCTCACAATTCCAGCTGGAACCGTCATGTACATATGTATATACAGAGCCTGAATTGATGCCGTTATTATCATCATAAAATGCACCAACTACAATCCTGTGGCCATCAAAATCAAGATTCCGCCCAAATTCATCCCTTGGTGCACCACCCGGTGCAATGAATTTGATCTGTTCAGTCCAGGTTGTACCGCTTCTTTCAAAGAGATATACAGAACCGGAATTAATGCCAAATACATCATCGCTGTATGCGCCAATGACAAGCTGACTGCCATTTAGAACACATTTGTGAAAACGATCATCATAGCCGCCATCACCGGCTATTAGTTTCTGCTGCTCTGTCCAGGTCTCACCATCCCTGTTGAAAACATAAACAGCCCCGGCATTGATACCATTCTCATTGTCATCTGTTCTTGCTCCGATAGCCGCATATTCTCCATCCACAGAAATTGCTACACCAAACCAGTCATTCTCAGCAGCATCGCTGGCCAATAATTTTTGCTGCTCTGCCCAGGTCTCTCCATCACGCTTAAAAACATAGGCAGATCCTGTTCTGGGACCATGGTCATCATCAAAGAAAGCACCTGCAAAAGCATAACTGCCATCAATAGCCACATTGATGCCCAGACGATTATCTTCTCCCGCATCATCGGCAACAAGCTTGGCCTGCTGGTTCCAGATAGTGCCTTGACGTTTAAAGATATATGCAGCGCCGGCTTTATCGCTTCCGGCATTGACCCATGGGGCACCAACTACGGCATATTCATCACTCAGTGCCACAGAATAGCCGAAAAGATCATCTTCAACCCCATCGCCAGCAATAATTTTTTGTTGAAGCAACCATTCCGTTCCGTCATATTTATAAATGTAAGCCGCCCCTGCATTAGTCCCATTGATATTGTCATTTTCTGAAGCACCTATAATTGCATACTCACCGTCAATATCCAATCCATAACCAAATTGATCTCCTGCCAGACCATCTGCTGCCAAAATCAATGTTTCCATTTCCGGATGGCGATAGTCACTCTTCAAATCCTGCTCAATATAACAGGTTACATTCTCATCGCCACCGTCCGAGGTCACTGCAATAGTAGCTGTTCCACTGGCCGTTGTTAACTGAGATCTATCCACAACTACTTTTATCGATCCTTCTCCCACTCCGCTTTCCGGTGTAACAGATGTGATCCAGGGTACATCCGGATTTTCCGCAACTGACCATGTTAAAGTGCCGCTGCCGGAATTAGCTATTGTAAAGAATAGTGAATCCGAATTCATGTCATAATTTAACGTGGATGTATTCAGGGAGATTGTTGGACTTCCCCCACTTGCAATTGGCTGCACCTCATCCAGATATATGCCACCTTCAAAATTATCTACCATACGGCCTCTGACAGAGACATATATATCCCTGATTATCCGACGTGGCACTGAGCTATAAATTGAAGTCCAGTTAAAGGTTTTGCTAATCCAATTCTCATCTTCCAGCCAGGTTGTAATCTCCTGGTAATCTCCCAGTCTGAAATACCTGTTTCTCGCTTCATCTAAATCATATACAGTTACATGAAGATTAATACTCAAATCCAGATAATCACCGGGTGCCGCTCCGGTTTTTGCCATATAATTCAATAAAGCAATTGAAAACCCTTCGGCCTCCTGCCAATGTGTTGAAGTGGAGAGATCGGGTGAAATCCAATACATAAACCAATAAGTAGCACCGGGATTCGTTATGCCATGACCAGAGGTATTACAGATCTTATATGATCCTATATTATCACCTATTGGATCAACAAGGCCAGCCGAGGCATAGCTGACAGCATCAGCCCACAAATGAGAAAAATGAGAGGCAAACGGACCACCTCCAATTTCATCTCTGGGACCGTCCACTGTCCAGCTCTGCACTGTCCCATCATTAAAATCAAAACCGCCTTCAGCCAGGATGACTCCGGTTGAAGGCGATGTAGTATGTACATTGCTTTTTAAAATACCTGGATTTTCTACTTCAATAAAAGTTTGAGAAAAAAGAGCAGATCCTGCCAGAAGAATCATAACAGCTATTGCTGATACAATTCGCTTGCCTTTGCCATTCATATCGTCCTCCTTGAAATGATAAATGTATTTATACTTCAATTCGACTTATGTATATGATAACAGACAATCTAAACTATAGCCTTAAACTACATGAGATTTAGGCATATTACACAATTTAACATTCGAATGCAATAGAGAAATGGATTGGTCAAATGTTCAAATAGAGGGGTGATGATATAGCGTTAGTTGTATAGCAGCACTACGCCCAAGGGTGCAGCCAGGAGCGATAGGAGAACTTACTATTTGATTCTTACATTAAAATTATTATCTTTTATAATGATTGATCCAATGCTAGAATAGGAGCAGAGTAATGACTGCAATAAAAGGGCAAGTACTGCAATTGATAGAAAAGTTACCTGATAATGCAAGTATTGATGACATTATATCAGAATTGTATTTTAAAATTCAGGTTGATGCCGGACTTAAAGAACTGGAAGAAGGGAAAGGCATTCCGCATGATATCGTAAAAGAGAGGTTTGTCAAGTGGACTACAAAATAAAGTGGTCACCATCAGCAGCTTCTCATCTTGAACAGATTTGTGAATTTATTGCTCAGGACTCAAAAGCTTACGCTAGAGTTTTTGCTCAAAAATTACTTACTATTGTTGAAAACATTCCCCTCTTTCCTAAAGCCGGTCGTATAGTTCCTGAATATTATGATGATAATTTACGTGAACACATTTATGGAAATTACCGCATTGTCTATCGAATTGAAAGTGATGCCGTTGAAATCATCGCTATCTGCCATGGAGCACGGCCCGTTGAACAGGCCATGGGAGACATACATTAAAAAAGCTGTCATCCCTGCATGTTTCTGGCAGGGATCCATCATTAACAGATACCGAGAGCTATCGGAAGTTATTTACGCAATTCTTTTGATGTGAAATTACTACGCCCAGGGGCGCAGCCGTAGAACGATCGAAATTGTATTATACGGCTACAATGTTTTTCTTAAAATACTGAACACCTTCCAATGCAATCCAAAACCAACAACAAAAAAATATATTATCAATGCAATTTTCGCTCCTTCATTGTTTATTAATGTCCCAATAAAATATCCGACATGTGCATATATTAATCCAAAAATGATGTACATTAGTATTCTTATTTTTTCAATAACACTTAGGAACATTAGACCAAATAAAGACAACACCCACACAATCCATGATTTAAAATATATTCCTGCAACAATTGACAATACCCACACTTCAATTCCCACAAAAGCAATATACTTTCTATTACTCTCAACATCATACATAATTTTTAAATCATCAGCTATCACAATATTATTCATACAACACCTCGCTTGTGAAAATTAACTAGCCATATAACAAATGTAGACAACACAAAAAAAGGAATAACAGTCAATTCAAGTATTGTTCATCGACGATTTTGTTTGGTTTATTAATGTATTTGTTATGCTTAAATCACTATAAATGTCTGTTCGCAACAAACTTATCTCATTTGATATATTATCAAAGTTAAAGTTTAGTTTAGAAATTTCATTTTTTGCAGCAACAATATTTTTGTTTAATGTATTTAATTCTGAGCATACACGACTATCCTCAAGAGCTTCTTGAACAATATTATATTTTAACCCAACAGAAAATGTTAAAATAAAAAACATCTGAAGTAAACTTACAACCCTACATGATTAAAATGCCATGTTTTAACATTTCTACACATTAACTTATTAGTACACCGTACAGGAAAATTCCATTGATGGAAGTCCTTTTCATAGGCCCTTTTAGCAAGCAAGGCCATGCCAGCTCTTAATTTCAAACGATCTTTCAAAGAAAACCCTTGTATATTCTTTAAAAATAAAAAATAAGGATCTTTACGGATAAATCTTTCAACGATATCTAGATCTACCAATCCATCAATAAACGGAGTACTCTGATTTTTGAAATGTAGCACTCCATTTTTCCTTATCGGACGAGGAACAATTATCTGACGTGAAATCTTTTTCTGGTTGTAATACAAATCCGTTTTCCCTGCTACACATTTCTTTTCAATTTGTTGTTTTGAAGGAGAGACAAATATTGGACGTTTGCCTATTGTCATATCCCGTAATACTGCAATACCTGCAAAACGGTACAACTCATAATATTGCAAAATCGCATCAAAAACCCATAACGTTGTCGGCATTTCTGCTCTATTTCTTGCTTCTCTTACCAGTAAATGATAACATCCGGCATACAAACCTAAGCGACTAATCAATGAACTGTCTTTTGAAATTCGGTTAAAATGTCGATACAGCTCTGCCATTTTCCAAGGCTGAACAACTGGTTTATCATTATTTAATGAAGAATATTTTTCTCTAAAAGGATCAAGATCAGAACCTGCTGGAAAACCATTATACTCCCACTTATTCTCTAATGGCAATCCTATTGGGCTCCCCTGCGCCATCTCCCCGGTATCGACAGATACACTGATTCCTGATTGAATAACCCCATCCTCATTGAGCGCGACAATATGCACTGTCCCTTCTCTGGAGTCGTGTGGATTACATTCAATTTTTTTAATTTTGTTGGGATTTACCGCTGTACAATAAATACAACTGCCCATTTCCATTAACTGATAACGTGTTTTTATCAGTTTAAGATAAAGCTTCGCATCACTGATTTCAGTTGGACGATATCCACGGAATCCATAATATTGTGTAAATGCATGCACTTCATATGAATGCATTGCACTAGATATTCTTCCAAGATAAAGCGAAGCCATTATACACCTTAAAATTTTTCTAACAAACCAATACCCGTTGGACAATGATTATTCAGAACTTCTAGAAATTCAATACACAATCTATCACATCCAGCATAATAACAAGATAATACTACTACAATTATTAAAAAATACAACTCCAGTTTTTCTATTTTATTGCTATATTTGGATTCCTCACCTACTCCTGTACTCATTTTACCTCCAGTTTTGAATAATGAAATTATGAACAACAAACAACCACCTCATTTATTCATCATCGCTGCCAGAACCCAAGGCGTCATGCTGGGTCCCAATGCCAATCAAAAAAATAACAACACTGAGAATCTTCTCCCAGGTGTCGGAGACATATATGACCTGCATAATAAAATAAGTCCCCACTAAAGAGGAAATAAAGATCAATGCATACTCATATAACGCTACACTCAAAAATCCTGCAAGACCGGAAACAATCAGGTTAATTAAAGAAGTAAACTCAACCTGGCCCCAATTCAATGCTTCGGATATCACAGGTAGTAGAATGCTGCACACAATAAAGCCAACCAGAAGAATACCAACAGCAAGCATGATAATTTCAAGAAAGTTCATACACAATCTCCCTTAAAACACACATCGACAGATAGAATTAACTCCACATCATCATCTTTTTAGACATTGTCATGTAATCACTTGTCAGTTTATATACTCAATCAGAACAATGCTTCAACAATTACTTCTCACTCTAAACTCAAAAACCATACCATACACTAATATATCGGATTACCCACAAAAAAAACCACCTCCCTAAGGAAATGGCTGTTATTTTATGAATTACTGTCACCTAAAACTGACAGCATGCTATCTTTTTTACATCATATTTCATCCACATTCAAACCCAGGCCTGTCATCTTCCTGTGCAGGTTTCCACGGTCCATTCCCAATAGACGGGCTGCCTCGGCAATATTGCCGTCAACACAGTTCAATGTCTCACTGATATGTTTTATCTCAAAGTCTATGCGGGCCTCACGGAGAGTCTTGGTTTTAATAACATCCGTCAACTTCATACTGACAGGTGCCAAACGTTTACAGTGTTCCAAATCCATTGAAGCACCACCGTGAAAAATAATAGCACGCTCTACAAAATTACGAAGCTGGCGCACATTACCGGGCCAGGGATGCTGCTTTAAAAAATACGTGGCAGAACGTGTGAGTGATGGCCTGGGAATACCCATTTTATCACTAAAGTAATTAAAAAAATGCTCAAGCAAAATTGGAATATCGTCATACTGACCTGCAAGAACAGGCGTTTCAATAGTGAAGACTTCCAATCGATAATAAAGATCCTCCCTGAAACGCCTGGCCTTAACAAGATCCCACAATGGCTTATTTGTCGCAGAGATAACGCGTACATCTACTCGCTGTATCTCTACGGCACCAACTTTCTGTACCTCACCATTTTCAAGAAAACGCAAAATTTTTGCCTGGGCTGCCTGAGAGAGATCACCTATTTCGTCTAAAAAGAGTGTGGATCTATGTGCACTCTGAACCCGGCCTTCTTTATTTGTGACAGCTCCGGTAAATGAACCCTTAACATGCCCAAAGAGCTCACTTTCAATAAGTGATTCGTGTATGGCTGCACAATTCACCTTGATCATACGCCTGCCCGAACGGCTGCTTTTTGCATGCACGGCCTGGGCAACCAGTTCTTTACCTGTACCACTTGGCCCGATAATTAATACAGGTGAATTAAGAGGTGCTACTCTATCAATCAGACCATATACACGGCACATTGCATCTGACTGGCCAATCATCTTATATCCGGACATTGCCTCAACCCTGGCACGGAGAAAATCTGCATGTACCGAACGCCAGGACAAAGCATTCCGAATGTTTAAAAGCAGACGCTCACGCTCAAATGGTTTTTCAATAAAATCGTAAATGCCGAATTTTGTGGCAGAAACAGCCTGATCAACCGAACCATGAGCGGTAATTAATATAATCGGAATACCCGGCTTCTCATTCAAAAAAGTCCGCGCTACATCAATACCATCCTTGTCAGGCATCATATCAGGCAGTCTTATATCCAGCAGGACAAGATCATAGTCGATCTTTCTGAACTGCTCAACACCAGCCTTGCCTGTCATTTCAGACTCAACGTCGTAGCCCTCATTTATCAAAATCTTCTTTAATATTTGAAGAATAGAGAGATCATCATCGACAATTAAAATACGTGATGAGCGCATTGTGTCTCCATTTAAAATATCCTCCTTTGCGATGAATCTTTTAATCTCCTGGTTATTCTTTATATTTTTTAGACAGCAAACTACTTGCCATAAATCAAGCTCCGTTGGAAGTAAAACGCAATGTCACCGTAGTGCCAACATTTTCATGGCTCTCAAAAATCAATTGCCCGTTATGGCTGTCCATTATCTTCTGGACCATACTCAACCCAAGGCCTGTACCTTCTTCCTTGGTAGTAAAATAGGGCAAGGTTACCTTATCCAGATAGACCGGCGGCATACCCTTGCCAGTATCCTGAATACGGATATCAATCCCTGGCAGTTCTCCTGGCAGGAGTACAGGCCTGGTTGTTATGAGAATAGTACCATCGCCATTGAGACTCTCCAGCGCATTTGTCAGCACATTTTTCAGTGCAACAGCAGCCTCCAGCTCACAGGCAAGCATATCAGGAATATTATCAGCCAAATCCCATTTAATTTTCGTTCCGTTATCAGACCATGGACGCCACTCTGCCACTACATCTACAAGCCAGGTGTTAACTTCACAAGGTAGCAATACCGGCAAACGCGTCTCGGCAAGATGCATAAATCCGTCACTCATGCGTCGGAGCCTGTCTACCTGATGCATGATCGCCTCCAGATATTCATGCGTCTCTCCGTCGTGTCCTGCAATCTCCAACTGATGCTTAAGCTCCTCAGCATTGAGTTTAAGAGCTGTCAACGGTGTTTTAATACCATGTGACAACTCTTGTGCGACCTCACCCCAGCGTTTAAGATGATGTAATTTTATCTGGTCTGTGATCTCTCTGACATGTATACTGTAAAGCTTGAATATTTTATGATGCTGCCTGATCAATCTGACATGAATAGGCTTGCCCTTGATGATCAAAGCAAGATCTCTCTCCTGGTGAGTACCCCAGACAACATCTGACAAACCATCTCTTAGCGCGACAAGATCCGCTGAAGACAGTACCTCTGAAAACGGCCTGCCGATCAACCGTTCCGGATCATGCGGCCATAGATGCAACAGCTCTTTACCCCAGTGCTGAATTTGTCCGGAATAATCAATAAGGATAAGTCCTGCACCGGCTTCACTTTTATTTAATATACCAAGGAAAAGACTCTTAAGGCGGCGGCGCCTTGAAAATTCTAATAATAAAAGAAATACCAGTCCCAGAACAACAGGCAGAGCCCAAAGGAAAGGGTTGAGAACCCCAGCTGCAACAGGAAATGGCACATAAGATTCCTGAAGCTCAAGAAGCACATGCTCTCCATCCTGAGTAGTGAGCAGATATGCCTTCTCCCTCTCTCTGACAATCTTGAAGTGTGTTGTAAAATTATTTACATGTGGATACTCACAGAGTACATTGAGCTGGCTGTCCAGGATGATGCACTTCTCATTAGGCACATAGCAGACCACTTCCTCTTCCCCGTCGCCGTTCAGGTCAATGACATGATGCACTTCCACCTGGCTTCCCAGACGCTCTGATTGCCGGACTATTTTCATCCGACCGTCAATCATCATCACAAATCCGTCTGAATTCCCAACGACAATCTCATCCCTGCCGTCGTGATTGAGATCCGCTATAACATCACCCCGGGGATACAGCCCCATGGCAATTTCACCATGCACCACTGTGCTGTCCATGCGGCTTCCAGTCATGGAGTCCAACACATATATTGTGCTCGCTTTTTGTTCAACCTGACCAAGATTATAGGGGATTGCCACAATATCCATCGTGCCCGATCCGTCCAGATCGCCGAGGCCCACATAAACACCTGTCCAATGCGTACCGAAGGCCGCCTTCCATAACAGAGTTCCGTCGTCATCCAACGCATAGACATAGGGACGGTCGTCCTGGTCATCTACACCTCTCACACCGTTGTGATTGGCATATGTGCCTGAAATGAACTCCTCTATTCCATCTCCATCCAGATCGAGAGAGCGTGTAATAAACTCACAAGGTCCAAAACGATATTTCCAGAGCACTTCCTGCGTGGTAACGTCTGCCAAAATCAGGCCGCGCTCACCATTCCTATCCCAGGAGCAACTTATTCGGAAAAGCGTCAGATCTCTGCCCTCTGGAGTCCGGATTTCACCCACCGGGCTAAAGCTCTGATAAAAATCCTCATAAGGCGTATCAGGATGCCTGATAAAACTGACAAAATCTTTTAGGCATTCTGCATTAATACTCTTTCCAACTGTAAGAGGCGTAGGAAGAAGCAGCTTATTGAAGATAGAATCACGGATCTGATAACTGATCATGAAGTAGATGGAGTCCGCAGAGGGATAGTAGACAGGTGTTACAGAATATGGATCCGGTATTTTTTCAAAACCAAGAGCAACTTTGAAACTGTGATAGTGGTGGCGAAAAGGGATGTCCATCATGTCAATCTGCGTTCCATAACGCACTAGTAATTCGTCAACGCCGTCATGGTTGGCATCCAGAATGCCGCAAAAATTGAAAGGCCGTTGCCACACAGGATGGAGCCGATAATATTTACCACTGGATTGGCGCGAACACGTGATAATAAAAAACCCAACAACAAATAACAGAGTAGCGATCCGTTTACTTAAGCGCATCATACCTCCTCAAGGATGCAGCCAGCGTAAGGGCATGCAGGCTGCCTTAAAATAATGATCGAGAAAGAACGTTCGTACTCACATGCACTTCCTATGCCCAATCATCCTAAAACAATCCTAACTGATCACTCCGCTCTCTCTTGTGCATGGGACGTTCCTGCACAATCCTTTCCAGCAGTGCCTCTTCAATGCTATCGAGAAAAGAACTGCGAATTGTATCACGCATCTCACCCATTAATGACCGTTTGCCTGCATGGCATAGATAGAGCAATCGCCTGGCCCGTGTCATTCCTACATATAGTAATCGTCTCTCCTCTTCAACGTCAATATCACGTCCTTGCCGGATAAAAGGCAGCAACCCCTCTTCACAGCCGGGAATAAATACAGCATCAAACTCCAGACCCTTTGCAGCATGTAATGTCATCAATGAAACCTGTTCTATGTCTTTGTCCCAGGTGTCAGCACCCTGTCCAAGTGCAAAATCCCTTAAAAAGGCTTGCCTGTCACGGCCATAACGTTCAGCCTGGCGTAGCAGACGCTCCAATTCTGCATGGGCGGCAAGTCCCAGCGGTTCTGCCAGCAGTTTCAATGCCGAATCCAGCTTAAGTCCTGCCAGCAATAAAATCCATTTTTCTCTCTGCTTAAATAAATCCGGGAATCTAGCTGAAATCTGAGTCTCTATAAAAGGATGAAGTTCAGACCATATCCACATTGCCGCCACCAGTAACTGCCGCAAGGGCTCTCTTTTATAGTAAGGTTTATTACCAACGGTCTGATACGGTATTGAATGATCATTAAAAGCTTTCTCAATCAAGGAAAACTGTCTCCTGGTGCGACAAATTACAGCAACTTGCGCCAATGAATCTATATCAGCAGAAGCACCCGATGTTATATTTGAGTCCATTGAAAAAAAACTGAGTCCACCCATTAATCTTTCAATAGTACGTGCAATGAATTCCGCTTCACTCTTTCCTGTGGGCTGATTGGTAATTTTAATTCTTACTCCCGGATGCACGCCCTGCAATTGACCGGATCTGGTATTGGACAAGACAGATTGAGACGCTGACAAAATTGTGTCAGAACATCGATACGATTTTGTAAGCAGATACATCCTGGCCCTGGGAAAATCTTTCTGAAACATATTAATGTAACCTGCATTGGCACCCCTGAATCCATAAATTGCCTGATCAGGGTCTCCGATAACCATGAGATTACTGCGCCCTGACGGTGCCAGCAGCCTTACAAGACGATACTGAGCTTCATTAACATCCTGGTACTCATCAATTAATATGACAGGCCAACGCCTTACAATTGTTATCAATGTGTCTATATCTTTTTCCAAAAGACGTACCATTCTGAAGATCAGGTCATCCAGATCCCATAGCCCCGCATCTCTTTTCTCCTGTTCATACTGACGATAGAACGGCATAAAATCTGCATCAACTTTATCATATGTCAATAACATTCTCTTGGCAGCACTAATGCGTTCCGCCAATTGAGCCGCCTCTTTTTTAGAACAATTACACTGTTCCTGAATATATTCTTCCTGCTGAGGTCTGTCAAGAATATGCGCCACGGTTCCTGTAGATTCAAACTCTGAAAGCAGCATGTATCCCAAACTATGAAAAGTAGTTACCAGCGGCTTTTCCGCCTCATCATCTAACAACATGTCCAGCCGCTCAGATATCTCCAGCGCAGCCTTATTTGTAAAAGTCAAAGCCAGAATTGAAGAACCTGGCAGGCCTTGATCAATAAGCCTGACCATGCGTTGAGTTGCCACTCGTGTTTTGCCGGTCCCGGGTCCAGCAAGAACAATGGCCGGCCCGTCATCATGCATGATAGCCCTTTTCTGGGACAAATTTTCATCGGAATCATCTATAATTAATGATTCGCTAGTTGCCAGATCAGATCCCTCTTTTTGCATAATCTCCCTGCAAGCTTCCATATTAAAAGAGATTGCAGCCCTTGACTCCGGCCGCGTTGGCGCACCTTCTATATTAAAGAGAGAGACTTGAGATTTAGATACTTTCTTCTTCCCCGGCGCAAAGACTGTTATGCGCCCGAATTCGCCATCATATCCTTCGCGGATATATACCTGCCTCTGCCTTACTCTGTCAATTGCTTCTGCCAGTATTTCACCACCGGAAGAGGCAATGATATCCAATGGAAGATTAAGCAGTATTGGCAACTCAGCACCAAGCCTGGAGATCAATTGATGATAAATTCGGCCAACGCGTTTGGAGGCCGGCCCAACACCTTCTATCTCCGAGATAATCTCTTTCAAAGGAATTACAGCCCAGTAAGGACGCTGTCCATCTTTCTCAATAATACTACTGCGATCTGACAACGCTACGGCCCTGTGCATAACTCCCACTGTCACCGGCTTGCCGCAGGCCGAACATATTGTCTTATGACGCAAAGTCTCTACAGGATCCCAGCAGATATCACATTTTCTATGCCCGTCATAATGATACTTGCCCTCTTGGGGAAAAAACTCAACCGTTCCCAATAGCTGCTCAGGATCATTGGATTTAAATGCTGAAACTATGGAATGATAGGATAATTCCGTGTCCAATAAATTAGCTTCCCGGCCCAGTTTTTCCGGAGAGTGTGCATCAGAGTTGGATATAATGGTAAAACGGTCCAAATGACTGGCCATCCAGTGCATTGGAGGATCTGCCGATAATCCCGTCTCAACAACGCGTATGTGATGAGCCAGGTCTGCATAGGCTTCATCAATTGAGTCAAAACCAGACTTTGAGCCAAGTGCCGAGAACCACGGCGTCCAGATATGAGCCGGTATGAAGAGAATATTTTCATCCGTCTCCAGACATATCTCTAAGAGGTCACGTGAATCCAGCCCCAGTATGGGACGGCCGTCTGATGTGATATTGCCAATTTCATCCAAGCGTGCCTGAAGCCTGGCAGCGGCGTCAAAAGACGGCAGGAATATGAGATTATGCACCTTTCTGGTCTTGTCACCACGCTTATATATATTACTTATTTCTGCTGTCAGCAAAAAGCGTACAGGTGCTTCTTGCAGATCTGAATGGTCTAAAGGAGCAGGCGGATCAAATGCCTGTTTTAGTCGATAAAGACCTTCTTCTGCAGGCACCAATTTTTCTTTCAGCTCAGTGAGCCATCCCGGATGCGTTATATCTCCGGTTCCAACAACGGTTATACCCTTGATACGCGCCCAGGCATCAAGATACTCCGGAATCGCCAGCTTGGAGGTGGCAATGGAAAAATGTGAATGTATATGGAGATCCGCAAGAAATTGCATATAAGTCCTGCTATCTGTCATTGGTGATAGATTGTGAATCCGTAGTCAAAATGTATTGCAAAAATACTTTGGAATAGATCGTATATTACAACATCACCTGGATAAATGCAACAATTATCATTAAAGGTTGGTTAATTGCTATCAAGCTCATTCCAACTGCGCTGTGAGGCTCTGTTATTTCAAAGGCGACTGCTCTTGCTCTCGTTTGTATTTTGTATTTTGTATTTTATCATTTGGAATTTGCTATTTGCCATTTGTCATTTGGAATTTGGAATTTATGTTACACCCCTTGCATTAATGATAAAATTTTGTTTTATTACAATATATAGTCTTCATAGACATTTAATAATTAGGAGCCAATATGAAGAAAGAACCCCGTATCCTGATGATCGGTGCTTTAATGAAAGATGCCGGCAAGACCACAATGTCTGAACGCATTATTCAATCAATGGTCAAGAATAATCACGTACTGGCTGCCGTCAAAGTGACTGTATTTAAAGATAAAAAAACAACAATCCCCCTTGACTTTGTTTTGTTCTATGCTTATAATAACCCTCAATTAAAGAATAACTCCTGCGGGAGATTTAATGCTATCTGTCATTACAGGTGCTATTGAGGTAGGCAAGACTACTGTATTGCGCCGTGTTCTATCACATCCGGGGCTGCAAGATCTAAGATTTAATGGAATCTTGACAGATACCAGCCCAAAGGGTGACAAGTGGATAAGCTCCCTTGAAAATGGTAACCGCCGCCTTCTTGCCAGGCGACATCAGCAAGGCGATATCACCCTGGGCCGCTATGGTATACGCCTGGCGGCATTGGATTTTGCCAATAAATGTATACAGGAAGCCGATATAGACGCCTTCCTTATAATTGACGAACTAGGCCGGCTTGAACTGAATTCATCTGGTTTCTCTGCCGCTTTTAAGGCGATACATAAATACCGGAACAGGCATGCACTTATAGTGGTGCAACAAAAGTTTATAGATCAATACAAAAACATGCTTGGGCCTGTGAGCCGGATATTTACTGTGACAATGAAAAATCGTAACCTGATAGATAGACAGATTGTAGATCACTTGTCAAAGTGTCTTTAGGAATATAGTACGGCAGAGACACCGTTATATTTACAATTGCGAGGCGTTCTTCGCCGTGGCAATCTCAGCTTGACCGGCATGCTATATATCTTCAGCATCTGCCGGAGATAATAAAATTTTCGCTCCGAGTCTCTCCGCCTAAGGAATAGAAAATCTACGGCGGTCAGACCGATAGGGTTCGGCAGGAAACAGCCGAGCCTCCCGTGCTTGGAAAGGAGCGGCCTCATCAATATCCCTGATATCAGGCGATATATCCTTTCCTGTATGCATATATTCTGCGAGATCTTTCGGAGCCGCTTAAGAATACTCTCATCATATAATTTGATGAATTCTCTTATACTGTTCTAATATACTTTAAAAGGAGCAACACATGTTCAACAAACATTTTAAAATAAGTGTTTTTCTCATACTGACAATTGGCTTATTATCATTTTCAGGCTGCGCAAAAAACGACCCCACAAGCCCTGAGCTGGAATCTGATTATATCTGGACGCACCTG
The DNA here is from genome assembly GCA_023139105.1 of bacterium. Classification (GTDB taxonomy): domain Bacteria; phylum Zhuqueibacterota; class QNDG01; order QNDG01; family JAGLOF01; genus JAGLOF01. Next base: position 37,606 of record JAGLOF010000073.1, read on the forward strand.
GCCGGTGACTCCGTAAAAGTAGAGTTTGATGATCTGCAAATGATTGATGTCACAGCCATTGCCAAGACATCGGCAGAAAATGACGGTATCTGGCTCCAGTCATTTGTCTCCGAGACATTGATTCCCGAGGCAACGGACAAAGATGGAAACAGCTATGATGCACGCAATCTTTACGCATACAGACAGGTAGCCGAAGATGGTTTTTCAGCTATAGTAAAAGGCTATGCCGATAATACATGGGAAGAGATGGGCAAAGGATATATTCTTATCGATATACGAAAAGTTGTCTTCCCCGATGATATACTTGACCTGCCCAGTGCTTATAATGTAAAAGACGTAAGACATATCAAAATATTCCGTAAATTTGATGTGATAGTCTCAGATACTACAGGTTTTACCAGCATCGACGGATTGACCGTCCATCAGGTAGACAATGGCGAAGGCTCCAATGAATCTGCAATAGCACTGGCAGATCTTATCCTGCCATTTGTTGCAAATCCAGCTGCAAAAACCTTTACACTTCAGGCCATTGACGGATATACACCGCCGGACGCAATAAGCTGGACACAAATGCAAACTGGTTACTGGTTGCTGGAATCAAAGAAGACAATTTTTACACATGCTGATCTGCAATCCGGCAAATACAAACTCAAATATCTTAAATCTATTCAGGTCATAGATTAATGAAATTATCAAAGATAATACCCGTGCTGATTACAGGCGGGGTGTTATCGCTCTCTGCACATGCACAGCTTACAGTACGCATAGTTGGTGATTCGGCCATGGTCGTGTACAAGCTGGAAGAAGTTGTTATCTATGGTGACCAGCAGGCTCGTCAAGGCATGGTAACAGAACTCTCGCCAGTTGAGATTGAGCGGCGCACAGGGAATTCCGTTGCTGATCTACTCAGACTGGAGACGGCATTAACCATAACAACCGGTTCAAAAGCAGAAACACAGACCAGAATTCGTGGATTCAAAGCACGTGATGTACTGGTTCTGGTGGATGGACGGCCCATTAATCCGGGATATTACGGCAAGGCTGATCTGAACATGCTGCCCAAGGATAATATTGCCAAAATCAAGGTTATTAAAGGGCCTGCATCAGTGGCATACGGTGCCAATACCATGGGCGGTATTGTCAATGTGATAACAAAAAATGGTTTTGCCAAGCCGACGACAAGGCTCTATGGCAGTCTTGGAAATTATAATACACACAAGTTGAGCCTCAACCACTCAGGACGCAGGAACAAATTTTTCTACTGGATCTCTGCATACGATAAAGAGACAGACGGTTGGGAGCTTAGTAGAAATTTTGTATCAAATACTCTTGAAGACGGCGGCCTGCGTGAGGGCACATTCTCTCATCAAAGCGGTATAAGTGGCAAGCTTGGATTCGCACCATCTGCCGGGCAGATATACAGCCTCTCTGCCGGATATCACAAAGCAGAAAAAGCCGTGCCACCCAGTACAGCATTGGGCGATGTAAGATATCGCTACTGGCCGCGCTGGCAACGTTTCAATATCAGTCTCTCCGGTGATTGGACTCTCTCTCCGTTACTGGAATTACGCTCAATGGTTTTTGCCGATGCAAACAATGACAGACTACAGGAATTTGCCGGTGCCAGCATGGATCCACAGCATTTAAACTATGATGGATTATTGGAAAATTTTACATTCGGTGGTTTATTTGAGGCTGAAATACGTCCGGATGACAGACACCGCCTGCGCACAGGCCTGCACTTTCGCAGAGATCTAATGAACAAGCAGAAAGATACAGGCCAGCCCTGGTTCAGTCATTCTCACTTGACAGCGAGTCTTTTTGCTGAAGATCAATTTAATATTAACGACAATGTTATTATTACAGCCGGAGCAGGCCTTCACGGATTTGACTCAGACTCTGAAAATCCAATGCTCCACTTCTCCCCCATGATCGGCATTGAATATACACTTCCATATAATCTTATACTTCGCAGTGGGTGGTCTAATGCCATTCGCTTTGCCACCATGCATCATCTCTATTCAACAGGCTCCGGTAATGCCAAATTAAAACCGGAAGAAGCAGAAAAATTTGAACTAGGCCTTAGCGGCCAGCATATATTTATACCGGAAAAATCTTGGCGCGTGCAGGTTGAAGCTTCTATGTTTCGTAACTATCTAAGCAATATGATCTACAGAACAGGTAGAACAGATATCTATCACAATATTGCCAGGGCCAGTCTCAATGGATACGAACTTGATATGCACCTACGCCTGCCGCCATATTTCAATCTTACAATGCAGTATACGTGGATAGATCCAAATGCAGCTTCAGATGAATTAATGGAGGAGCTGCCGCAGCATCGCTGGGGTATCAGGATACAGGGCCAATTACCATTTGGCATAAGCTACCATTATGACTTAAATTACTTTGATGATCGATATTCCATACTCAGTTCAACACGATGGGCGTCCCTAGCAAATTATTATTTACAGCATGCCGGAATATCCAAACAACTGGAATATGGTCTTACACTCTCTTTAGAAGGCAAAAATCTGACCGATGCCAACTATGAAGAAGAATATGGCTATCCTGCTCCGGGACGGCAGATATTACTGGGCTTTTCATGGAAACACGAATAGCCAAAAAACCGGTTCTTTTGAGTGTGTTTTCTCTGTGTTCTCTGTGTCCTTTGTGCGAAGAATCAATAAAATAGGCCGTACACGGAAATCACAAAGGGTGCAACACGCACGGAGCCACAAGGAACATACAAAATAACACAATGGATGTTAAGGAGTATCGCTGGTGTTTAAAAAATATTCAACATTGGAACTAACATTTATAATGCTCATGGCTGCATGCGGCGTTGCCCTGAAACCCATTATCGGACCAATGGCAAAGATTTTAGGATCAGCACTACTGCTTCCGTCAGGTGCTCTGGCAGGGGCAATTTATATGCTTTGGCCCATGCTGGCACTATTAGTAGTGGGCCGCACCGGTGCAGCCGTATTGGTTGGATTGCTTGAGGGACTTATTGTCATGGTGACAGGTCTCTATGGCTCTCATGGATTTTTATCAATTATCACATATGTACTGCCATGTATAGTCATGGATTACACTTTTATACTTATAGGTAGATATACATATCCCAAACTCTTCTTTTTCCCCACTGCATTTGCAAATTTAACAGGAGCAATAATGGTTGGTTGGTGGATTAAAAGATTGCCCATGACGCCATTTTTAATTAGCTTAATACCGTCATTTCTGATTGGCGGTACAGGCGGCCTGCTGGCTGCACTGCTTTATAAAAAATTAATTTCCAGATTTCCTCAATTTAACCATAGAGAGGTCTGTTGACCATGAAGAGATTATTTAATTCAATTTTAGTGATTATAACATTTCTATCCTCTACCAATATCTATTCTCAGGCACGTTATGGTGCAGGACCTTTGCATATCAAAATTATTGAGAACGGCCAATTTCGTGAAGTCAGCCTATCACGAAAAGAGATACAAGAAATTCCAAGCGACTCGGTCAAAGCACCCAATTTACCGGGTACTGAAGATGTAACATGGGTAGGGGCTCCCCTGACATCTATCCTAAAGCGTGCGGGTGTTGAAATTTCAAACCTGTCAAAACTTGTAGCATCATCACCCGACGGTTATGTTTCCGTATTCACAGGCTCCGGACTAAAAGCAATTGAAACAGGATTATGCGCTTATCGCATATCTGAAATGGCAACATTTCCGGAAAACCTTGGCGGACTCAGGCTGGTATATCCTAATGAGCGAGGCATGTACTGGGTGAACAGCCCTTCAAAGATTGTTGTTCACATCGGATCAATTGATAATAAGAAGAGATCATTGACAATAAGGTCTCTAAAAAGTTCATCTTTGAATAAACTTACAATCCCCGGAAATAACGGGAAGCATATTTTCATCGCCGAATTATTTAAAAACTTAAAACTTCCTGCCGGGTCATTCCATATACTCACGCGCGACTCTCTCTTCCGTGAATATGACAACGGACCCTTATTTGAGAAGATACAACTATGTCAATGGGAAGATGAAACCTGGAGCATTGGCGGCGAAGACGTACCTGAAGGATTAAAAACTCTTGATATTTTTTATATTCAGATAGAAAATCATGGGATTCTTTTAAAATCGCTCAATGAAAAAGAAGCGATACTATGGGAAAATAAAATCATCCGTTCATTAATAGAACCCGGCATTAATAAAGAAGAGTGTGGCCTGACCATTTTTAAACAAGACGGTTATAGTCATCCCAGTTTGAAGCAGAGATTCTGGATTAAAGATAAGTGGTCCTTTGCCCGCTTGATTGAAGAGGAATATAAGAACATTGGCCATCTCGATTTTCTTGAATTGACATGGTAGATTATGTTGTCGTATCGCCACATCAGTTTTGCCTGGCATGAAAAAATATTGCTGGATGATATCTCTGCCAACTTATCATCCGGTGATATTGTATGGCTCACTGGCGGAAACGGTGCGGGCAAATCAACACTGCTTAAACTTGCTGCCGGTATGATCCCACATTTCAACCACGGTCGTCTCTATGAAGGCGATGTGGAAGTACTGGGACGTTCAATCCGGGAGCATCCACCTAAATCTTTTTATCCTCAACTTGCCTATGTGCCTTCACGCAATCTTCCATTTTATTTCTTTGGGGAAAATCTGTCTGAAGAGATAGATATAACGCGCACTCTATCATCTAAAAAACATGTGCAAGATGATTATGATGCCAGGAATTCTCTTTTACACTCATGTATACCCGGCTGGGATAAAGATGGAGACCAGCCATTTTCCAATATGCAGCCAGGAAAACTTGCATTGACAGCAATGGCCGTATTTGCCCTGCAAGGTGCTCAACTGTTTATCCTGGATGAAATCTTCAGACAGACGTCATCAGCTGATATCGTAAAATGGGAAGTGCTGCTTAAAGGTCTTGCCGCTCAAGGCTGTGGAATTATAATTGCCTCACATGATGCTGTTCCGCTCTTTAATTGTAGATGGCATCTGGAAAAAGGGCACCTGACTTGCGACTAAAAAAGAAAAATTCGGGGATTACTCATGAGACTCCCCCGCCAATAACCGTCTGGGCAGAAAAATATTTTCCCCCGGGATACTCCTATTGGATTCCTGATGACGGAGTCCATGATCTCCACAATGAGCTGGTCACCAGATTGGATATAAAAAACAATCGACGCTCCGGCAATCTGCTATGGGGGGCACAAGCTGAAACGCTCTCAAAGGCAGGTACACAAATAGCATGGGTACCCGATGACCTTGTCCCCGTATTTTTTACATGGACAGTACACGAGGAACTGGCCCGGGCATGTGCCGTGGTCGATGGAAGTCTTTCACCCTCAGAAATCCATGACAATCTTGCTTATAATCTGATGCAGCAATTAACTATCGGCCATCTATCCGCACAAGCACCGGATAGATTATCAGACGGAGAATCTAAACTGCTGGTACTGGCACTTCAATGGGCTAAAAAGGCCAGGTGGCTTTTCTTTGACTCTCTGACGCGCAGTTTCTCTGACAGTACTATTGAGATGATTCTCTCGCTCTTCTCTTCTGCGCAAGAAAAGCCCGTTCTGATTTTTGGCAATATGTCCTCCGGTTCACCCTGGCTGGAGCCACTCTCTTCTCTGGGCAGCTTAAAAATGCGCACACTAAGAGAGATACGCAATGACGGATAGATCGAAAACTACGGCTCATCCGGCACCGATATTATTCATAGGATTAACTGCCAGCCTGTGGGCCGTTGCAGATCACAGAGGAATTATGTCAATAATTTGGCTGATTATTCTGTGCTCCATTATCTACCACTTACAGCCCGATGAATTCAGCCATTTTTTCCGGCGCATAACCAAGCTGGCACTCACGCTCTTGTTTGTATCCTTCTTGCAGATATTATTTCGCCGTAGCGGACAGCCTGTATTGGTCTATAAAACTATAGTACTTGCAACACATGACGGCATGCTTGAGGCAGGACTATTGTGGATTCGCTTTTTAATTTTATTTTCTCTTGCGACACTGCTTCCACGAATATCACTCTACCAATTTCTGGTACTACTTGGGAAGCTGCGTATACCACTTCAATTCGGATTGATGTTGACCATGACATTAAAATTGATTCCCGGGGTCTTCAAAGAAGCCAAGCTTGTCATGTTTTTCTTTCGCTTCTCAGGATTGAGATTCCGAAAATTAAATATCCATGACAGGTTCAAGAGTGTAAAAGAGATAATCAGCGCGCTATTAATGCGCAGTCTGGCCTATTTGCCGGATACAGCATTAGCACTTGAACTTCGCGGATGGGACCAGACAACAGGGCGACGTCTTGAAAGCCCGCTTTCCATGAAGCTCAAAGACAGGATGTGGCTGACCGGTGCAATATTCATAAATTTACTTGGCCTTTGGTATTATAGTATCAGCATGAACGGATAGAAATTTTAAAGGATATAAAATGAAAGCATTTCAAATTTGTGGTTTTACCGGATCCGGAAAGACAACAACAGCTGAGGCACTTATCAGCCGCTTGTCAGAAGGAAATGAAACAGTAGCTTCGGTTAAAGATATACATTTTCAAGATTTTTCAATTGATACAGAGGGTAAGAACACATCCCGGCACTGTGAAGCAGGTGCCGAACCCGTAGTAGCCCGCAGCGTGTCTGAGACAGATTTTCTATTTAAAAAACAGATGCCTCTTACTGAGATTGTCTCTCATTTTACAGCTGACTGGCTGGTAGTTGAGGGATACCAGGATTTTCCTTTGCCCAAAATTGTCTGTGGTAAATCCATTGATGAAGTTGATGCCTTTCTGGATGACCACAGCATTGCCATTGCAGGTATCTTTGCAAATCATCACAAACAGCATAAAGGATTACGAGTATTTAATCCATTAATTGCCGAAGATTTGAAAGATCTTGTACATCATGTCCGAGAGACAGTATTTCCTATGCTGCCATATGTTGATTCTGCATGCTGTAGACTTTGCGGAATGAGCTGCACAGAATTTGTTGATGCCGTCATTCAAAAACGCAAACAATATTCTGATTGTACAATAAGATCCCAAAAGATTCAACTATCTATTAACGGTAAAGAACTGAAAATTGTCCCCTTTGTTCAGCGCTTATTGTACAATTCAGTAATAGGTGTAGTATCTGAACTGGATGGTTATAAAGAAAATGATACAGTTACTATTCAAATAAATGCAGTACCAGGAAACAGATAGGCCGTAACTCCGTATATTTAATTGCCCCTTAAATAATAAAAGGAGAATCCGGGATGAAAAAATCAATCATTCTACTATTTCTTGCCGCGTTTGTGCTTGGCGGATGCAATACATCTATCAATAAGAGTGTATATGTAGAAGATGGTGAACGGCGCAGATCCGGCCTCACATCCATAAATGGCAATGTTACCATTGGCGATGAATGTGTAATACGCGGCACATGCCGCAGCGTCAACGGGACCATACGCATTGGATGGAACTCTAAAACAGGCGGTCTGCAGGCCGTAAACGGCAGTATCACTGTAGGAAAAGAGACAAATATTAACGGATCTATCCGTTCGGTAAACGGATCAGTACGGTGTAGCCGCGATGTTACAATTAGAGGTGATATTAATTCTGTAAACGGTGACATCAAAATTACAGCAACGCGTGTAGAAGAAGATATTGTCACACGTAATGGAGATATTGATATTCTGGATGGCTCTGAAGTAGACGGCGATATACGAATCAAACGTCGTAAGGGAAGCAAAAACTTCAAACACATTACCATTCATATCAGTGGCAATTCCATCGTACACGGAGATATAATAAATGAAGACCGCCACACAGATGTCAGTGTGATTTTGAAAGAAGGCGGCCGAATTAACGGTATTACAAAGAATGTTGAATTAATAAAACGTTAAGCAATCATGTTTTCAACTTAAAGACTTATTGTCTTCTATAGAGGTTCTATGCCGAATAGAACGACCGTGTCGCACTGTAATCTATAAGAGCTACAAAAAAACTCCAAAACGTTTGCACGGAAATTACACGGAACCTCTATAGAAACAAAATATCCACTTAATACAGCCCCTACATGCTTCTCTGCAATACTGATTATGTGAGACCTTATAAATCTCCGCGGAAATATTCCGCAAACCACATTACATTTCTGATTTCCCCTCATATGGGCCTCTTTTTTTATTCTTCTTAAAGTGTTATTATTATTAGCATTAGAGATACATACATATCTTGGCATTATGCTTGCTTGTATATGAGTATCTATACGGTTAATAATCAATATTTAGACATTCAAAATAAGAAAGGATAACTAATCATGTTTTTTAAAAAAATGGCCTATTCGCTAATAACACTTACACTTATTGTAGCCATCTCAGGCTGCCATATAGTAGATCCCTGGAATGATCATCAGGGGAATATTGAAGTCTCTGCATCTTTTGATTTTTTAATTAATGCCGCTCAAAGAAATCGACTCAATATTGACGCTATAAACGGACCTATCACCATTATCGGCGATGCAAATACCGAATCACTGCATATCCGGGGAGAACGTATTGTAAAATCAGATTCCGAATCCGATGCCCGTTATCATCTGGATGATCTTAGCATCAGCATTATTGAGAACTCTTCATCAGTGACCATTGAAACAGAGCAACCTAATCATACGAATGGCAGGCAGTATATTGTGGAATATCAAATCCGCGTACCCATTGATTGGAAAGCCTATATTGATCTGGTAAACGGAACTATTCAAATGGATAGTTTATCTAATAAATTCAATTTTAATCTGACAAACGGTAATGTCTACTTCAAAAACATTGAAGGCAGCGTCTACGGTGACCTTGTAAATGGTAATGCAAATGGAAGTTTGAATCTGCCGGCCAACGGTGAATGCCTTATTGGCCTGACAAACGGACAGCTGGATCTTTCAATTCCATCTTCAACATCAGCAAATCTTGACGCAAATGTGGTAAACGGAAGCATTTCTATTGACGGTCTGGACCTGGATGGTTTCACAATTGGCAATAAACACATCTCTGGTGTTTGGGGTAACGGAAATGGCCGGATCAGACTGAATGTTGTCAATGGAAGAATCAACATTAAAGGACGCTGATACACTCAATTAGCTTGAAATAGTACGCTTTTTTTAATATAATATATACATAGACCGGCGGCTATACGAGCCGCCGGATTTAATTTACATGAAATGTGTGGATTGATGAATTGGATTGATTTTTCATTTTTTGTTAATTTGCTTCTTTGGATGGCCGGGAGTAGCGGCATTATATTGGCTGCCATGGTCAGCCGTAGAAATGACAATCCTCTTATCAAATCATACCTGTATACTCTTATCTTATGGAGCGTAAATCAGGGACTGGCTTCTCTTTTTGTATATATTAATGAATTGGCACACTTTCAAAACGCTATACTAAATGCACTTCTAAATGACGCCGACTATCTGACTCTAGGCCTATTTTTATATGCATTTGTAAATCTTGTCCGTCAGTTTTTTTACAGAAGTATGAGTGTTAAGGGAAAATGGCTGTACACAATTTTATCTGTTATTATTATTATTCCATGGCTTTATCCATGTCAGATCTGGCCTGTACTACAGCCATATATCAGTCTTGAAATGGTAAAAGTTGCTGCGTTCTACGGTGGATTATATGCTATTGCATTCTATTACAGAAGTAAGAGGAAGAATATTGAGAATAATGATATCAGAAAACTTCTCAACAGAGCTTTCTGGCTGCTTATGATTTTCTTTCCTTTGATGCTTGCCGAAGGTGGAATGTTTTATTATCGTATATATCCATTCATTATCAGTCCTGCAACATTATTCTTTTTCTTGATAAATATTTTGTGGCTTTCACATATCGTTCGCTATTTACATTTACCCAAATTAAAACTCCTGGACTCTTCTGACCAACTCACAATCTTCTCTGAGTTCTACAACATCACACGACGTGAACGTGAGGTTATAGAACTAATTTTAAAAGGACAGTCATATAAGCTTATTGCAGAGTCACTTTACATCTCCCGTGAGACTGTAAAGACGCATATAAATAATATATTTAGAAAAGCAGATGTAAAATCAAAGATGGAACTCTCTCACCTTATTCAGAAGTGTGAGCAATAAATTGTTTTAATTACATATTGTTTTAAGTGGGTAATGGCAGTCCTTTTCTTCCACAACTGACATGTAATCAAAGTATTTTCCGTGGTAACATATCAGGCAGCTCTTTCACCCTATCTCCCACCCCATCATGAACTGCCCACACAAATCCTGCACCATCATAATTTCATGTTATTTGGCCTTTCTGCCCCTCTCCGTGTATTTTCCGTGGAGATATGCTCGAGTTGCTCTTTTCATAACTATAAAAGAGTGCAGTACAACTACCCAGTGAAATCCACATAGAGCCACTAATTGTTATCCCCCCGTATCGCTACATTTGATATTTTCATAAAAACCCCCCGTTCAGGCGATTGTCCCGGCTGTGTATTTCAACTATCTTGGCGTGCAAATTTAATTAATCAAACCGGAGGATGTTTTTTGAAGTATCGTATTTTAGTTTTATTATTTATTTTGGGTTCTACAGTCTTTTCTGCTACACTACAGCATGACGGCAGTATATACGGCATTGTTGTAGATAGTGAAGTCCGCACACCATTAATAGGAACCAATGTGATGATCAAGGGGTCGGTGCTGGGTGCTGCCTCAGATATGCAGGGACGTTTCTCCATCAAGAACATTCCACCGGGTAATTATACCTTGGTGTTCATGTATATGGGATATGAACGCCGAATCATTACCGATGTAATTGTCCGGCCAGGACGGAATACACAGGTTGATGCTGCAATGACAGTTACTATGGTAAGCGGCGAATCTGTAACTGTCACTGGCGCATATTTTCAAAAGATTGAAGAAGCACCTACATCATCTGTAAGTTTCTCCAATGAGGAAATCCGCAGAGCTCCAGGATCTGCTGGTGACGTTAGCAGAATTATCATGGGTCTGCCCAGTATTGCAAAAGTCAATGATCAGCAGAATAGCTTGATTGTCCGCGGCGGCAGCCCATTAGAAAATGGATTTTATATTGATGGAATTGAGATTCCCAATATCAATCATTTTCCCATGCAGGGCGCATCCGGCGGTCCTATCGGAATGGTCAATGTAGATTTTATTCAGGACGTATCCTTTATGGCGGGTGGTTTCTCTGCAGAATACGGCAATCGCCTCTCATCTATTATGAATATGAAATTTCGTGAGGGATCCAAAGAATCAGTTGAAGCTCAATTGGATCTAAACTGGGCAGGATTTGGTGGAGTGGCTGAAGGTCCACTTCCCGGGGGAAAAGGTGCGTGGATGTTTTCTGTGCGGCGCAGCTATCTTGATTTAATAGTTGATGCCATTGATATAGGTACATCCGTTGCGCCGCGTTACGGTGATTTCCAGGGCAAGGTTTTCTGGGATGTCTCACCGGCACATCGTATATATGCTTTATGGTTATGGGGTGATGATCATTCAACCAGTGATCAGGAGACCGGGGCTGATAATGATATGCTCTATTATGGTGATCAGGACCTATTGCAGGGTGCCACCGGTCTTGGCTGGCGTGCACTATGGAGAGATAAAGGATACTCCACTACGACACTGAGTTATTTAATCAACAGTTTTGATGAAACTTTCTATGATACAGGTTCTAAAGCTTTGTTGTTGGATAATCACTCAGAAGAATCAAAAATCTCTTTGAGACATATAAGCCATTTTAGACTTGATAAGGCAGTTTCAATGGACTTTGGGCTGGATGCCCAGCGTTTAGTCAATGAATATAAGAATCTATATGCCGGTACTCATGATGCAACGGGAGGCGTGATTGAGCCCCTGGTTCTAAATAAAAATCTGAAGGGAAATCGCTTGGGAGCTCATGTTTCATTGAGTTTACGCCCCACTAATCGTCTGTCAATCACCCTGGGCGGGCGCGGTGACTGGTCTGAATTAAGTGGTCAGACGGTGTTTTCTCCGCGAGCGGCTTTTTCTTTTAAGTTTTCAGACCGCTTCACTTTGAATGGAGCAGGTGGACAGTACTATCAAGAACTGCCAGCCTTGATTCTGGCCCAAAGACCGGATAATGCTCAATTGGATTGGCCCAAAGCTGTTCATGGTGTAATTGGTATAGAGCATATGCTTTCAGAGAGTACTAGATTGTCTGTTGAAGGTTATGTTAAATCCTATGATCAATTTCCTATGGATGCTATGCAGCCCGGACTTTTTCTCATAGATGAAATAGTATATCAATACGGTTTTTTTACGGGTCATGGAGCTCTTTCATCTAAGGGAAAGGCACGTTCATACGGTGTTGAGATCGTCTTTCAGAAGAAGCTTGCAGATAAAATTTATGGTATGATCAGTGGTGCCTGGTTCCGGAGTCAATATAAGGATCTGGAAGGTGTATGGAAAGACAGAGTCTTTGACAATCAATTTGTGTTTAATGTTGAAGGTGGTTATAAACCCAATTCCAGGTGGGAGTTTAGTATTCGCTGGATGGGTGCAGGCGGCGCGCCCTATACACCTATGAACCTTACAGCATCTGCCGAACAAAACAGAGCGGTGTTGGATGGCTCTTTAATTAATGAATCCCGTTATCCGACATATCATTCCATGAATATTAGAGTTGACCGTCGCTTTCAGATTGGCGGGTCCACCCTGGTTGCATACTTATCGGTGTGGAATGTCTATGCTCGCAAGAACATAGCTCAGTACTTCTGGAACACAAAAGAACAACGTCAGGATGCCATTACCCAATGGACAAGGTTACCAATATTTGGTCTGGAGTATGAGTTTTAATAATTGAAACAGATTTTTTTATATAAAACCCGTTAACAGATTAGTTAACGGGTTTTATTCTTTTGAGTCCAAAGAAAAACCGGAATGCCGGAAGCCAGGAGGATGAGCCCCCACATCAGGATTTTGGTTCCCAGTCCTGCAATAGCCCAGAGTGTGTATGCCAGAGAAAAAATCGAAATAAACAATAGAGACATCATTCTGCGACCAGTGGGCAACTCATTGTGTTTAAGTCTTACCGCTAATTCAGCAATGCTACAGAATAGATAGGGAACCAAGGTTGCTAGTGTTGCCAGCATGATAATGAAGGTAAATTTTTCTACAAGTCCTTTTGTAAAATTCATGATCAGAAGAAGTGTCATGAGCAAACTTGAAAAGATAATACCAAAAATTGGTGTTCCTTTTTTAGAGAGTCGACTGAAGGATTGAGGAAAGAGGCCGTCGGCTGCGGCGGCAAGAGGCAGCTGTCCCTGCATCATAATCCATCCATTGAGGGCACCAAAGCAGGAGATGACGGCTCCGGCTGCAACAGCATATGCTGCCCAGTCCCCCCAAAAAATACGGGCTGCATCGGCAAAAGGGGCTGAAGAATTGGCCAATTCTTCAAAGGGAATGACGCCCATTACCGCGACCGTGCCCAGTATATAGATAATGGAAACAGTGAAGGTTCCAATCAATGTAGCCCGGGGTATAGTCGTTTTGGGGCTTTTCACATTGTTTGCTGGTATAGAGGCGGATTCAAGCCCTAAAAAAGCCCATAACGTAATGGCCGCAGCCCCTGTAATGGCAGAGAAAGAGGAGGTGCCACTGAGGTTAAAGGGGGTGAAATGCTCAAGCCGTATGTGAAAAATACCCAGAAATCCAATGGCCAGAAGCGGGATGATTTTCATCACTGTTGTAATTACTTGGACAAATCCGGCCTGTCTTATACCTCTGATGTTGATCCATGAAAGCAACCATACTACAGCAAGGGCAATGAAACAGGCCAATATGGGATTGGTTCGCAGTATGGGAAAGAAAATGCCCAAGTAGGCGATCATGGCCGTGGAGATGGCCGCATTGCCACACCAGGTGGAGATCCAGTAACCCCATGCAACCAGGAATCCGGGGAATTTGCCGAACCCGGCATGGGTGTAGACATAGGGCCCGCCAGAGCCGGAGATTAATCGACTGAGCCTGGAGAAGACGATAGCCAGGATGGCGGCGCCAGCGGCCGTGTACAGCCAAGCAATAATGCTAATACCGCCGTAGTGTGCAAGGGATGCCGGAAGCAGGAAGATGCCGGAACCTATCATATTTCCGATGACCAGGGCCGTACACATTAAGAGACTCAGTTGACTTCGTTGGGATTGTCCATTCACTGTCTTCAAGGGCATCCTTTGGGTTATAGGTTTTATGGGCATTAAACAAGTGAGACGTCGATAGTTCTATTTATGAAGATAGCGGTTCACGGTTGATTTAATCGTTTTAATGTATTCCGGATCTGTCCCGCAACATCCGCCAATGATGGAGACGCCGGTATCAATGAGTTCCGGAACTTTCTCTGCAAAGAATGCCGGGCTTTCCGGGTAAAAGACAATGCCGTCCCGCAATTCGGGTTTGCCGGCATTAGCTTGAATGAGCAATGGCATATCGGTAAGTTTTTTAAAATCCCTGGCAATCTCAATCATATTCTCAAGGCCGTTGCCGCAGTTGGAGCCCAATATGTCGGCGCCGGCTTCAACCAATTTTTCGACTGCCTCTTTGATGCTGACACCCATGATTGTGAAGTACCCGCGTGGTGTTTTGTCAAATGTCATAGTAGCGATAATTGGCAGATCCGGGGCCACGGCTTTGGCGGCTTCAATGGCCAGTGTAGCCTCGTTAATATCGGTCATGGTCTCAATGCAGATCAGGTCTGCTCCACCTTCTGCCATGGTGCCAATCTGCCGTTTGAAACCAGTTCTGATGTCCTGGGGTTCTGCCGTTCCATAGGGTTTGAGCATCTGTCCGGTTGGACCACATGATCCAGCGATATAGGCTCTGCCACCAACCACATTACGGACGCATTCAACGGCTGACCTGTTCAGTATTTCGCATTGCTCATCCACGCCATAGGCGTGCAGTTTGGCAGGCGAACCGCCAAAGGTGTTGGTTTCAACAATTTGGGCTCCGGCTTCAAAATAGAGTCGGGCAATATCTTCAAGAATTTTTGGATTGGATTGATTAAGCAATTCGGGGCATTGCCCCTGTTTCAGGCCGCGCTGAATGAGCAGACTGCCCATGGCGCCATCTCCTACCAAAATTTCACCTGCTGTCAATCTATCAAGAATTTCTGACATGCATTACTCCTTTCACACAAACGGTTCTCTGCTAGACCATCATGGCTTTGATAGTCTCAACGGCAGAGGCCGCATCTTTGGCGTAAGAATTTGCGCCCATGGTATTGGCCGATTCCTGTGAGAGGGGGGCACCGCCCACAATGATCTTGATTTGATCGGATAAGCCCCGTTCTTTTAACAGGTCGATAATTTCTTTCATAGCCGGCATGGTGGTAGTCAACAGGGCGGATAGTCCGATGATTGAGGCTTTCTCCTTTACGGCTGCATCTATGAATCGGCCGGCCTCAACATCGACCCCCAGGTCAAATATTTCAAAACCGGCTCCTTTAAGCATGATGGCAACCAGATTTTTGCCGATGTCATGCAGATCTCCCTTTACCGTGCCCAATATGATTTTACCCCTGCTTTCGACACCAGCCTGTAACAGAAGCGGCTTTAAAACATCCATACCGGCGTGCATCGCTCTGGCAGCCATAAGGACATCTGGCAGAAAAATTTCCATATCCCTGAACCGTTGCCCAATAATATCCATGCCGGCAATGAGACCGTTATTCAAGATCTCAGCAGCTTGGAGTTGTTGCTCAATGGCTTTTTGCGTAGCTGAGGCGGCCAATCTGTCATCACCTTGCTGAATGGCTTCTGATAGCTTTTGAAGTATATTCATGATATGATAATCCTATTCTGTATCGGAGAAATTGGGAAGGTGCTCTTGTCCGTGGCGGGCCGCTTCCGCTTTCATCAATCGCATGAGTTCCTGACGTTTGTCCTCTGCCAGTGCCGGTGCTTCATATGCGTGTAGATGGCGTCGTACTTCTGAATGGGCTCTCTCCATTAGTGTAGGTGGCGATGCGGTGCGCGTCAATGAATTGCTTCTGTCAATCACCGGACCTGGGAAGAGAATTTCTTTTTTAAAGTGCCGCCGGGTATGGTCGGAAATAAGCAGGTGCGTTTCTTTCAGGAGTTCTTCAAACAGGGGTATGGCCGGAAAATCTTCTTTAGGTTCTATGCCCTTGGCCGCACGTAAAGCCATGGCACAGCTCTCGTTATCGAGTATGAGTTTTTCCAGGCTGAAGCTGTTGAGAAAATCATGAATGCCGGGGCCGGAGATGTTGCTAATACCGGCAGTGGCAGCCATAACTGCACCCATGCCGGTTTCCATGCCCGCCTGAGCGTCTAAGTGAGCCGAATCACTGAGTGCAATATAAGCCTGGGTGGGCAGACCTAATGTCTGCCCAATCTGGGCAGATCCGCAAGCCAGCATCATAGACTCCACAGCACCCATGCTCATGGTGCTGTGACGCATATCGTAAACAGAGGCACAACCGCCATAGAGAACTGGAGTGCCGGGGTTGACTATCTGGCTGAGAATCAATCCACTCAAATTCTCAACTGTATGCAGAATCAATGTGCCTGCCAGTGTGACAGGTGAGATGAAGCCGGTCATGGGAACGGAGACCAATTCAATAGGGATGGATGCTTTGGCGCAGGCGGTTAAAACTGTAATGGTCTCATCTGTCCACTTGAAAGGTGTATTGGGACAGCATGTGAAGATGGTTAATGGCTTTTCTGCCAGCGCGACCTCAGAACCACGAATTACGATCTGCATTGATTTCATTATATCAAAAGATTTTTCTGAGAAGGTGCCCGTCACCACTGGTTTGCTACCGAACATCAGGCTGAGGTAGAGGCGATAACTGTCGGCAATCTGTTCATTCACATCATCCGGAACAAATGCTGTGCTTTGAGAGGCGATATGATCCATGCGCGTCATGAGTTTGACGTATTGGATATAGTCAGCAGTCATGGGTTTGCGTTTTATCCCCTCCTTGTCGGTTATATGGAGGGCTGAGGAGCCGGGCGTAAAGTGAACATTAGCATGGCTGAAATCATGGGTTTGATGGCCATGAATATCGTAGAGGCAAAAGGTTGATGGTACATCTTTCAATGCATTATTAATGATGTCTTCAGTGAAAATGACGCGGGATGATTCTTTTTTAACAGTAGCGCCGCGCTCTGCCAGAAGGGAAAGCAGGGTATTGTCTTGTATTTCAATGCCCAGAGTGCAGAGTGTATGGAAAGCTTCATCAATAATTTGTTGGGCAAGTGAATCTGAGAGAAAATGCAATGTGGGTTTCATGGATTTGTTCTCCTGATGAGCATGAAACAACCTATCAAATTAATATACTTAAGGCAATGCCAATTATTGTCCGGCCGAACTCCATGACGGAGGTCGGCCTGTTGGTTACATCACCTGCTATTCCAGGACGTCTTTGGTCAGCCTCCAAAACACATTCTTTTCCCGCAAGCCTTTTTGCATATAAGCAATACATTCCGGATGTTTGCCCATGAATTCCGGTGGAGAAATGCCCTTATGTTTGTAGATGCCTTCGGCAATCATGCGCAGTGCTACAGTTGCCGTATACCCAGTGGTCCGGGCCATGGAGTTAGTATCGCTTTCAGGACAGTATTTATCGTACAGATTAATTGTATAGCGAATCTTTTTATCATCCTTTACACCTTCTATAATGGACTTGAAGATGGTAATATCCACCTCTCCATCATTTAATTTCCAATTGGGAAATAGAATTTGACCGGTTACTTCAAGGGGACTGACCTTTGTTCCATTGATCTCAATGGTCTTGTCAAATTATACCTGCATGCCTATCTTAATGGTGTTGACCGATTTTGTCCATTAAGGAGTTTGCATGAAGACCCTTTCTATTGATCCCAAAAAGTATAGATTGTCTGCCCATGTTGTTCTGCATCAAATAGATGAAAATCATCTGGCCCTGGTCATGGAGAGACGTTCACGCATCATCATGGCAGATGGGCAGAAGATCATGGAGAAGATTGATACGATTCGGTCGCAGAGGCCTGGTCTGAAAGTCAGTCTTATGACCTCTACGCCGCTCTGTTCCAAGACAGTGCGTTTTTTGGAAGAAGAAGGAATCGAGATCTTTCCATTATAAAGACGCTCTTAATGTCTCTATTTAATTATAAAAAACACCTCAGGGAAATAACTATTATCATCGAAAGAGGAATCGGACTCCCGTATTGCTATCCGCATTCTGCCGCCTGATTTGATTCCAACTGTGCTATACGGTATTGTAATTTCCACCAGCTTTCCAGTAATATCCTTTTGTGTAGAATCAAGGGCATTATTTGTATTCTTGGGCATCTTTTTATCTTGTTCGTATTCATAGACTTTATAGGAAGAGATAAAGCCTTCAATCTCCCCACCCACGGAGCCCAGACAGGCCAGTCCTCCGTCTTTGTATTTGATACAGGCGACCAGATTCACCTGATACTCAAAACCTTTCTTGTCGTTCCCCCAGAATGCTATACCACCGGTAGCGTTGTTGTTATCTGAATTAAAATGCATCTCTATTACAGGGCCTGCCATTTGATCATTCAAATAAAAGGCTATTTTTTCTTTCAATTCAGCAATAATATGAAGATTCTCTCCATCGCTGACAATAGAGACACGAACCACATCTTTGCCGGGTTTTCCATCGTTCTCCTGAACATCTCCAATGGGATCGTCCAGTTCTATTTTATACCTTCCTACTTTAACCTGTGAAAAAACAACGCTTGTAATAATACAAGATAATGCCAGTAACAAAATTAATTTTTTCATAATATTGCCCTCTCTTTAGCATTAATGTATGGAACGGTGGTTATTATTCTACTGAAACGATATTTCAAATAAAATTTGTAATTCTTTAATAAGATACATTACGCTACCCCCTGTTGACAAGTTGCTTTTCCATTTGCCCAATGAATATAATCATAGTTAAACCAGTACTGCTTTGGGGAAATGATAAAGTTGCGTAAAGGCGTGAAATTTTGTACATTTAAAACTATAATTTTCTTGTACACCTGAACCCTGACACTTATGTATGAAATGGAGGACATATTCATGCGCACGCTATTAAACACCACCCTTATCCTGATGTTAATTACAACAATCGCCTTACCGATTATGGCACAGGATTCCGAGAAAAAAGAAGCAAAAAAAGATACTGTCTATCAATTCACAAACGACATTGTCCTGGACCACACTCCCATCAAGAGCCAGGATCGTACCAGCACCTGTTGGAGTTTTGCAACAACATCAATGTTGGAATCAGAGATCATTCGTAATGGTCATCACGCTGTTGAACTCTCTGAGATGTTTAATGTCTATAATACCTATCTGGATAAAGCAGATCATTATGTCCGCATGCATGGCCACGCGTATTTCCCGGCCGGTGGTGCCTGCCACGATGTTATCGATCAACTGCGTGATCACGGGCTGATGACAGATAAAGATTTCTCAGGCTATATCGTAGACCCGGAAAAACATAAGCACAGTGAAATACACAGCGTACTTCAGGGTATGGTCGACGGAGTAGCCAAAGGCCGTCGCAGCTCTCCAACCCCGGTTTGGAAATCTGCTTTTGAGGCAGCCTTGAAAATCTATCTGGGAACACCACCTGAAAAAATAGAAGTGCATGGAAAAGAAGTTACGCCTCTCGAATTTGCAGCATCCCTGGATTTAAATGCCGACGACTATGTTGAAATAATGTCAGATATTAATCTGCCCTTCTACACCACCGGTGCCGCTCAGGTACCCGATAACTGGTACATGAATGATGATTATTTAAACGTTCCCGTAGAAGACCTGGCTCGTATTGCCGAGCATTCCATCCGTGAAGGTTATACCGTGGTCTATGGTGGCGACACAAGTAGTAAAAACTTTGCATCTAAAAAGGGCTATGCTGTTGTACCTGCGGATAAAGATGCATTGAAAGATGCAGAAGAGCCTGTAGAAGAGAAAGAGATTACACAGGCAATGCGTCAGAAATTGTTTGATAACTTCACCACCGGTGATGATCATGCAATGCACCTGGTTGGACTGGCTAAAGACCAAAGTGGCAATGTCTATTTCTACACCAAAAATTCCTGGGGTTCAAAACGTAAATATGATGGCTATCTCTATATGTCTAAAGCTTATGTAAATCTCAATGTGACAGCCATGATGATCAACAAAAAAGCTCTGCCCCAGGACATCAAAGAAAAATTTGGTCTTTAAAAGCCGGTTGAATAGAGGTAAACTTATGAAAAAAGTCTTATTACTGCTGCTGATTCTGGCTTTGGCTATACCCGCGCTGGCCCAGGATGCAGAAAAAAAAGAAGCAAAAAAAGATACAGTCTATCAATTTACAATGATTAAAGAAATCCCTGCCTTGGATATCATCAGTCAGGGCAGCACAGGTACGTGCTGGAGCTTTGCCACTACCAGTTTTCTGGAATCAGAAATTATCCGCCTCACAGGAAAAGAGATTGATCTTTCTGAGATGTTTTTCCCCCGTCATGCCTATACGGACAAGGCCGATCGTTATGTTCGCCTACACGGTATGGGGAATTTCTCCCAAGGTGGGCAGGCCCACGATGTCACAGACCAGATCCGCAAATGGGGCATGGTGCCCAACAGTGTCTATGACGGTCTGATTGTTGATGAAGAACGTCATAGTCATGGTGAAATGGTAAGAGTGTTAACCGGCATGGTTGATGCTGTTATCAAGTCCCGACGTCCCACCAAGGTCTGGAAACAGGCTTTTGAAGCGGCTATTGATGTCTACTTAGGGAAGTCTCCGGAATTTTTTGAATATGAAGGTGTATCTTACACACCTCATCAATTTGCCAAAAATCTGGCCAAGATCAATGCTGACGACTATATTGAGATAACGTCAATGGCACATCTTCCCATGTATGAAAAAGTACTTCTGGACGTGCCAGACAACTGGTCTCATTCTCTCTACTATAATGTCAGCATGGAAGATCTGGAAAGCATAGCCGATCATGCGATAAAGAACGGCTATTCCATATCATGGGACGGTGATGTCAGTGAAAAACATTTTGATTCCAAAACACACGGCGTGGCCATAATTGCCAAAGATGATATAAAAGAGCTGGAAGAGATTGTAGAAGAAGTTGAACCCACAGTTGAGCTGCGTCAGGAAACCTATGACAACTTCCAGTCAACTGATGATCATCTCATGCATCTGCGTGGTGTTGCTAAAGATCAAAAAGGCAACAAATACTATCTTATTAAAAATTCATGGGGTTCTGATCGTATCCATGGTGGTCATTTATATATGTCCCGTACTTTTTTCCTTATAAAAACCACAGCTTTCATGGTGCACAAAAAAGGTATACCCAAAAAATTGCGGAAAAAGTTGGGGATCAAATAGTTTTAGCTTTATAGATTTTAATGAGGGCTCCTTGGTGGAGCCCTTTTTTTATAGTTAATCTACAGCATTTAACAGCCCTGCCGAGATTCAAATCCCATAATTATTCATATAAAGCAAAAAACATCAAACAGGACGAACAATTTGGATGGCTGTAAAGATTACTGAATATTACTGCCTTTTATCGTTGGGGCACTTCATGAAGCTTTAATACTTTTTCTCGGTAAAATTTACGGGCATCCAAATTTATATGGTTTGATATCAAAATACCTGCTCTTATTCGAGTCAAAACAGATTCTTTCACTTGCTCTTTGGGCTCGGCAACATAGTTTTTTACAAGATTTGCAAGTTTATCAAGATTAATAACGTCTGCAAGCGCGTATTCAATTATTGACTCATGATCAATAAAATCAAGATCACATTCATCTAGTACACAGGTTCTATCATAACCATCCCGTGCTGTTCTAATTCGAGCAAGAAGTCCGAAGGGGGGATCACCTACAGGATCACATAATAAAACCCAAAGGTGAGGTTCTCTTTCAGCCTGACCTTTGGGCATAAAAAATGTAGATCCTGCACGATATTGGCAGCCCATACTTAACTATTTAAGTTCTTCTAAAAATGAAGAGGCGTCCATCGTTTGACGGACTTCATATATTTCTTTAGGTGTGTACTTACCATGTTCTAGTATTCGCTCAATCGGAATTGGAAGTGAGGAACCATTAGGATTTTCCCATTCAGGTAAACCATGTACAATATCTACCATATCCCATTGATTTTTATCATAATATTCTACTGAAATTCGTGTTATTAAATCTAGTTCAGCTTCAGATAATCGACCTACGCTTGGATTCTTTTTTACATGAACCTCATAATGTGCTGGTTCAGAAATATGATCAGTCCAATAACTATTATGGCCAGGTTTTTTTTCTTCAATAATTAAACTATAAGTAGTGCTTAATATTGGCCCCCGATCCATAGAGCAATAATTATCGAACGAAATTGAATAACCCCACGAAATTAAAGCTTCTCGATCAATCAGATAAAGAAGCTTGATAAGTTTCATATAGTTCATTCTGCCGCCATTCAATTCAAGCAACTTGGCTACAGCCTGTGTAGTTTTTTCTTCTTTAAATTTATATTTCATGCCCCCGCCCCATACCTTTTTTCAAAGCCACCCCTGACTTAGACAAAAGGGGAATCTCTCCATTACTCTCAAATTACTATTATAGTATCGGTTCCAAGAACCAAAGCTTTAACAATATTTTATACGATATACTTAGTCATATGGTTTAAACTAATAAAAACTATACTTAAAATCCAAGAAAAAACTTAAAATTTGTTAACAAATAATAAATACTCCCAACACACCCACCAACATCCCAACAGCCATCCACTTGGGCAGCAGCATGAATCCTTTTGTATAAGGCTTGGAGTTGTGTATTCTGTGTATCCCAAGCTCAAAAGACGCCCAGAGGCAGAGCGGCTGGCTGATGTATTAAGAAAAATAATATATTCTCTCTTATTCTTCATTTTAGTGGCGTATTGAAAACTGTAAATGTTGCAGTTTAAGCACCCAAAAGTTGTGAGCACATTAGGACTATTTTTCATTTGTATCTGAAATGTGTAGAAATCCTGAAACCTATATGTACACATTTCGTATAGTTACTCAAAGGAGGTATGCATGAAACTGTTATCCAGAAAAGATGAATTGATTTTACTGGCCATCCGGTCACTTGAAGAGAATGCCTACGGAGTGACTATTCGTGACTATATCAAAACCCAGGCGGGAATCTCCATTCCCTTTGGGGCCATTTACGCGCCCCTGGCCAAACTGGTGCGTGATGGTTTGGTGGCGTCTTACAACAGTGATCCGGTGAATGAACGGGGCGGGCGGAGCAAGATACTCTACAAGCTGCGCGAACCCGGTGTTCAGGCCCTGCAAGAAATGGAAGCAGTGCATGCGGCCATGTGGGGCCCTGTATCCTCATTCTCTAATAAAGGATAATCTGCAAATGCAATCTGACCATACATTGCCCCGATGGATTCATCATCTTCTGACAAAGATGATTCCTCATGAAACCAGGGAAGGAGCAATTCAGGATTTTGAAGATGGCTTTCTGGATCAGGCGGTCCACCAGAACCGGTTATCGGCACTTTATTGGATTTACCGACAGATACTTATTATGACCTTCCCGATCATGCAAGAAAAGATGGAATGGAGTTTTACCATGCTGAAGAGTTATTTGAAAATGGCCATGCGTTATATGCAGAAACAAAAACTATTCTCAGCAATAAATATGCTCTGCTTATCCATTGGTCTGGCAGCCTGCATTATGACACTTCTGTATGTTGAGTTTGAACTATCTCATAATCGCTTTCATAATCATGCTGAGCAAATTTATCGTGTTGACTCCAAAGTCTTTATGCGAACCCGCTGGAAATCTTTTAATACGGTACCCTGCACGGTTGGACCCGCTTTAGTCAATCAGTATCCGGAAGTGGAAGAGGCTGTTCGAATGATATGGCCGGGGAAAATTTGGGTTCACATCGGAGAAAGAAAAATTGGTGAGACTAATATAAATTTGACAGATCCTTCATTTTTCACTCTTTTCAATTTTAAAGTCATAAAAGGCAACATTCACGGAGCTCTTAATGAGCCCGGCCAGATTGTCATCAGTGAAAGCATCTCTCAAAAGTATTTTGGGGAAGCTGATCCTGTCGGGCAGACGCTTATGTGGACAGTAGAAGGTGAAGAAGAGCCAAAAGTATTTACCGTTACAGCTGTGTTGGAAGATGCGCCCGCAAATTCCTATGTAGAGTATGGTATATTGGCCGCATATGGCCCGGAATGGACATCTTCCGGAAGGTTGTCTTTTATAGATGATATCGGCCGCAGTGAGACTTTCATCCGCCTTGCTTCCTTTGTCGATCGCCATTTATTTGAAGAAAAGCTTGATGGTTTTCAAGAGAACCACTATCCTGCACAGATCGCTCAAAAACGCAAAATATGGTTAAGGTCAATGATCAGCATACTAAGTGGTTATGGAGCAAGAAAGAATATGCACTTTTATTCGATGATGGCAGTGGTGATCCTGGCTATTGCTATATTTAATTTTATCAATCTGTCGATTGCCAGATCCATGAAACGCTACCGTGAAGTAGGCGTACGCAAAGTCTTCGGTGCATCACGTCAACAACTTTTCGTCCAGTTTATTGGTGAATCCATAGGCTTCACAGTAGGGGGACTGATATTGGGGCTTCTGCTAGTTTTGGGACTAATGGACTGGGTCAATGCCCATGCCGGTATACATCTTTCAATAATGGGGCTACTGAATATTCGTTTCATAGTTGTTGCTTTAGGCCTGACACTTCTCACAGGATTTTTTTCCGGATGGTATCCGGCTGTGATTCTTTCTCGACAGCGCCCTGTCGCTGTACTGGGCGGGCGAAGTGCCTATTCAAGTCGCTCTACACTGGTATTGGGAAAAATATTAGTGATCCTTCAATTCACTGTCTCATCTTATTTTATAGGCACTGGTTTTGTGATGTTGAGACAAATTCATTATATGGGCAAGACGGATATTGGTGCTGATTTGGAAGATCGAATCAGCATTGAACTGAATATGCCTCTGAGTAATTCAAAATTTACATCAATCAAGGATCAATTACTTGCAAAGGATTGTATTGTGGGTGTGGCCTGTGCTTCCAATACACCAACATCTTTAAATTCTTTAGGCAATGTCTATCCTGAGCCATTTGGCGATGCCTCAGAATTTGATGTCTATCTTCAGGGTGGTTATCTGAATATTATTTATTGTGATGCTGATTATCTCAAGATGATGAATATGAATTTATTGGAGGGAGATGGTTTTTCTCCGGGAGATGGCCAGCCGGAGGTCATTCTTAATGATATAGCCAGACACTCTTTTGAAGAGGGGATTGCCGTAGAAACAGGGATGGTGATCGAGTATCACACAGGAGACGAGGTGATGAAAAGCAATGTGGTAGTAGGAGTGGTTGCTGATTTTCATTATGCCCCTTTGCGTTGGGATATTGACCCCCTTGTCCTGACCACATCATTGCCACCCGGGCAAGAGGTTTTACGATATTTGATTGTTAAACCGGGGGATGGGCAGAATGCCTCTGGACTAGCCGCTATCCGAGAAGTTGTGAACAAGGCAATTCCTGAGTGCGAAGTGAGTCTTTCTTTCATGTCGGATGAGTGGCAAATAGGTATTGAAGATGAAAGACAGGTGATGCAGATAGGGATTGCTATTGCTCTGATTACAGCAATAATTTCTGGTTTGGGGCTTTATGGCCTGGCTGCTTTTATGCTGGAACAGCGGGTTCGTGAAGTGGGTATCCACAAAGTGTTGGGTGCCAGAGCGAATGAATTGGTCGCTCTAATTGGTGGCAGTTATCTTAAGTGGATTCTGCTGGCCAATGTTGTTGCACTGCCTCTGGGTATTACCTGGGGAAAAGAATTTCTCAGTGATTTTGCATATCGCATTAATATGAATGGAATCAGTTTTTTGGCAGCATTGTTTTCTACAATGTTGATTCTTTGTTTTTCTGTGGGTTTCAAATTGATCAAGACCTCTCGTTTGAATCCTGTGGATACTCTCAAGCGTGACTAGCAGCCTGTCGGACTTAAGGCTATTAGGTATGTTTTTAGAGATTTTTTTCCTATTCAAGGCGCGATTGAGGCGCATAAAGGTCTTTATGTAACGATTGAGCAACGCAGAATAGGGGAAAAAGATCAAAAACAGGACAATATTGACGTAAGTCCGACGGGCTGTTAGGTTTCGAAATGGTGTAAAGTCAACAGATCTTTTTAAAGGTAAAGACGTTAAAGAGTGGATATCCATAAAACAAAGGAAATATATCATGTATGTAATCGCTGATGTCTGTATTATTCCCCTGGATGTGGGATTATCGCTATCACCCTATGTGGCAGAATTTGAAAAAATATTTGATGAAGTCGGACTGAAGCCCCATCTTCATGGCTATGGGACGAATATTGAGGGTAGTTGGGATGAGGTTATGAGAGCTATTCGCTTATGCCATGAGAAGGCTCATGCTTTGGGCGCAGT
>JAGLOF010000074.1 GCA_023139105.1 bacterium
TCTTTTAATAAAAGATTGTGCCTTGGTAGGGCCTCTCTATGCTTCATTTTAAAAAAAATCATCCCACAATCAAGCCAATTTTGGCTGACTGCGGGGTTTACGGGTTAGCAGCATTATTTGTAATTATTCAGTCATAATGGAGGAAAAATCATGAGAATGTGGACCATTTTTTTATTTAACTTTTTAATAGCATATTCATCTGTGCAAAGCCAACATTTTATAACTCCAGAAAGCATAGTATTTGATAAGTCAAAACAACGATTTTTGGTATCTAACAAAGAAGGAAATTACATTTCAGAAATTGATTCATTATGGAATATTACAAAATTTTCAGAAGACATTTGTAAGTTACCGAGAGGACTATTTATAAAGGATAGTAAACTATATAGTGCCTGCACAAATCAGGTTGTTGTTTATGATTTGAAAACAGACAGCCACATCAAAAACATTAAAATAAAAGGCGCTACATTTCTAAATGATATTACCTCCGATAATAATTATTTATATGTAAGCGATTCTGAACAAAACAAAATTTATAGGATTAATTTAAAAAATGATAAATATGAGATTTTTATCGAAACGCATGATGATTCACCAAATGGTCTATATTGGGAAAAAGAAACGGAGTTAATATATGTTGGTTTTAGATGGGGAAAAGATATAATTGCCACATATGATTCAACTGGTAAAAAAATATGGTCAAGATTTGAAGAAGGTAATTACGTCGACGGAATAGCTAAAGACAAAACTGGCACCTTTTATATTGGTTGTTGGAGCAAAGGAGTGTACTCTTTAGGTCTGGAATGCAAAGGCAAACCTAAATTGGTTTCTGGTGGGCATTTAGGTGCTGCAGATATTCATATTGTTCCTGAAACACAAATTTTGGCAATACCTAATTTTCTAGATAATTCTGTTGATTTTATTAAGTTAAATTTTAATGAAAAAGCAATTGAGAAAATCAAAAATTTAAAATAAGATTTTTTCTTTCTATATTAAGTAGCGTAATTAAAAAAATCTGCTAACAAAATGCTGAACGTGGACTGAACCGCGGCTCTTTAATTCTACTTTGGGGTGTTTAGTGGAATCCCATAAAACAGAAATGTTGCTCTAGGCGTCGGGTGTCCCGGCCAGTGTGACATAGAAAAATAAATACGTGTGGCACGTGCCCCCGGCTTAAAGCATACCGGGGCATGCTTTAGGCCGTGCTAAAACTATCAGCATAATAAGTTATAATAAAATCATGATCGATCATTCAAAAAAACAATAAGAAAGAAAAGAAAAATAAACTTTCAATTGATGAGTTTGCACGGCCTAAAGGCACGTGCCACACGAGTGATTGTTAATTATCATGGTCACCCGTCGGATTTTGATCAACAATTGACGCAGCTTCGGGACGGTGTCTTGTTGCAACACCAATTATGCGGGTTAACGCGTATAAAACAAGTTAGCCAGCAACTCGATTTTTCATTTATGGCCAAGCTATTCTACACCTTTTTATTGTGCATGTTTTTTGTGCGGTGCTCTGTTTGTTTACCAGTAGTGGGTTATGTCATTGAGCATGCTACTAGAGACTCTCAGGCACATCCACGAATGGAAAAGTTAGCCAATCTTAATTGTGGTCAAAGAGTAAAAATTACAGATTTATCTCGAAAAACTTTTGAAGGATTTTATCGTGGAATACGATTGTATTCAGTTAAAACTTATCACTCTATGTATGAAGAATACCTTCAATCTGCCGGATCAATAAATCTACCGGATTTGGATAGTACAGTTGAAATTGCAATGTTACAAAATTATAGTTTGAAGCTGATATTGTGTGGTTTTGATTTTGAGGTTGTACTAGTTAAACCAGAGCAAAATAGTGAAATGATTCAATTAAAAGTTGAGGAGATTTTCTCAATTTCCAGCATGGCGAAGGGTGAGGTTAATCTTGATCAATTGGATGTTGCATTGAAGCAGCTGAAAGTGCCAACATACTCATACGTGGAAATTACTGACTTCAATAGAATTAAAAAAATATCTTTGTACAATATCGATAAGATTGAGATGAGCAGAAGTGCTAAATATATTGGAATATTAATGGGGACTGGCCTCATTATAGATTTTATAATTGGGATGACAATAGGACGTGGACTAAGTGATGCTTTTGAAAGTATGGGGCATTGACTTAAAATAAATGCGTTAACAATTTACTGCACAGGATGCAAACGCAGCCTTCGGTTCGTTGGGTTGTTTCCTGTTTGTAAGGATTGGTAAGTAGTTGGACGCAGAGCGTACCGACTAATCAATGAATAAGTGAAGTGAAAAAGTTATAGGATAATTAATATGAAAACAAAGAATAATTTTCAAGCTGAAGCTTTATCTGATATTCCAAAAACCGGAAGAATTGGTAGATTTGCAAAAATACTTGAAAAAGAAGTAAGTGAAGATACTCTAAAAAAAATAATGCAAGATTCAGACAAATACAATTCACTTAAACCTGATAAAAAAGCATTATGGTGGAAGAATTCAATTGAAAACATGGAAAGTGAACTCGGTAAGATTAAGTCTATTACAATAATGAATGCTTGCGGAGAAAAATGTTGCGGAAAAGGTCAACGAAAAACAGCAAGAAGGTTAATGAATGAATCCAAATCAGTAGAAGAGTTTCTCGACAAAATCAGTAAATATGGGGTAAAAGAGGGAGAACTTGAATATAGATTGGTTGATGGCAATACGATTATTGGGAAGCATAATAAATGTTTTTGTGGTCAGGTTAAGCAATCAAAAGTAAAATTCAAAAATGATATTTATTGTCAATGTTCTGTTGCATTTAACAGACAGTTTTTTCAAGCGGCATTTAACAAGCCAGTAGAAGTTGAGCTTAAGCAATCAATACTCAATGGTGCTGATTGTTGTGAATTTGTAATCTCTATTCCCTCATGGGATTAAATGAAAATGATTCAGAATACTCAATGAGATGGAAAGGGATAAAGGGGTTATATGCTAAATTCAATAAAAAATTTGTCAGTATTATGTTTGTTTTTACTGCTCTGTGTTCTTCAAAGCTGTAGTAAAATCTACATGAAGAAATATTCAGAACTTAATGTCAATGATATTTTGGAGCATGATAGTTTTCAGTGGAAGCACGTAATTGCTGGAAACACCATATTATACTATGAGGAAAACAGCTATGCCAGCAGGAATATCAAACAAATAATTACACAGTCAAAATTAAACATGAATAATGCCTTAAGCATATTGCATATAACGCAGTATGATCATGAAATTCACTCCTTTTTTCTGGAATCGCGGCAAAAAATGAAAGAAATTATTGGTTTTGAATCAAATGGTGCTGCATATGTAAAGAGTCATATCATGCTTGATGTTTTCGCCGAAAAGTTGAAGACAAATACTACACATGAACTAATGCATATAATTTCATATAATTTATGGGGTTGGACTGAGCCATGGCTCAATGAGGGTTTAGCGGTCTGTTCTGATGATTCTTGGCATGGATATAAATTAGATGAATTAGTAAGTTACTTAATGAGTAAAGGTGTATTGATACCGATTGCCGATTTAAAGATAGATTTTTATAATAAAAATGATCTGATCACTTATCCTCAAGTTGGTAGTTTTACCAAATACTTAATAGAAAAGTATGGAATTGATAATTATAGAAAGGTATGGACTCATGGTATGGAGTCAATTCCCCAAGTATTACTACACCCATTGGATGAAATAGAGAAAGAATGGAAAGAGTTCTTAAAAGAGAAGCCAATCAAGCACATTGATTATAAGTATTTGAAATAGTGGTTAATGAGGCTATCGAAAAAGGTCAGACCCAGGTTGTCGTTCTTTTTACGACATCACCGGGTGTCTAACTTATGTAAAAACAAGAAGCATAATAAGAAATAATCATATGAGGATTATATGACTGGACAACCTTACTACAGAATTAAAACAGCGATAATTATCACCGGTATGTTGATATCTCATTGTGCTATATTTGCTCAATCCAATGCGGTGGCAGTTAGAAATGGCCGGCCCAAATGGAAAGGCGATCCAATGGTTGGCCTGAACTTTCAAGATCATCTGGGCCTGATTGAATCTGATGATGAAAGTTATCTGTTTTATAAGCCGGAGGACATTGCTTCAGATTCCCATGGTAATCTATATGTACTGGACAGCGGAAATGGGCAAGTAAAAAAGTTTGATTGCATAGGCAGGTTTATATTGAGTTTTGGCCGTAGCGGTCAGGGGCCCGGGGAGCTTTCTCAAGCGCAGTGTATAGAGATCTCTGATGATGACAGGATTTATGTGGGTGACAACGGGAATCAGCGCATTCAAATTTTTTCTGCGGCAGGAGAATATATCAATGTGATCAATCTTAATACAATAAGTATAGAATTTGGTTTGTTGAAGGATAATAGAATTGTTCTGCGTGAACCCGGGCTGAGTATCGGGAGTGGATTGAAAAAGGGCAATGTGCCTCTTTTTCGTCTTCTGACACCTGATGGAAAGCTTATCAGAAAATTTGGGCAGGGGTGCTACTTTTCAGAACCTCCCTATTCAACTGGTGGGAATCGCTGTCTGACAACAACAGATAAAGAGGGAAATGCTTATGTTGTTTTTCTTTTTCAGAACAAAATATTGAAATTTGACAAGCAGCAGGAGTTGGTTTTTACAGCATCACGCCCTTTGCCAAAGGAAAAGGTGACAGATAAATCTCCGGATATGTATACACTGATCTCGACAGGTATAGATGTAGATGAGACAGGGAGGATATGGGTCGCAACAATGGCACGCGACTGGAATTATACTGATGGTGTGGTGACACCGAAAACAATTCGATATGATAAGAAAACAGGAAGATCGATTCTTCCAACCAAATCAACCAGTTATGAAACAGATCTCTATGTACTTGAACTGTTCAGCTCTGATGGAGAATTACTTTACAGATATCCCCTGGATCATTCTGTAGATGGCGTGAAGATTATTGAAGACAGAATTTATCTTGTTGATACAAAACGATCCATGCGTTTCTATATTTATCAGATAGATGAAAGTTTGTAAGATGGTCCGCAGACCAATCTTATAGATTGAGTGCGGTGTTCGGCAATAATTGTTGGTACTCCGCAAAAATAATTGTTAGTTGTTCAAAACAAGGAGTTTCAAATGAAAAAATTTATTCAATTACTTGCCTTGGTCATTTTTATTTCGGTAATCATCGGATGTGCAACGACATATAAAATTGGTACCGAGTTCCCTGTTGCCAATATCAAATTAATACAAATTGAACAGACTACATATCAAGAAATTATTGAACTTTTCGGTGAACCATGGAGAAAAGGTGCAATAAATGGAAATATCGTTCTCACATATACTAAAGAAGAATATGTATTTGAGGACACTGATGAAGTTAAGAGGATTGGTAATACTCTGGTAATCGAATTTGATAAGCACAGAATAGTTAAAAATTATTATTTGAACGTCCCCGGTAAAGAAACTATAATGTTTGGTTATTTGATGCACAAGAGAAATAAAGAGAAAGAACAGGAAAGGCAAATGGCCCAACAGAATATGTTTATGAATAACGGTGTTGCAGCTGGATTCTGAACTAGTTAATCAGCGTTTGTAATTTTCACGGCGGGTGGCCGTGATAATTACATATCACGTTTTTTCGTATGGCATATACTACACCAGTGGTTGTTAATGTAATAGTCGCTCGTCGCTAAACTGGGCAAAGTATGATTGACGTCTGGTTTGTGCAGCATATTGATTCAAAATTCGATAAAGTGATTAAGAAAAGCGACAACATAAAAAGTCCCCGACGCTAAATTGCCCAGGGGCTTTTTTTGTTGATTTTTTTGGATATGGATTCATATCAGCTTGATGATGGTTATATTTGAGTATTAACCGAATAAGAGGGCAGTGTAAACTCCACAACAGTACCTTGGCCCATTTGCCCACTGCTTTCGATTTTAATGCTTCCCTTATGCTTTTCAATAAATTCTTTGCATAGTATTAATCCCAGGCCTGTCCCTTTTTCATTTCCAGTTCCGGCAGTGGTGATATGCTGGTCCAGATGGAATAGTTTATCCATCTTTTTCGGTGAAATGCCAACCCCGGTATCTCTGATTGTAACCGTAGTTAATTTATTCTTACTCTTGGCCATAATTTCCACTTGGCCACCTATTTGTGTGAATTTAATGGCATTGCTGATTAAGTTTTGAATAACCGATTGAATCATATTGATATCAGCACAGACCGGCAGTTTTTCATTTGCCTGGCAGGAGAGGGTTATCTTTTTCTTTTGAGCCATGGGCTGCAATAGTTTTACGTTTTGCACTATCATGGCTTGAAGGGCTATATAGGTTGGATTGAAGTCTATGCGGCCCATCTGTGTCATTGACCAGGTCAGTAGATTTTTAAGGAGTTCGTAAAAGTTTTTTGTGCTGTCACCCATCTCTATTGCTATTGTGCGGATTTCGTCCTTTGTTAAATCATCGATACTTTCAGCGAGTAGACGAGTGCCTGATAATTGCGTTTGAATGGTGTTATCTCTCTTTAATAACTCAATTTCACGCTGCTTGCTCTCCAGTTTATACCGGGTTTCAATGTCGGCAATCGCCCTGGCACTCTTATCAGAATAGATATCGTCTTTCAGTTTTTGATATTTTTCAAAATACAACTGTACCTTGGTCCAATGGCGTTGAGCAACGGCAAGCCGGTGCATGCCTTCATAATTATAGAGCAGTCGGTCTTTCATGTTCAGTGACTGGGCCAATGCCCTGGCTCGACCGAGAAAGGTTTCAGCCTGTTGATAGTTGTTCAAAATAATGTAAAGCATGCCTAAATGGTTGGCTGTTTCAACAATGCCAATGTTATTGTAGGCTCTGGCCATGCCCTTTTTATTGTCAATGCTTTTATGCAGAGACAGGGCTCTCCGGAAATAGTCAATGGCTTGCTGGTGATTGCCTAAACGGTCAGCGCATATACCAGCCCATATATGAATTGTTGCAGCTTCACTGGCATTCGGATTTTCATCCAGCAGATCAATGCATTGACTGTATAGTGCTAAGGCCTGTTCATAGTCTCCTTTTCTTTTGTACAGGTTACCAAGCATGCTTTTTACTTTAATGATGCTGACTGGCTTATTTCTATCTTGAAAAAACTTAAGCGATTTAAACATAAATGCTTCAGCTGAGTTGTAATCCTTATTACTCCAATAGCATACACCTATATAATAGTTCGACCAGGCTTCTCTCTCTTGATCACCAAGTTTTTGTGCCAGGTTAAGTGCCTGCATTGCATATGCCAGGGATGTGTCTTTGTGGCTTCTTATGGTTTTATAGGCAAGTTCATTCAGGACATCCACTCTGTGGCGTCCTTTTATTACTGGCAGCAGGGCCTTCAGGCTGTCTACTGCGGTTTGTGCGGGCAGCAGGCTGGATATAAGCATGATGATGGCTAAAGATGTTGTTCTGATTCTAATCATAGACATTCCGATGTGCAAGGGGAGAGGCAACGCACCATGGACGCATGGTTGATTTAATTTAATAAACAACTATGCTTAATGCTATGAATAAAATGAGTGGTTTTTTTAAAAAATAAGATTTATAGTGTCAAATATCGGTTTTTTTACACATTTATGCCATTTTTTTAAGATTCGGCTTGCATCATATACAAACAACGTGTATATTCGGAATGTCAGGGTGGAACACCTGGGTTTTTTTTATTTTTGATACATGGTAGTACCCCGGTATTTTGGGGTGTCGGTTTACCGGCCAATATAACTTTATAGCAGTACTCTATCTTGTTTCATTGTGTATTAAACCGGATCATCGGGTTCCACTATATGCCATCGCGGCAATTAATATTTGAGGAAAGGGACGAGTCCATGGAACGCGGTACCGTCAAGTGGTTCAACAAAACCAAAGGTTTTGGTTTCATTCAACGTGAAGAAGGCGAAGATGTATTTGTACATTACAAAGCAATCGCCGGTGATGGATTCAAGGATCTATTAGAAGGAGAATCTGTCGAATTCGATGTTGAAGAAGGCCCCAAGGGTCTTCAAGCCGTGAATGTGCAACGAAATCAATAGATAATAGTTCTTGTCTAATAAACCGGTTTTCATTGAAGACCGGTTTTTTTTATGCGTATTCCGTAAAAAATTGATGTTTTAAGATCATTCTGCTTTATACCCTGGCACATTGTATTGTGCCGGGGTTTTTTATTATCCGATTAAAGAAAATATGCTCTATTTGTTTTATGCGTGTACATCATCTTTTTCTATCCAGTAGATCTCTGTTAATCTCGCCAATAAACCTTTTTTAAGTAATATTGATAAGGATAATTTTATTCTTTTGCGTATCCACTATGTCATCTGTCTACAGGTGTGACACTCTGACTGTGTCATATTGTAACAGTGATGATAGTTGAATTTCTAATTTACCCTCAAATATGCGATGGTATGGCCTTTGCTTAAAGGGTTGTATAAGGAATATTGAGATATATGAAACATTATACTCTTTCCTCTGTCCGATTTGATGAGGAAATGTATATTAGTTTATAAGGAGGATTGAAAAATGCGTTATTATAAACAGGCTCTGCTTTTAATAATGATCTATGTGGCTGGTTTGATTTTAAGTGGATGCGGTGGTTCTTCGGGAGCGGCCACAGATACTGAAAAAAACATAACTATTCCTGTTGAACTGGCCAGGGTGTTTAAAGGTGATATTGCTGCACATTTTTCAGGAACGGCAATTCTTGAGGCATTGGAAGAGACGGCAATCGTTCCAAAGACAGGTGGTATAGTAAAAGACATATTAGTTGAAGAGGGTGACTATGTTAAACCGGGTCAGGTGTTGGCACGTCTTGATGATGAGAAGATTGCAGTACAGGTAGCACAGGCCAGAGCCTCTTTTGAAAAGTTGCAGAATCAAATATTGCGGGATGAGAAGCTGTTTAAAAAGAATTTGATCAGTGCTGAAGCATTCCAGCAGTCTAAAACTGACTTTGAAGTACAAAAAGCCACATATGAATTGGCACGATTGGAGCTGGAATATACGGCAATTCGCTCTCCTATCGGAGGCGTTGTTTCGAATCGTATGATTAAGACAGGTAATATGGTTACTACTGTTCAATCGATATTTCAAATTACAGATCTTGATCCGTTATTGGCAATATTACATGTTCCTGAGGCAAGGATGAATCAGCTTGAGAAAGGGCACGTTGCCGATGTCATGCCCAGTGCCCTGCCTGGCAGATCTTTCAAAGGTAGAATCATCAGAATTAGTCCTATTGTGGATCCCTCTTCCGGAACAGTGAAAGTTACTATTAGCATAGATGATCGATCCGGTGAACTGAAACCCGGTATGTTTACACGTGTCAACATTATTCAGGATGTACGTAAGGGGGCGATTTTGGCACCAAAATCAGCTATTTTGAGAGAAGATAGAGAGACCAGGGTTTTTGTGGTCAGAGACAGTATGGCCTTTGAACGTGTTGTTACGCTTGGTTACATGAATACTGTAAATGTGGAAGTGTTGCATGGCCTGGATGCCGGTGATTTAATTGTCACTATAGGCAAATCAGGTATTATGGATTCAACCCTGGTAGAAGCAGTGGGTAATTCAAAAAGTTTGTTATTAAATTAATATAAAGCGGATAACCTATGAAGCTTATAGATACAGCCACTCGCCGTCGGGTCACAATTGCCATGTTTACTATGGCAGTGGCCCTATTTGGTCTGGTCTCATTTTTCAGATTGAAGATTAATCTGCTGCCGGATCTTTCATATCCTACGCTGACAATACGAACGGAATACAAGGGTGCAGCACCGGTTGAGATAGAAAATCTTATATCCAAGCCTATTGAAGAGGCCCTGGGTATTGTCAAAGGTGTGAAACGAGTAAGTTCAATTTCCAGATCCGGGCAGTCTGATGTATTGCTGGAGTTTGAATGGGGCGTAAAGATGGACTATGCCGGTCTGGATGTGCGTGAAAAATTGGATGCTTTAATTCTTCCGCTGGATGTTCCAAGGCCAACTATATTGCGTTTTGATCCTTCATTAGATCCCATCATGAGGTATGGTTTTTACAGGACAGGTGAAGAAGATAATGATTTTGATGAGGATGCGTTGAAAGAATTACGCAGATTTGCAGAAGAAGAGATCAAAAAAGAACTTGAAGTGGCTCTGGGTGTGGCGGCTGTAAAGGTTTCAGGCGGCCTTGAAGAAGAGATTCAGATATGTGTTGATCAGGCTAAAGCGGCACAATTGAATTTGTCTATAAGTCACGTTGCGGCACAGCTTGCAGCTGAGAATGTAAATCTTTCGGGTGGCCGTTTAAAGGAGGGATCTCGGCAATATCTTGTAAGGACTTTAAATGAGTTCCGGACAGTTGAAGAGATAGCGGGTGTTGTTGTGGCTGCACCGGGTGGTAAGTCCATACATCTGCGGGATATTGCAGAAATTCGTCAGGGGTATAAAGAACGTGAGGCTGTAACCCGGCTTGATGGACGTGAGTCAGTGGAAATAGCAATATACAAAGAGGGTGATGCAAATACTGTGGCAGTAGCCCGGGCTGTAGAGCGCCGCATTTCAATTGTGCAAGGCAGGCTGCCGCAGCATACGCGTCTGAGAAAAGTTATAGATCAGTCTACATTTATTACACAAGCTGTTGACGATGTAATTCAAGCAGGTTTAATAGGCGGCTTGCTTGCAGTATTTATTCTCTATTTTTTCTTGAGAGATATTTGGGCTACCATAATTATTTCCATGTCAATACCTGTGTCTGTAATTGCAACTTTTAATCTTATGTACGGAGCTGATCTGACATTGAATATCATGTCGCTGGGAGGTATTGCTCTGGGTATTGGCATGCTTCTGGATAATTCCATTGTCGTACTTGAGAATATTGCAAAGCACAGAGAGAGAGGTAAGTCCGGTGCGGAGGCGGCACGTGATGGTGCCAGTGAAGTTGGAATGGCTGTTATTGCATCAACTTTGACAACTGTGGCAGTTTTCTTCCCTCTGGTTTTTGTAAAGGGTATAGCAGGTCAACTGTTTCGTGATCAAGCCTTAACTGTCACTTTTGCATTGCTGGCATCCCTGGTTGTTGCTGTTACACTAATTCCAATGCTGGCATCCATGCAGGGAAGGAAAAAAGAAAAATTGCCGCCCAGGAATCTAAAAACGCCACGCAGGAAGATTGGGCGTTGGGCTCAGGCCGTTCATACATTTTGGTATTATAAGTTACCATCATTATTCATTCGTCTAATAGGTGTGGTATTCAAGGGTATTGGTGGGATTTTGGCAAGAGTATTTCGCCCCCTGCTTGTTGGATTTGATGCCATATATAAGCGCCTGGAGATAGCGTATCCGCGTTGGCTTGGTATTGCAATGGGCAGGTCGGGTATTATAGTTGTAGCGGCAATGATACTTTTCATTGTGTCTTTGCTTGTAGCATCTACATTGGGTAGGGAATTGATTCCTCAATTATCACAAGGTAGTTTTGATGTAGAATTCAAACTTCCCGCCGGCTCTCCTTTGGACAGAACAGATGGTGTTTTGCAGGCTGTGCAGATGCAGGCCCTGGAGATGGATGGTCTTGATTTAACTTTTGCAGTGGCTGGCTCAGGGAATCGAATGGATGCAAATCCTGATCAGGGAGGTGAGAACTGGGGGACATTGAATGTTCTTATGCGGAAAGGGACCGGAGCCGGAACTGAAGCCAAAATTATGGAAGATTTCAGAGGCATGATACGCCGTTGGCCCGGAGTTATTTATAAAATGTCACGGCCAACGTTGTTTACGTTTAAAACACCCGTTGAAATAGAGATTGCAGGTTATAATCTTGTGCAACTTACACAAATTTCCAGGGAAATTACCAATCTTCTATCGAGATCTCAAAGATTTGTGGATGTTAAATCGACAATGCTCAGTGGTCATCCCGAGATACAGATCCGCTTTGACAGAGAAAGAGCGGCGTCATTGGGACTTGCTGTACATGAAATCGCCAATGTCGTGGTCTCCAAGGTTCGAGGCGATGTTCCTACACGTTATTCCTGGCGGGATCGTAAAATTGATATTCGCGTGCGCAATATAGAGGATGATCGTAATAGTGTTGCAAAAATTCGCAGCCTCATTATCAATCCTCAAAGTCCCAGACCGGTGACTTTAGATGCCGTAGCTGACGTAATAGAAGATATTGGCCCGGGAGAGATCAGGCGGATTAATCAGGAACGTGTGGCCCTGGTCTCGGCAAATCTGGCGTTTGGAGACCTGGGTGCTGCTGCTGAAGAAGTCGAAGCACTATTGGATGGCCTTAGCTTGCCAACAGAAGTAGATGTCCGTCTTGCAGGTCAGAATGAAGAGATGTCCGTCTCCTTTAATTCATTGAAAAGTGCTCTTATTCTAGCCGTGTTTCTGGTTTATCTTGTGATGGCCTCTCAATTTGAATCATTTTTACATCCATTGGTAATATTAATGACAATTCCTCTTGCACTGATAGGAGCGGTATTGGCATTGTGGATCACCGGAGCAGAATTGAGTGTAGTTGTTTTTATAGGTGCTATTTTACTGGCAGGTATTGTTGTTAATAATGCTATTGTGCTTATTGATAAAGTAAACGGGTTGCGAGCCGGCGGCATGAATAAAAGAGATGCGCTTATAGAAGGTGGGCGTTCACGTCTCAGGCCAATTTTAATGACAACTCTGACAACGGCTCTTGGCTTGTTGCCAATGGCACTGGGTGTTGGTGAAGGTGCAGAGGTTCGTGCGCCTATGGCAATAACTGTGATAGGTGGACTTCTTGTTTCAACCATGCTGACTTTAATTGTGATTCCTGTAGTGTACAATATGGTAGATAGAAAGTCATGATTTATTATTGGAGGTATTATGAAAACTGTTACAAAATTGCTTTTTCTATGCTTGTGTATTTGTAGTATACATACTGTTTGGGCAGACGATACTGTGCTTCTAAGCAAAGGTATAGGCCTTTTTAATGCTGAGGACTATGAGAATGCAAGAAAAGTGTTTAATGAATCCATTAAATCTGATAAGAAATGTCATGAAGCCAGGTACTATCTCGGCCGTATTGCATTTATCGAAGAAGATTATAAGAAAGCTTTGAAATGTTTTGAAAAGAGTATTGATGTTAAAGATGATGTTGCAAATTACCACTACTGGCTTGCAATGGCATCGGGTCAAAGGGCAGGAAATGCGGGAATATTAAAAAAAGCCGGTCTGGCAAAGAAAGCAAAGAAAGCGGCTCTGCAAGCTGTTGCGCTAAATCCTACTTTTATTGATGCCAGGTTTTTTTTGGTACAATACTATACATTTGCCCCCGGCTTGTTTGGCGGAAGTACTGAAAAGGCTTTAGAACAGGCTCAGGCTATCGAAAAATTAGATGAAAAACGAGGGCGTGAAGCATTTCTTGCTGTATATGCTAAAAATAAAGAATGGGATAAATGTGAGCATCTATATAAAACTTTGATAACAGATTATCCGGAAGATGTGCAATATTCTTACAATTTGGGTATGATGTATCAGGATCAAAAATTTTTTGACAAGGCCTTCAGGATCTTTGAAGAGTGTATCAAAAAACATCCTGATGACCTCTCAGCACTCTATCAATTGGGCCGAACGTCTATCTTTTCTGAACAGCAACTGGACAGGGGTATAGATTGTTTTAAAGAGTTTATTATCAAATCAACAGATGATGATCAACCTACAGATGCTGACGCCTATTGGCGTATGGGTATGATTTATGAATTGAAATTGGATCACGAAGCTGCATTGTTTGCATATCAGCAGGCTTTGGTTTTGGATGAGTCCCATGAAAATGCCAAGAAGGCAATTAAAAAATTCAATTGAGGATCAGTTGTTTTGTATCCCTTGAAAAAGATGTGTTTATCCGCAGAAATGGAAAAATATTACTTAATCAAATTAATCGGTAATTTTAAAATTAAGGAATGGAAAAGATGAAGAAAAATATCAAATCGATTGTAAATCTGGTATTGCTTCTGGTCTTATCAGGATCAACTATTGTGTCTGGCGCGGATGGCATCGGTTTTCCATCAAAAAAATGGGGTATTGGTTTTGGAAATTCAAAAAACTTTACAGGTATCCGTTTTAATTTCAGAGACAGCAAAGTAGAAAAAATTACAGGCATTAACTTTACACTATGGCAGCCGAGAGATGATAATAAGTATGCTGAAGTCACAGGTTTTTCATTTGGATTTATTCCCGGCGGTGGTGATATGCGTGGTGTGCAGATTGGCATATTGGGTGTGGCAGGCATGGGCAATGTCTCGGGATTAACTATTGGACTTCTGGGTATTGGAGCTGGTGGTGATATGCATGGTATTAATGTGGGCGGACTTGGCTGTGGTGCTGGTGGCAGTATGCGCGGAATAAATTTAGGTCTTCTTGGTCTTGGTGCAGGAGAAGATCTGTGGGGTATAAATATAGCTGGACTTGGCTGTGGTGCTGGTGAGAATGTTACGGGAATAACAGTCGGTCTCCTGGGAGCCGGTGCAGGCGAGCGTATGGCTGGTATTAATATTGGCGGACTTGGTTGTGGTGCAGGAAAAGAACTGCTGGGGCTAACTTTAGCAGGTCTTGGTGCCGGATCTCCATTAGTCAAAGGCGTGGCCATAGCAGGTGGAGTAGTTGGTGGCCTGGATATCCAGGGAATTGCCATTGCTGTAGGTATGGTAAGAGTGGGTGATGAGAAAATGCAGGGTTCCATGCAGGGTATTGCTCTGAGTTCATGTAACTGGATTAGAGGGGAACAACGTGGGCTCTCAATTGGCATTATAAACTATGCGAAGACGTTGAAGGGCGTTCAGTTAGGCCTGATAAATATTGCTAAAAACAATCCAAAAGGTGCTAAAGTGCTTCCTTTTGTGAATGCA
The DNA here is from genome assembly GCA_023139105.1 of bacterium. Classification (GTDB taxonomy): domain Bacteria; phylum Zhuqueibacterota; class QNDG01; order QNDG01; family JAGLOF01; genus JAGLOF01. Next base: position 14,908 of record JAGLOF010000074.1, read on the forward strand.
CATTTCTAAAAATTTATATAGTAGAAGTAGGAAGTCTCTATGAATTTGACAGATTTAGCACTACGCCGACCCGTCACTACAATGATGATATTTCTCTGTTTTGTAGTGATAGGTTTAATTGCCGGACGAATGTTGCCCCTGGAATTTTTCCCTGATCTGGATGCACCGTTTATTTCGGTGAATATACCATATCCTAATTCAACACCGGAAGAAGTAGAGCGGCAGATCACGCGGCCTGCTGAAGAGGTGCTGGCAACAATAAGCGGTATTAAGCGTCTGATTTCAAATTCAGGTGAAAATGGAGCCAATATTCAGCTTGAATTTGATTGGGGCGTAGATGCTAATGTCAAAGCTTTAGAGGCAAAAGAAAAACTCGACGGTGTGCGTCATCTCTTTCCTGACGATCTTGAACGTTATTTTGTACAGAAATTTTCAACCTCTGACATGGAATTGATGACAATACGTCTTTCAAGTGAGCGCGACCTCCAGGGTGCATATGATTTGCTTGACAGACATTTAAAAAGACGTCTTGAGCGTATTGACGGAATCTCACGGGTAGATCTCTATGGTGTTGAGAAACGTCAGATTAAAATTGAGATGAATGTCGATAAAGTTGTTGCTCATAATATAGATATCGGTCGTCTGGCTGACATGCTTCAGCGTAGTCAGCTACAGGTAACAGCAGGCAAGATTACAGATGGCGACAGACGTTTTGTTGTTCGGCCAATGGCTCAATTTGAATCTGTAGAAGAGATAGGTGCCATGGTCATTGCCGGTGCCAATGTTCGTCTTAAAGATATTGCTGAGATTAGATATGAACAGCCTGTGCTTGATTACGGCCGCCATTTGGATGGCAATTATGCTATCGGCGTCAATATATACAAAGAAGCCGGTGCCAATGCTGTTGATGTCTGTCGTCGTGTAGTGAAAGAGATTGACGAGATTAATACTATTCCGGATATGCAAGGTATCAGAATATTTTTTATGGATAACCAGGGCGAAGGAATTGTCAGCTCTTTAAATGAACTTTTAAGATCCGGAATGTTGGGAGGATTGCTGGCGGTCATAGTATTGTATTTCTTTCTGCGCCGTTGGTCCACTACTCTCATGGTGGCAATTGCAGTTCCCTTCTCTCTTCTTATCACCCAGGCGTTCATGTATTTTTTTGGTATTTCCTTAAATATTTTATCTATGATGGGACTGATGCTGGCAGTTGGAATGTTGGTAGACAATGCCGTAGTGGTTACCGAGAGTATGCATCGCCACCAATTGGCCCTTGAATCTACAAGTAAGGCTGTCAGGGCTGGAGTTAAAGAAGTTTCATTGGCTGTTACAGCAGGCACACTGACAACCGCCATTGTGTTTCTGCCTAATATCATTTCCAGTAATGATGCAACAGCAGTTTATTTAAAACATGTGGCCATTACAATTTGTATTGCCCTTGGCGCATCACTTCTTATGTCTCAGACAGTGGTGCCGCTTATTGCTTCCCGCGTAAAGCCGCCGGATCCAGCACAGCAGTCCAGGTTGATTGCCAGGATGATAGAGCGGTATATTAGTTTGCTAGGTTGGACAATGGCACATCGAAAAAGCACTATTGCTATAATACTATTAATTCTCTTTAGTGCTGCTGTGCCAATGGCTCTGGTACGCCAGGAGATGTTTGATGAACAGGAAGACAGGAAACTAAGGCTGCAATTTAATATTAACGGAAGCTATAGTTTGGATATAATTGAGGCAACAGTTGATTCTGTTGAAGCCTATCTTTTTAAGAATAAAGAAGAGTTTGAGATTGAATCTGTCTACAGCTATTATAATTTGAATTATGCACAATCAACACTGCTTTTGAAAAAAGGTAGTAATGCCAATAAGAGTATGGCTCAAATTGAAGATTTGGTTCGAGAGCGATTGCCTAAAATTGCAGTTGGCAGATTGTCATTTGAATTTTTCTCCAATACAGGCAGGGGTGAATCATTACGTTTACAACTTGCAGGGAAATCTTCGGAGAGGTTGGCAGAATTGTCACGGGATATAGCATGGATGCTAGAGGGCATTGATGGATTGGAAGATGTACGTTCAGAGGCTGAGGCAGGTGAAGAGGAAGTACATATTGTAGTGGATCGATTACGAGCAGGCAGGGCAGGTCTCTCACCCCGGAGCATAGCTAGAGTAGTGTCAACGGCAATGAGGGGAATGAGACTGAGAAAATACAGAGATGATCGTGAAGAAGTTGATATGTGGATGGCCTTCCAGGATGCAGACAGGCAGACTCTGGAGCAGCTTGCAGCTCTTCCATTGACAGGAGCCGATGGACGACATTATACTTTGGGTGCATTGGCCAGCTTTCACCAACAAAGGGGCCCCCGTAATATTCATCGTGAAAACCGTACTACCACTATGGGTGTAAGGGCAAATCTTGATGGGCTAACTGTTTCAGAAGCTCGTGCCAAAATTCGTCCTGTAATGAACCGTTACAAGCTTCCGCCCGGTTATTCATGGTCTTTTGGTAGCCGTTCTCTGGAAGATGATGAGGCTTTTAGTTCTATGCTGATCAACCTTTTGATGGCCCTGGCTTTGATATATTTTCTAATGGCAGCCTTGTTTGAATCATTGATCTTTCCAGCCGCTGTCTGGACACAGATTCTCTTTGCTATTGTTGGGGTTTATTGGTTTTTCTTAATTACAGGTACGACAATGTCCATTATGGGGATGATAGGTATACTAATATTAATTGGAGTAGTTGTAAACAATGGTATTGTGCTGATAGATTATGTAAATCAATTAAGAGGACAAGGTCATGATCGCAGAGAGGCCATTCTCTTAGCCGGAAAAGATCGTTTACGTCCTATTCTAATGACAGCGGGGACAACGGTATTGAGCCTGGTGCCTCTGTGTATAAGTACGGCAGGAGTTGGCGGAAGCGGAGGTCCGCCCTATTTCCCTATGGCACGTGCCATGGTTGGGGGGTTGACATTTTCCACAGTGATAACTCTATGTGTACTGCCTACAATATATCTTCTTTTGGATGATGCACGAAATTGGGGCAGGAGGGTCTGGGAATCAGCAAGACAGTGAGTGCTCCTGCTGTTTAGATGAATTGTCTGTCTGTAAAGAAGTTTGGGAGCCAGGAGCTATAGTGCAGATGTCCACAGTATGCTGATGTTGTTTTATTTATCTGACAATAGATCAGTGCGTTTAAAAGGTATTATTTCCTACTTAGTAATGCCAATTTTTTTATTGTCGGATAAATAAAAACACCCCCGTTCCATCAGGAACGGGGGTGTTTGTAATTTATATTAAACAAGTATAACTGCTTATTTAAGACCGCGTTTAGCAAGCAGGAAATCTACTTTTGGTTCACGTCCTCTGAAAGTTTTAAACAATTCCATAGGATCTTTGCTGTTGCCTTTAGAGAATATATTTTCTCTTAAACTTGCAGCAGTAGCCTGGTCAAACAGACCTTTCTCTTCAAAGGCACCAAATGCATCTGTATCCAGTACAGCTGCCCAGATATAGACATAATAACCAGCTGAATAACCGCCGGCGAAGATATGGCTGAAATAAGTGGAGCGGTAGCGAGGTATGATCTCATCAATTAATTTGATGCGTTTCATGGCTTTATTTTCAAAGATAGTGGGATCATGCTCAATTGATTCGGTCATGCTGTGCCAATCCATATCCAGAAAAGAAGCTGCCAGGTACTCACCTGTAATAAAACCTTGGTTGAAGTGGCTGGCTTTTTCGATTTTATTGATTAATTCCTGAGGAATAGCTTCGCCGGTTTCATAGTGTTTGGCATATAATTTCATAACCTCGGGATGGGAGGCCCAGTTTTCCATGATCTGTGAAGGTAGTTCAACAAAATCACGTTTTACGCTGGTTCCGGAGAGAGAATTATATGTACATTTTGAAAGAAGACCGTGCAGAGCGTGTCCGAATTCATGGAAGAGTGTGGTGGCTTCATCAAAGGAAAGTAGAGATGGGGTGTCTCCTACAGGGCGTGTAAAGTTGCCATTGTTGGTGATTACAGGAGTTACGCCTTTATGTTGTTTTCTGAAAGAGTTCATCCAGGCACCACCGCGTTTGGTTGCGCGGGGGAAGTAATCTGTATAGAGAATACCAACATGGCTGCCATCTGCTTCTTTGACTTCAAATACTTTTACTTCTTCGTGGTATACAGGGATATCATGGCGTTCGGTAAATGTCAGCCCCCATAATTTGTTGGCAACCATGAATGCGCCTTCACGCACATACTCTAACTTAAAGTAGGGGCGAATCTCAGCTTCATCCAGATCGTATTTGGCTTTTTTTACTTTTTCTGCGTAGTTCCACCAATCCCATGATTGAAGTTTGAAACTATGACCTTCAGATTTAATAATTTTCTGCATGGCTTTAACTTCACGTTTGGCCATTTTCATAGTTGGTTTCCACAGGTCACCCAGCAGGTCATAGACAGCTTTAGGCGTTTGAGCCATGTTATTGGATATAATAAAATCAGCATGAGAATTAAAGCCCATGATATTGGCGCGTTTTACACGTAGTGCGGCTAATTCAGACAAAATTGCATTATTGTCAGCTTCATTGTTGTTGTTGCCACGATTTATATATGCTTTGTAGAGAATTTCCCTAAGATTTCTCTTTGTGGAATATGTAAGGAAAGGGTACATGCTCGGACGATGTGTTGTAAATACCCACTTGCCTTCATGTCCGCGAGTAGTGGCAGTTTCGGCAGCTCCCTGAATTATGCCCTCAGTTAGCCCGTCCAGGTCTTCTTTGTTGTCGATAACCAATTCAAAGGCATTGGTTTCTTTAAGAAGATTTTCTCCGAATTCAAGAGAAAGCATGCCGACTTTTTCATTTATTATGCGCAGTTCTGCTTTCTTATCATCTGAGAGATTGGCACCACCACGAATAAAATTCTTATATCTTTCTTCCAGTAAACGCATCTGTTCGCCATTGAGATCAAGAGATTCTTTTTGTTCATAGACTGCTTTAACACGCTTGAACAAGTCAGAATTCAGCTTGATATCATCATAATGTTTTGTTGTTAATGGAGATAAAGTGCGGGCAGTTGCCTGCATTTCGTCGGTTGTAATTACAGAATTAAGCACACCAAAAACATTACTGACTTTTGAAAGTAGTCCGCCGGCAGCATCCAATGCCTCTATTGTATTTTGGAATGTAGGGGCTTCAGTATTATTAACAATGTTGTCAATTTCTGTTTTGTGCTCTGCCATAGCGACTTTGTAGGCAGGTACATAGTGGCCTACCTCAATTTTATCCACAGGAGGCACGCCGAAGGGTGTTTTCCATTCTTGAAGTAATGGGTTGCCCGATTGCTGTGAGCAACCTGCCAGAAGCAATGAAATCATACCCGTGATGATAATCCAACGTGTCATTTATAGACTCCTTTAAATTTTTGGGTTTTCTGCCGGAATGCTCCGGTGTAGATTAAAATAGGTGTTTTTATGTAAAATGTCAAATTTAATTCACAATAATCTTTTTATTTGGGAATAGCTATGTTTAGGCAGATTTATATAAAATATAAAATAAATTTTATTTTTACGTATCATTTTTCCACCATATTTCAAAGAAACGATAAAAAAAGCTTGCATTTACCATATTTTATTGTAATATTGTAATTACTTATAAGCTGTACGCTGTAGGATCGCCTTTCATTTTATTATTCAGCTGAGCACCGAATCGGCTGTCATTCAACTTATGTTTATATCATATGTAGATTATGAAGGCCTTCATGCTATCGTGCAAAGTTGTGGATTAATAGAGAGGGAATGTCATGGAATCAGGAAAGGTAAAATGGTTCAACAGGACCAAAGGTTTTGGTTTTATCGAAAGGGACTCCGGGGACGATGTTTTTGTGCATTACAGTGCTATTAATATGGATGGTTTCAAAATACTGAATGAAGGCGATAGTGTAGAATTTGAAGTTATAGAGGGGCCAAAAGGTGCGCATGCCTCTAATGTACTCAGAGCCTGATTTTACCGCTATGACATTGAAGCTCCCCCGATGTAAGATTGGGGGAGCTTTTTATTAAAATACTTAATGATAAAATTGACTTTTCATCATGTGGTTAAGTTCGCGGGTTTTTTTAACAGTGCTCGCAGCCCATCCTGCCATATAGTCACAAAGGTAATTTTTTGCAAGGTCTGCATCATTTTTAAGTAGTGTTTTTACTGTGGATTCAATTGCTGCCTGCATTTTAAACAGGACGAGCTCCTTCTCTTGCCAGACCGGATATACTATAGAGATCATTCTTGCAAAATGACGGTCAACCAGGTTCTCCAGTTCGTTGAAGGCCCACCATGCCGCTTCACTGTCATAGTCAAAAGTCCCAGGTACAGGATCAAAGTGATGACGAAGTGCAATGACAGGATCTTTAATGCCAGGTGTATTGTTGTATCCATGGGGAATGCACTCTGTAGCTGTATACCATGGAATATAGGCATTGCAATCAGGCCGTCCTGATGATGTCCAAAGAACAGTCTTCAAGAGATCGGGCTGATTGTCCCTTAGCTCGGCAACTGTCGAAAATACTGTAGTCAATGTTGAAATAGTACGTTCGCTTGTATTATTAGGATTAGTCTTGATTTTAACAGGAACTGCTTCACCACGTTTCTCACCGGCATGCATTGTGGGTGGTAGTATTGCAGAAACTTCATAGGCCGGACCGTATACAGTGCCTTCAAAATGGTGACGTAATACAGCCTGAATGTCTGTTACAGCCAATTTTCTATTGGGCTTAACACTGAAGGGCAATCCCTCTTTTTTTGCTTTATGTATAGATACGGATGTTCCCGTTATCAATCGCTGGGCAGCCCATTGACGCGTATCAAATCCCCGTTTCATGTACTTACTATCCTTACGGTGTATGTAAGTGTATGCACGGGCAAAATCAAAATCTTCACCTGATGCGGAATCATACCATCCCCGCTCAATTGCATAGTCTCTTATATTTTTTCCCGAAGAGATGAAGTTTTGTGTGTCGCTAAAATCAACGCCTCTAATTATGTATTGATTGGGTTGGAATACTACCTGATTATCCGGAACACGGCTGGCTACCCAATGTTTGCCTTCTACAACTGATAGAAGCCAGGCTTCGCGTGGGTCGGCAATTATGTATGTTCGTCCGGAGGAGGCATAACCAAAACGATCCAGAAGGGCGCCCGCAATTTCAATGCCTTCACGTGCGGTTGTTGCTCTTTCGGCTACCAACCTGCGGAGCATGTAACCTATTCCGCCGTCTGTTAATTCCGGATTATCTTCCCGTGATCTACATGCATTGCTTCCTATGTGCACATGCCATTCATTAGCATAGTAATCTGAAAATTCAAGATCATTGGTTTGAAACCAGGTAAAAGCCCATGTCTCTGCCACCTGCTCGAGCTTACCGCCTCTGTGAAGATTTACAAAGCTGCCAGACTCATATTTGATACGTGGTACAAACCATGCATTTACAACGCGTTGGCCGTAATCATCTTCATTATGCCCAAAAAGTACTGCTCCGTTTTTTGTGGCCTTTTTTCCTGCCACTATGGAGGAGCATGCCCATGCAGTATTATTGCTGAGAATTGCAATAAGTATTGTGATGATTATAAAGCGTTTCATTTCTAGCTCCTGGTAATGCAGGTTGAGTGCCTCTTTTGGGATTAGCCCATACAGGTTCCAACTGACTTGGCAACATCAATCAGAGGATGGTGTTCTTCAACAAGTCGCATTTTTCCACCGACGTCACTTAAGGGTACAGCGACAATATCACGACCGCGTACTGCAACCATGACACCGCCAACGCCGTTATGACATAGTTCTGCGGCCTTTACTCCGAACCTTGTGGCCAGTATGCGGTCAAATGCCGTGGGTGTGCCGCCGCGCTGTAGATGCCCCAGGACTGTGACACGGCACTCCAGGCCGGTATTGTTTTCAATGTCATTGGCAACCTTCATACCAATGCCTCCGAGTCTTACCGGGTCTGTGCTCTCTTTAATAATTTTTTGTACAACTACATCACCGCCCTTTGGTTTGGCACCTTCCGATACTACTATAATAGAAAAGCCCTTGCCTTCTCCACTGCGGCGTTTAACGAACTTGCAAATTTTACTCATGTCATAGGGAAGTTCCGGCAGAAGAATTACGTCACCGCCACCTGCAATACCGGCTTCCAGCGCAAGCCAACCGGCATAGCGTCCCATTACTTCTATAATCATCACACGATGATGGCTCATGGCTGTAGTGTGTATCTTGTCTATGGCATCAGTTGCCGTGGCCATTGCCGTATCAAAACCGAATGTTATATCAGTTCCCCAGATATCATTGTCAATAGTCTTGGGTACACCGACAATACGAATACCCTTTTGACTCATCAATCGTGACATGGCCATTGTGCCATCACCACCAATTGAGACAATGGTATCCAGTTTCAGTTCTTGTACGTATTTGGCCACATCATCGGATCTATCGATAAATTCAATTTCACCTTTTTCATTTTTTACCGGTACCCGGAAGGGGTTGGCAATGTTTGATGTTCCCAGAATAGTACCGCCTCTGGTGAGAATGCCGGATACATCGCTCCAATCCATTTTTTTTACACGATTATCCAGGAGTCCTTGAAATCCGTCTTCAATTCCGTAGACTTCCATATTGTAATGGCTCATGCTGGCTTTAACGACCCCTCTTATAACCGCATTTAAGCCAGGACAGTCCCCTCCGGCCGTTAGTACTCCGATTCTCTGTTTTTTCGCCATAAGGCACCCCTATTATTTAAGTATGTTTGAAATTGTCAGTATTTTTTTACGACGCACAAATTTTGCCGGACATTAAAGAAATGTTTTCCGGATCTGTTGTTACTCCGTAGATATTTGTGGAATCCTCACAGAAATTCGGGAAAATTGTGTCCTGGATGAGTATGCGGATATCCTGATTCTCCAATTCCGACGCAAGAAATTAAATGTACGAAATTTTTTTTATAAAATCAATAAAAGCTTATGTTGATTATTTCATAAAGACCTGTGGAAATTGAGACAATGGAGTTGCATAGTCTCAGTTTTTTCTCAACCGCTAAAGAAAGTGAAAAAATATAATAATTATTCAAGAAGCAGAGTAAAAACAAGCAGTTTATTAAAAAAAACCTTGCATTAAGACCAGGGGTTTTATAAAATATATACTTGTTTGACTGGAGGTGTTTTTTTGTACGATCGAATTATTACACATGATGATTTTGACGGTATTATCAGTGCCGCTTTAGCCAGCAATATTTTGAAAATAGATAGATATGAATTTGCCGGTCCGCGAACAATTTCTGATAACAGATTTCCTATTACCGAATCCGATGTGGTCTGTGACCTGCCTTGCCCGTCTGAAGTTGGATTATGGTTTGATCATCACGCCGGAAATGTTGAAGATTTGTCTTATCTGGGTAGGTCTCCTGAAGATATTCCGGGACGTTTTGACACAAAACCTTCATGTGCACGGGTTGTTTTTGAACACTTTACATCTGAATTCCCTGAGCGTTTCACTGCTATGGTGGATGAGGCCGATCGTATTGACAGTTTTGACTGGCATAGTATTGAAGACTGGCGTGCTGAAACACCAGGCAAGGTAGTTGACGGTGCCATTAAGTTGAAGAGCGGGGAGCGTAGAGAACGTTTTGCTTTTTTGGCCAGGCTTGTAAGTGCCTTGCGTGATGGTGAGTTGCAGGCTGTTTCAGAACTTGCATGGGTTCGCACACGTTACGATGCCCATGTTGCCGAAGAGATATCCATGAAGGAAAAGATAGAGCGAGATGCATCTTTTCTGGATATGGATACAGGCAGAGAGATTGTCATTCTCGATCGTACTCATCATAAAAATCAAGATCCCATCAATAAAAATTTGGCTTATTTGATCTATTCGGAAGCTCTGGCAGTCATTGAGATTAAGAGTCGTTTCCGTCGCGGCATCAAGACAAATGATATCGCCTTTTCTATGTCATTGAGCTTGAATTTGAATGAAAAAGAACATGGCAAGGATGTGGGGGAGATTATGCGACGTCTCAACATTGGTGATGGCCATAAGGGTGCAGGTGCAGGGACAATTGATTGTGCTTCCAAAGATGCAATGTTGACACAAAAAGATCGTATATTGAATAAAATATTTAAATACTGGAAAGAGATGCCATATGAATTGTAGCAATGACGTTGCTAATAAGGCCGGATGTAACTGTAGTTATGAACCCTGTCCTCGTAAGGGACATTGCTGTGAATGTGTCGCCTATCACCGGAGCATGAAAGAGCTGCCCGCATGTTTTTTTCCGGATGATGTAGAGCGTAGTTATGACAGGTCTTATCGTCGTTTTATTCAGTGCCATTCATAGGCCGTTTTGTATTTTATTTTATAAAATTTGGCGGAAATTATTTTACAGACCCGTCGTCCGGAGCATCTATTTAAAGACCCGGTCGACATTAATCATATATTTAATATAAATTATGTAGGTGAATCTATGCGGATTGACGAACATCCCATTCTAAAATTTGAGAGAGGTAAACAGATTCAATTTGTCTGTGATGGTAAGCCCATTGAGGCTTTTGAGGGGGAAACCATTGCCGCCGCATTGCATGCTGCCGGAATCAAGACGCTGAGTCATAGTGTTAAAGAGGGGCGTCCCCGGGGATTTTTCTGTGCAATTGGCAAATGTTCTTCTTGTATGATGCAGGTAAATGGAGTACCAAATGTAAAGACCTGTATGGTATTAGCTGAACAAGATATGGAAGTAACTTCACAGACAGGATGGGGCAAATTAGGGCAGGTTGATGCCCGGCAAGATTATAACAGAAAAAAGATCCCCGTTATTGAGACTGAAATTGCCATAGTTGGTGCAGGGCCTGCCGGATTGTCAGCAGCCTTATATGCATCTCGTTTTGGTGCTAAATGTATGGTATTTGAAGAAAATACTCAGGTGGGTGGTCAGCTGATCAAGCAGACCCATATGTTTTTCGGGTCCAAAGATCATCATGCAAAAGTGCGTGGTATTGACATTGGTCAGAAATTAATTGATGGACTCAATGAGAATGTGCAAGTACTTACCGGTACACCCGTGGTCGGTTATTATCCCGATAAAGAACTCGCAGTAATTAAAGATCGTCGTCTTACAATTATTAAAGCTGAAAAGGTTATTGTTGCAACCGGTGCTTCCGAGAATATGCTCTCTTTTCCAAATAATGATCTTCCCGGAGTGTATGGAGCCGGTGCCGTACAGACTCTCATGAATGTATCCGGTATTCTGCCGGGCAAGAATATGTTGATGATTGGTGCCGGTAATATCGGTGTTATTGTGGCTTATCAATTATTGCAGGCAGGCGTTAAGGTTGAAGCAGTGCTTGAAGCTCTGCCCACTATCGGTGCTTATCAGGTGCATGCTTCCAAGCTGCGCCGTTGCGGTATTCCAATTTTAACGAGGCATACAATTAAACGTGCTTTTGGAGACGGCAAGGTTGAGGGTGCTACCATTGTTGAGCTGGATGATAATTGGCAGGAAATTCCCGGCACTGAGCGAGATGTTCAAGTAGACACAATATGCCTTTCGGTAGGGCTTAAACCTACTACTGAAATTTTTGAAATGGCTGGCTGTACAATGGCCGTTATTCCTGAACTGGGTGGAGAGATTCCTGTTCGAGGTCATAATATGATGACTTCGGTTGATGGAGTATATGTTGCCGGTGATGCATCGTCTATTGAAGAGGCATCAAGCGCCATGTTGGAAGGACGCATGGCCGGTCTGGATGCCGTGGAAAAATTAAAAGGTGTTTCAGAGGAGATATCCAAAGAGAAACAACATGTTAAAGATAGCCTTGATGAACTGCGTGCCGGTCCCTTCGGAGAGAAGATACGTCAGGGAGAAGCTAAGTTAGAGGAGGCCTGCAAATGAGTGATTATTTAAAAAACGGGTATCTAACCCTTGAAGATATCTCTCCGCCTGACATGGAGAGGCTGGAAAAAGGACCTGTGGCGGTCATAGAATGTGTACAGGAAATTCCGTGTAATCCTTGTTCTGACTCCTGTCACAGGGGCGCCATAACCATGAAGACCTCGATAAATGACAGGCCGGACATTGACTATAAACTCTGTAATGGTTGTGGTATCTGTGTTGCCAATTGTCCGGGACTTGCCATCTTTTTAATAGATCAGAGTTATTCGGAGACCGAAGCATTGGTTGGTTTGCCCTATGAGTTTCTTCCGTTACCCGAGGCAGGTGAAAAGGTAATGCTGCTCAGCCGGCAGGGTGAAGTCTGTGGTGAAGGTGTTGTTCAAAAAGTTCGTAATACCAGGGCCATGGACCGCACTCCTATTGTCTTTATTTCTATGCGTAAAGACCTGGCAATGACTGTCCGGTTTTTCAGGAGATAGATTATGATTGAACAAGATATGCGCGATACAATTATCTGTCGCTGCCAGGATATCTCTTTAGGGGAAATTATGGAGGCAATTGATGGCGGCATTACAGATCCTGAGGAGCTGAAACGATTTCTGCATGTGGGAATGGGTTCTTGTCAGGGTAGAACCTGTGGCAAGTTGGTGACCCGCATTCTAGCCAATGTAACGGGTAAGTCTGTTTATGAAATCAAACAGACTTCGCAGCGTCCTCCATTGGTCTCAGTACCAATGAAAGAGATATTGGGGGATAATAATGAATAAGAATTATGATGTAATTATAATAGGTGGAGGTGTTATCGGCACTTCCACCGGTTACTACCTTTCCAAGAGTGGTATGAAAGTACTATTACTTGAAAAAGATTATCTTACGGCCGGTTCTACAGGTAGATGTATTACCGGTGTCCGTCAGCAGTTTTCTACACCGGCGACAATTAGAACGGCTATGAGTGCTGTCAAGCTATTTGAAAATATGAAAGATGAATTGGGTGTGGATGTTGAATGGACCAATTCCGGTTATATGTTCATGGCCCATGATGAAGCTAAAGTAGAGGCGTTTAAGAAGAACATTGAGATTCAGAGAAAATTTGGTCTGGATGTATCATTTATAACGGCTTCTGAGGCAAAGGCCCTGGTTCCACATCTGGATACTGATCAGCTTTTAGGAGTTGCCTGGTGCCCCTCTGACGGTCAGGCCAGTCCATTTAAAGTTGTACTTGGCTATGCCAGAGGTATTCGGGATAACGGGGGAAGCATTATTACACGCCAGGAAGTGACAGATATAATTGTCGAGGACGGCCATGTAAAAGGTGTTACGACAGCTGCTGGCGTTACATATCATTCATCTCGTGTTATTAATTGCGCCGGCCCATGGGCAAGAGAAGTTGGCTTAATGGCCGGTATTGATCTGCAAGTTGAACCGGAACGTCATGAAGCCCTCATAACCGACGGTGTTCAATATGAAAATATGCCTATGCTTGTTGATTACCGGGCGGATGGTGGTTATTTTGTCCAGCGTGTGACAGGACAGTTTATTGGTTGTTTCACTCCTGAAGTTCAAGTGCCGGGTAAAGACAAATCATCTACACTTGAGTTTATGAAGGAGATGTCTCGGCGCATGTGTAAAATTGTTCCGGCCTTGGAGAATGTAGCCATTCTGCGTCAATGGGCAGGATCATATTGTATGACTCCCGACGGCAGTCCGATAGTGGATGAGACTCCGGTTAAAGGTCTGTATTGTTCAGTTGGCATGAGTGGTCATGGTTTTATGCTGGGACCGGCTCTGGGCAAGTTTTTAGCAGAATATATTGTTGACGGTACATGGCCTTTTGATATGTCGGAGTTCGCTTATGGACGGAAGTTTGGCGATAAAGAGGCTATGGCATAATATTATACTCCACGGAAGGACACGGAAAGAGAACGTGGCAACATAAGAAATAGCATTAATTTTATTGCAATTCCGTGTATTTCCGTGGAGACAATTTTTTTTCTTACCTTTCCGACATATAAAGGAGAGCGCATGGACCTGGGACTGAAAGATCGTGTAGCACTTGTTACTGCATCCAGTAAAGGATTGGGTCGCGCAGTGGCCTGGTCATTGGCACGTGAAGGCACCAAGTTGGTTATATGCAGCCGTAATAAAGATATTCTTGAAAAAACTGCAGATGATATTTTTTTAGGGACAGGTGTGTCTGTTTTTCCATTAGCAGTAGATTTATCTGAGGCCGATCAAGTAGAGTGGCTAATGGATGAAACGCTGGATCTCTTTGGGCGCGTTGACATATTAGTCACCAATGCGGGTGGCCCTAAACCAGGTAACTTTACAGATTTGGAAGAGGCTGACTGGATGCATGCTATTCAGTTGAATTTGATGAGCGTAGTGCGTCTCTGCCGTGCTGTTATTCCCAGTATGAAGAAGAATAATTGGGGCCGCATTATAAATCTGGCATCGGTCTCTGTGAAACAGCCTATTGATAACCTTTTCTTGTCCAATACCATACGGCCGGGAGTCATTGGTCTGACTAAATCATTATCACAGGAGCTAGCCAGGTATAATATTCTGGTGAATGCCGTTTGCCCGGGATATATTCTTACAGATCGTGTTGAACAGCTGTTAGAGGCCAAGTCCAAACAGACCGGTCAATCAACCGAAGAACTAAAGACTGCCCGTATTGCCGATATTCCATTGGGCCGTATTGGTGATCCCGGTGAGCTGGCTAATATGGTGGCTTTTTTAGCTTCAGACAGGGCCAGTTATATTACAGGTACAACTATTCCTGTAGATGGTGGGATGATAAAGGGGTTGATGTAGTTTTTAAAAAAAATTAACTTCAATGGAACGCGAATAATGTAGATTTAATGGATAATGCAAAATCCTCGGGTTATCTTTCCCGGCCCGGGGGTGTCCTGATTAATGTTCTAAAAAATCCAAAATATACTACATCAAACAGCAAATAAATTTCTAACCTGACTTATTCAGGTTAATCCTAATTTAAAAACTTCAACGTCGGGAACAATGCCTGACTCCGTATTAGAATAATTTGTTGATACAGAAATAAATTGTTTAAGTTCTGCTAATTTTTTTATTACTTGTACTTGAAGTATTTTTTTATTACCTTATTTTTCTTCTACTTTTTATTAAACAATATGTAATGATGCCAAAACTTTTCTCTGTTAAAAAGGAGCTCTCTCATGAAACGCTTTCTCCGACCTCTATCCTTTGTGTTTTTGATTGTCCTTCTCCGGCTTTTTAATTTATCAGAACTTCATGCCCAACATTTGGAATATAAATGGGTGAGGCATACTGGGGATCAGCTGGAAAGCCCTTCAATGAAGCGCATAGTAGCTTCTAATGAAGGATACGCATTTATGCTTGATTCGGATGATCATCATATCAATCTGATTGATGCCTCCGGTGATATATTGTGGGAGAAGCACTATCCTGTGTCTGTGCAGGAACTGGCTGCTGATGATGCGGGTAATTGTCTGATTCTGGGTTATCTGGATGCTGATCTTACACTGGATCTGGTTGGTGGCGATCAGGTGACACTTATCAATACTCATACCGGTTCTTTGTTTCTTGGAATGATAAATAACCTGGGTAGATGGTTGTGGGCTTTCATGCCTGAAATATCAATTGGTCCACCGAAATACATGAAAAGTCTGCATCTGGCAATGAGTCCGTTGGCCGGAGAATTTGCCTTTGCTGTCAATAACTCAGAGAACGGCTTGGACAATGGTGTGGCCCTGCCTGACGGAGCATATATATGGTCTTATTCGGCAGATGGAACCCGGAAATGGATGCAAAAAATGTTGGGTCAGGACCATTGTGTCACTGATATGGTCTATGATGATTATGGGCGTTGTATTGCAGGAATTCGATTTAAAGGTGTCATGACCTATGAGGATATGAACGCTACCATTGAATGGGAGAGTGAAGGTGGATGTAATGGTGCTTTAGTGGCCATAGATCAGAATGGTGTTCTTAAATGGTCTTCCCAATTCGGTCAGGGCGGTAATATTATGCATTTGCGGTGTGATATAGACGGCACCGGAAATATTGTTGTCTGTGGAAATTTTAAAGATTCCGTGATTTTTGGAAAATCAGAAGTGAATGAGACAGTATTGGCTTTTCAGAGTGATATTGATTTCCGCGATTATATGTTTTGGGGCCAATATGATGAGCATGGCGAGCTCTCATATGTGAATAGTGAGTCGTGGTATACTTATTATCGCAATCCGGATATCCATGGAATGGCTGATGGCGGTTTTGTTGTTTCTGCAACCTATGATCCCTACATGCAAATGGCTGCCAAGACCGCCATTCCTCATAATGCCACCAGTATTATGCGTTTTGACACGGATGGAGATCTGCTAGCCTCTGTTGGGGGGTCAGCCCCGAGCCTGTGTGGACGGGGTCTATCTGATTTTGATTGTGATGATCAGGGACGATGCTATTATGTTGGTGGTGTAACTGCCCGGCCATTCGACACAGTCTACTTTGGTCCATATGAATTCTCTATTCGATGTGATGAAGAAGCTGCTGCACTGGATCCCAGTATGTTCTATGTTTCTTGGAGCGAAGCTTTTATTGCCTGTATGCAAACAGGGCCTCTGTATGAAGATTCCCGTTTTATTTGTGGGGGGATAAGAAGTTATGATAAAATAAATACAAGTGGAATACAGATTGATTTTAGTAACGGCGGTGGAAGTACTGTTACTGATGAGCATGGATACTTCCGGCAGATGCTGCCAAAAAATTGGTATGGAAATGTTACTGTTGAGAACGGTCAGGCAGAAATTTCACCTGAAATGCATACATTTTCAGCATTGCAATATGATTATTATAGATGTAATTTTTTTTGGTTTGGCCCGGATACTGTTATACTCTCAGGCGTTATCTTTTTTAATCCCAGTCATGTGCCAATGGAAGGTGTTCACCTTGAGACGGATGATGGCCTTTTTGAGGCTACTACCGATGAAGACGGATACTATAGATTAAAATTACCACGTGATTGGGCGGGTACTGTAATGCTCGAATGCCAGGGCTGGGATTTCAAAGACCATTATAGTACATATGACAGGGTCTTTGAAGACATGGTTCAACAGGACTACTGGCTGGCCCAGGATGCTGTAATTAAGATGTCAGGCGTAATTTTTTATCATCCGAGTTTTTATTGGATAGAAGGAGTAGAGATTGTTTTTTCTGACGGAGGGGGTAGTGCCTTTACCAATGAAGCAGGATTTTATGAGAAAGAACTTCCCTATGGTTGGAGTGGAACAGTATATGCACAAATTAATGGACTGCCAATTGGCCCTTCTGAGAGGCAATATGATAGAACTCTAACTTACATCTATTCTCAGGATTATTATGTTTTATTGCCTCCGACAAGTGAAATGCATGGAGCCATGAAGCGTGCCGGTGGATGGAGTACTGGAGAGCATTTATCAATTGAATTTGGCGGTACCATGGGATCTGTAAATATTGACAGTACAGAGCTGTTTACCCTGCGTCTGCCTACGCATTGGCAGGGTAGCTTGATTCCAAAGGCAGAGGGTTACAGGTTCTATCCCGACTCTATGACTTTTTCTGCTTATACATCACCTGACACACTGTTGAACTTTTTAATTTATCCTGAAGATGCCTCACAGGGCTTGATCTGCGGTGCCGGATCTGATTCCCTGGGATTCAACGGTTTTTTTGAAGCATCACTCTATCCAATAGTCTCAGATACACTGCCTGCCGACTTAAATGAAATAGATGTGGTCATGCTTGGAGCATCGACAGTGACAGGAGAAGAGACTGCTGCGGAATTATCGGCTTTTGTTGCCGGCGGTGGAGGTGTGGTACTGACGGAAAATATTCCAGCCATATTAGCAGGTGGAGATGACCTTTCGTCAATTGCCGGTTGGTTTGGTGCTGCACAAATGGGACGCGTATACTCTTGTGAAGCTCAAGTCTCTGTGCCTTATCCATTGCTATCTCAGCTGGATGAAGATAGTTTGCTTGCCTGCCCTGATTCGGCATGGGCAGTCAGCGGATTGGATGATTCTGCAATATCAGTCAGCACCTGGACAGGTGAAGATGATTTATGGCACAGTTTCGTGCGTGTTCACCAGCAGGGTAAACTTGCCTACTGGTCAACGGTTAATCCCGACACAGGGGCCTCCTTATCGCTGTTTACTGCTATATTGCAATGGCTGGTTGATGAAAATACTGCTGTAGCGCAGGAAGAAGAATCGTCAATTATTCCGGATAGTTTTAATTTGCTGCCGGCATATCCCAATCCCTTTAATCCGACGACCAATTTGACCTATCACTTGTCAGAAGATTCACATGTCAAGCTTGAAATATATGATGTAAATGGTAGATGTGTAAAAGTACTTGAAGACAGGATGAAGAGCGCAGGTACTCATCTACATACATGGCGTGCCACAGATGCGGATGGGATTCGTGTTGCCAGTGGTATTTACCTTTGTAGGCTGTGTGCTGGTAGCGTGGTGAAAACGCAGAAGATTATTTTGATGAAGTAGAATGTCATATAAGATTTACGAGGAGGCTCCTGATTTTCAGGGGCCTTTTCCTTAATAAGTAAGAGCAAAGAGCAGGAGCACTTGAACACGGATGACGCGGATTACACAGAAAAGGACGGATTTTAGATAATTAAAAAGCTCTATCTGTGTTTATCTGTGTCGATCAGTCAAATCCGTGTACTATTCTCTTTGGGGTGTGCAGTTGGGTGGAAGAGCAAAGATATTCATATAGATTGGATTCTTATGAGATTGTGAAGGAGATCAAGAGCATCTGCCGACGACGAAGACGAAAATAACGAAAAAACAAATATTAACTCCGAGGTTCCATAAGTAGTACAGGTGTATTACTGACAAAACGTTGATCATCAACATTCATTTTGTTTTTGACAATTGTGCCGTCTGTTTCATATTGTGTGATTGTTTTACTGGTAGTATCCCATGATATACCATTCCAGCAGTAGTCTCTGGAGCTGGCCAGTTTTCCCGTACTGTTATATGTATATGTTGTTTTATCAAAGAATTCCAAAGCACCTTCTTCCCAGAATCGTGACTGAGTGGTTTCTGTAGTCAACTGCCGATGGTCATTATATTTGTAGGCTGTTTCCAGCATTAGAATCCATTGATTATTTATATTATGTTCAGTTTTTTTCCACAGTATAACCTTGCCATCTGCATTGAAATCATATGTGTCGATGGCATCATTTATCCACTCACATTCGCCGTCATTATCAGAATCTCGCCAATCATAGTGCAGGTCTACTATGTTTTGGTCATTATCCCATTGGCTCTCCAGCTTATAGTTAGGCTGCCAGCTCCTGGTTTGAGGATTCCAGATTTCAGAATCTTGTTTTATCAGTTGATTTTTTTTATTGTATTGAAAGAGAATCCGGCTGCTTAGAATCCAGTGATCATTCATCCAGATACATTTTCTAATTGATTGAATCTGTGTTGAACTGTTATATTGAATTCGCTGGCGATGATTATTAATCCATTGTCCGTCAAGTTGCAATTGAGTAACGATTAGTGCAATGTGTGTTTCTTGATTATAATCCTTTGTCTTTCTGTGAATAATTTCCTTGAAACCATTGTCATATTTAGCAATTATTACCTGTCTGCCAGTTATTTCGGGTTGACGCAATAAATCAACGCATTGTTTATGTGGCCCAAAGTGCAGTCCTGTTGAGGGCTTAATTTGAATTACACTATCAGCATAGGCCAGAACAGAAGAGCAAAAGAGTAGTATTGCGAAGCTCCGAAAATTCATTAATTCAATCCTTAAGTTACCACACTGTTTGAATAGTAATACGGGGGCCGTATCAAAATCCCTTTGTTCCGGCTACAAGATTGTAGGGATTGCAAAGAATTCATAATACAGCCCCTTGCAGTCTGTCTGACTTAACCAATATTGTCCTGTTTTTGATCTTTTTCCCCTATTCTGCGTTGCTCAATCGTTACATAAAGCCCTTTATGCGCCTCAATCACGCCTTGAATAGGGGGAAAATCTCTAAAAACATACCTAATAGCCTTAAGTCAGACAGACTGCTTGAAAAATTATTTAATCAAATTAATTTTTTGTGTTTTGATCAGACCTTCGGACTCAAGTCTGACTAAATATGCACCTGATGCCAGATTTTCCGCTCTGAAATTAAGTCTGTGTGTTCCGGGACCATAGTTATTATCGGTCAATGTTTTTACAAGTCTACCGCGTATGTCATAGATCTTAATTGAAATATGGCGTGTCTTATCCACGGTAAACGGAATAGTTGTAGCGGGGTTGAACGGATTTGGATAATTGGGTTGAAGTGTCAGCTTATCCGGTTGAAGTGTCTCAGAATCTTCAACTCCGGTCACTACGGTTGTGGCAAAAACGCCTTTGCCATGAGTGGCGGCAACTACCCAGCCGTCTGACGGGCGGGCTACAACCATATCAACTACAACATTACCAATGGCAACAGGGCCTTCTTGTGACCACTGCGTGGAGCCACCGTTAAGCATGGTTGTGGAGTAGAGTCCAGTACTGGTTCCAAGAAAGATCCAGTCTGTATTGCCTGCAGGCAGCCATGTTGCCCAGCGGCACGAGGGGCCTGCTCCGGAGCCGTCAATGTTTTCTTCAAGGTTTGCACTGACGTCTGTCCAGGAACTACCACCATTATGTGAGTAAAAGACACTGGGGACGCTGTAATTTGAGAAGACGGCAATAACTTTGTCAGCATTGTCCGGATGAATGGCAAGACAGGACACATAACCATTTGGCAGCCCCTTGCCTGTGAAGATGTCTGTGACTGTCGCATCGGATGAATCGGCTTCATCGACACGGAAGATTTTACATCTAAATGCATTATATGATGCATCATTTGATGTACCAAAGTAAACTATATTAGCCGGTGTCTTGCTGACGGCTATGGCGGAGATAATGGTATCAACTTCAGATGCAATACCGGGTATTGTATTCCAGCCAACAGTTGCCTTTTCATTACTGTATTTTGGAATCTGTGTGCAGTCGCCGTTTCTCCAAATTTTGTCTCGGCCTGCAAAGTAGATACGCTTATTGTTAGCCGGATCCATAGCAGTTGGATTGATAAATTGATTTACTGTGCTGCCTTCAGGATCTACACGTGTCCACGGGCCGCCAGAAAGGCTCTGGGCATTCAATGTTTGCCAGAAAGTGACTCCGTTTTGATATGCAAAATAGGCAAAAGCACTACCATCACCTATTGCAGTAAAAGCACCATCACCGGATATTTGAAGAGCCCAATGTGCCTGTGGACCGGCATTGCTGACGGCATATATTCCATGATCCTGTAAGCCTCCGAAGAGTACACGCTTTGATGGTGTTTTCCCATCAAGGGCTATGGTATAGAATTGTGTTGTATAGTAACCGCTGTTGAGAGTGTCCCATTTTACTTTGGCTGCAAGGTTGTCGCTAGTTATGCTTACTCCGCCGTCATGACCGGAAAGCATTTTTTGTGGTTCACCGGGCAGGAAGACCAGGCAGTGCTGATCAGGATGCTGGCCCGGCATGCTTCCCACTTCATTGGGACTGGGATAACCGCCAACCCATGCGGCATATCGTGTGGGTTTGGTGGTGAAACCATTTGTAGAGCGGTATAAGTTTGTGCCGCCAATAAAGACTACATCACGGTCATCGGGTTTCACTTTGACAAGCATATTATATGAGCCCTGGGGATTGTAGTCTCCTACGCGGTCTCCATAATCGGGTATGTTGTCTGAAAGGTCTGTCCACAGGCCGCCTGCGCCGGTACCGTCACCGGAAAGGTAGTTATAGCGCCACAGCATTGTGTTTAAGTCATTATGCCCCGGAGTGGCGCAGAGGAAGAAAACAGTATTTTCATCGGAAGGTGCTATGCCAATTACAATACGGTCATAGGTTGCTGGTAGTCCCGCTGGTGTAATATCGGTGAAATTAATACCATCTGTTGAGCGCCATATGCCTGGTGAAAATTGAATGCCATCATCATTACTGAAAGTAGAATATACAATACCGGTTGATGTAACATCAACGTCAGTATAGTATGACCATTCTTTGCTACCGCCAATTACAACATTCCAGGACTGTCCGTCGTCAATAGATCTGTATAGTGTTCCGAAGGCAGCAAGATAGATCTCTTCCTGACTGCTGTTTGACGGGTCTATTGCTATATTCCATATCATATCATATGGTCTGTCAAAAACAGGAATTGATCCTTGTTGAAATACCGGTACAGGTTGCCATGTCAAACCATTATCAGTGGATTTATATATACCTCGTCCTATGAAATAGGCACCGTCGGCACTTGCTGAATTACCGGATCCTTCTCCTGTTCCATAGTACCAGGTGTCTTCATGGCCGTTACGTATATCCTGAACCAGGCATGTGATGCTGTGCAGGGCATCAGGATGTGTCACATTGGTCCAGGAGGCACCTGCATCTGTTGAGCGGTACATGGCACCGGAGACGCCGCCTGCCAGGATTATATCAGAATTGCGAATATCAACGCCCAGTGCACGGGTGCGGCCGCCTACGTTGTAGGGCCCCATTGTAGTCCACTCTAGATCAGTCTCTGCTGACTTTGCCATTGGCTGCTGCCGGGCAAAGACCATGGCCTTGGCTTTTATATTTTGCGGTATTTCATTGGTTGCAGGATCACGTGTGCGCATAAATTCATATTGTTGGCGGCCGTATGCATCTTCTTTTTGGCCATTAATAGTGGCTGCACCTGGTTTTTGCGGTGGCTCTTGAAGCAGCCTGGCTGTAAAGAGAATTGTCATGCCCAGAACAAGCAGGCCTGATATGCTGATTATTAAAGGTTTTTTAGTGAACATCTGCAACCTCCATGGTTCAGTGAAATTTGACCCAGTGCCATGCGCTGCTGGCCTCAGGCAATTGTGGCTTTCCTTGATACTTTATAGTAAGGCTATGAATATCGGCCTGCGTGTGTTTGCGTAAATGTCGTGCCCACATAGATCTGGGAATAGAGACCTCAATACGTTTACCGGGCCTGATGGGAGGTGCAACACTGCCTCTGGCTTTAACTTCTACGACAGTAAAGTGGATTAGTATACGATGATTCTGCGTCTTGATCTGCACAATTTCGCCATCAATGCGTGCAGCACTGGGGTCGGCAAGATCGGCCATTGCCGGGAGATCTGCATCGTTTTCATTAGTGACTTCAATTGTTTTATCCATGCTTGCACATGATATCAAGCTAAGAGTCAGCAGTATAGGAAGCATGGCAGACCATGAGGGCCGCATAGGTAGTTCCTGTTTGAAAAAATGATAATGATGAAGAAGAAATTTAATCTAATTAAATTAGTCGATAAATGAGTAAAAATCAAGTACTTTTAAATGTTTTTATGCTTCCACTGTCCCCGTCTGAACCATATAAATAGTAATGTTCCCTTTAAGGCAGTAGTTCCGGCAATAACTGCCCAAATAGCTTCTACTCCCATATTGGCAATAATTGTAAGATAATAAGCCAGTGGTATACGAAGCAATGTACCGGGCACTATGATAAGAAAAGGTGGTCTGGTATCACCTGCACCGGAGAAAGCTCCTTCAAGGATAACTTCAAATCCCAGAAAAATTTCACATATGGCGATTATTTTTAAATACCGGATACCATGAGTAATAACATCCGGGTCATTTGTAAACAGGCCATATATCAGTTCCGGTTTAAAATAAAAGAAAATTGATAGGAGAAAGAGTCCGATGGATGTCATACGCAAAGACAGGTATACAGCCTTTTCAGCCCGATCCTGATGTCCTGCACCCAGGTTTTGTCCTACCATTGTGGCGGTTGCCATAGAAAAACCTAAAGCAAGGAAATATGGCAGTCCTTCAATGCGGTGGGCAATGCCTATGGCTGCCAGCGGGGCATCTCCAAAACGGCAGATGATACCGGATAGAACCAAGTATATGATTGAGAACATTGCGTGACTCAGTGCTACCGGTGCGCCAATGCTCAGAATTGGAAGCAGATCATTCCGCCAGAATTTATGTGAAGGTATAAGTTTGAAGTGGCAGGTCTGTGGTAATTTACGCTTAACCATCCAGAGCATGCCAATGGCACCCATAATTTGAGCAATGATTGTAGCGTATGCCGCACCCTTTAGTCCCATATCAAAAATGAATATACAAATGGGATCCAGCACTGCATTGAGAGCCAAAGAGAGGCCGGTGATGATCATTGGTGTTTTTGTGTCCCCTATTCCTCTGAGAATATGTTCACCAATAACCATTAAATAGACAAAAAGCAGACCTGCGATGAAAACGCCGGCATATTCTATTGCAAGAATACGAACCCTTGGTGTGAGTCCAAGGCTATGAAAGACAGGTGATAGCAGAGGTCCGAATATTACGATTATTGCTATGGAGTACAATAAAGTGGATAATATTGCCGAAGCAGTGGCCTGTGCAACGGCTGATGAATCTCCCTGGCCTGTTCTACGTGAAATTCTGGCCAAAGCACCAATGGCCGGTGCCATAGCCAGACCGCGCAGCATCCATACATAGAAAGAGCTGGCACTCAATGCTGCCATGGGCTGAGCACCCAGTTTGCCTACCCAGAACATGTCCACAACTTCAAAGACCACGGTGAACATCATGGAGGCAATTGAAGGGCCCGCAAGGGATACTAATCCTCCGAAGAGCGGGCCGTCAATGAGTCGTTTTTGTTGTTTGTCCATTATGTGCTAAGGTAGTGAAAATAATGCTGTCTGTACAATGGTAAATCTTGGAAAAATTAATTTGTCATGCGTATTTGACTAATGCTGTATTGAGTGAATGAATTTTTGTATGTTTGTATGAATTGGAATAAGAAATCCTGGGAACTCCAGGATTTCTTATTTATTAAGCAAGTTGGATAAGCATTTTTTATTATGAACCTTAAATAGTATAACTATTTGACCATGGCCAATATCTTCCACCGCCATAGGCACGCATTTTATATGTGCCCGGGCCATTGACAAGGTCTAATCCCCCAGGCGAAAAATTACAATAGTGTGAACCATTTTTATATACTTGATAAAAGCTTACACTAGACCTTCTGTTGTAAGTCATGCAATAAAACGTGTTAAATCCAAAATAATACGCACCTCTTATTGTAGGTGTTAAATAATCTCCACACCAATTTGTTGAGCCACCGTCATTGCATTTCCATCCGGCTAGAACGGATGAGTGGTCTAGGCATTTACTGCAATCATGTGAGCCGTTTGTCCATTTAGCTTTACATTGCTCACAAGATGTTCCGGATTCGTCACCAGGATCCAGGTCCCCCTGTGCTCCAAAACAATCTTCTCGATATAAATAAGTGTCTCCTTCACAAGATTCAGTTAATAGATTAATAGCACCGTCGCAGCATTGGGGACTAAATGTCGCCGCTATCTGCATAAAACCAAAACATGCTATACTCAATAAAAACAGAACAGATACAAGCTTTTTCATTTTCTTTCCTTTCAATAAAAGTCGAGTAATTAAAAAATTCCAGCTCGGAGGAGAGTCTGCTCATTTCAAAGGCATCACCCCTTTCTAATGTGAATAATTTATTTTACAGGTGTATTGGAAAAAATATTGTTCAAAATTTCCTGCCTTGTCGATTCCGACAGGACACCAACAGAAGAATAGACTACACGCGCGGAATCGTCTATCAACATAGTCGTAGGTACGTATTTAACACCATATGAATTTGCCATGGTAGTATCATTAATAGCACTTACTCCCACATCAAAACAGAGATTATATCCTTTAGCATATTCTTTTATAGCTTCAACATCACCACGTGCAATTCCTAATATCCTTACATTATTCTCATCCTTGAGACTTGCGGTTAACTGTGTCCATTGCGGGATATTACGCATACACTGCGGACAGGTCAGACTAAAGAAGTAGATCAAGGTCTTCTTATTTCTTTCCGTATAATTAAGTTCAAACGGCTTGTTGTCAAGTGTACTCAACGCCATAGGCGGGACTTTCATTCCTGCTTTAATTTCAAATTCATCCTTCTCTTGGCCTGCCTGCTGCTGAGATAAATATTTTTTTAATTCTTTATTCTGCCTGGCCAGTACAACAACTTCAAAAGCAAATGCAATAAGCACAAGATAGAGTAAAATTTGAAAATTATTCGACGTCTTCATCATCAGGCTCCTTGAGTTTTCTCTAACAGATAGTTGTCGGAAGTAAAAAAGTGCTTTTTATTTGTGAAAATAAAAAATGATATTGCAAACAATACACAGTCACGGATAAATAAATTCAAGTCCACAGCCGAATCCATTAGTCCGCCAAAACAGCCACAGTCAGAAATCTTGGGGCCGCCTAATAACTGAGGGAAAATGGCAACGCACATAATCATTAAAAGAAAACTAATTCCCAGAGCACTCCACCGCGTTAAATATCCAGCCACAAGGCAGACGCCCAAAACCAATTCAACCGGTGGGAATAAAGCTGTAAAGGGAATAATTAAAACCGGTGGAAGGATATTGAACCTGGCGACTACATCCATAAATTCAGTTAATTGAAAGATTTTAGTAATGCCTGATAGAATAAAGGAACCACCAATCAGCAGACGCAAAAGCAAAACGAGATACGGCCTCATTGCATAAACCTCCTAATAAGAAATGGACGAATCAGTGTAATACAGAATAACGTATAGCAAGAAAACGCTATTAGCCTGCACAGCCAAGGCTGAATAAAAAAGATATTGGAAGTTGCATAAAGCCCCCCCCATTGAGGGCAACATACAATATCGGAAGGATATTTTAAATTGATATATATTTTATATAAACAAATGTACAATCACAGAGCAACAAATAGCAAGCAATATTAATTCATCTCCTGAATTAAGGATTCTAAAGACGGACAGGTCATTAGTGAAAACTACGTGCTTTCAGTGCATAGTCTTTGAGTTTTATGTTTAACGTAAAGGCCTTCAATCATGTAAAAAATAATGGCAGCCCAAACAAGGCCAAAACCAACGGCCTGAGCGTTGGAGAATGATTCTCCGTATACAAGTATACCCAACAAGAATTGAATGGTAGGTGCCAGATACTGCATCATCCCTATCTTTGAGAGTGGAATGAGCCGGGCAGCAGCGGTGAAAAGCAGTAACGGTGCTGTTGTAGCCAGGCCGGTTAATATGAGCAATATATGATCAGATAAAGGTGCATTCCCAATTGCAGCTTTGCCTTGAATCTGTAATACGGATAGTAATATTATTCCAGGTAAAAAGAGCCACCCTGTTTCAGTTGCCATGCTCTCTATTGATTCAAGTGGACCTGTTTTCTTAATTAAACCATAGAAGGCGAAGGAGAAGGCCAAAATCAAGGCAACCCAGGGGATGCGGCCATAGTGCAGCGTTGGAATTAAAATACCGGCCAGAACCAGGGCCATGGCAATCCATTGCCCTTTACGCAGTGATTCTTTAAGAAAAATCACTCCAAGAAGTATGGTTATCAAGGGGTTGAGAAAGTATCCAAGGCTTGCTTCTACCAGATATCCGTTATTTACGGCCCAGATGAAAGTGAACCAGTTACCGGCCAGAATGATGCCTGTCGCCAGATATGTTCGTTTGGTTCCTGTTATCAGCAACCGCGGTCTAAAGGCCGTCCATTGTTTTTTGTATCTGATCAGGGCACATAAAAAGATAAAAGACCAGGCAATACGATGCCCCAGTATTTCCTGTGGCGGCAGATGGTGGATTTGTTTCCAGAAGAGTGGGAGAAATCCCCACAATAAGTAAGCTCCGGCGGCAAGCCATATTCCTTTTTTCATAGGAGGCCTTTCATATACAGCACAAGGATAAAGGGTAAAAGTATACTGAATGTGTCAAATTTAGACTATCGGGAGTGCATTGTCCAGTGATTTTTGCATCCAGATAAGATCAAAGATGTTATTGTGTTTTATTCCAATACTGCGGAAGCGGCCACATTCATGGAAACCCCGTTTATGATGAAAAGACAGACTCTGTTCATTGAGGGACGAAATATGGGCCAGTAGTTGATTGATGCCCATCTGACGTGCGTCAGCTTCCAGCCGCCTGAGTATCTGAGTCCCGCGTCCCTGGCCGGATGCATCCGGCATTAGAAAGTAGGTCAAAGTGGCAGTTCCGTTAAAAGATGATGATTTCCTGAAGGGATTAAGACTGGCAAATCCTCTAACCGAGTGTCCGGCCTCAAAGACATAAAAGGCATATGCCCTCTTCATAAAAAGTGAGGCCCATGATGTATCTACAGGCTCTTCATTATAGGCTGCCATGCTGTTAGAGATGTGATAATTATATACATCTGTAACTCCCGGGGTGTCATCACTGGTTCCCGGTCTCCATCCTGTAATCATTTTCAGTCCTTATTTGGAGCTATGCCGTAAAGTTGTTTCAGAACATTGCATAAGAGCTTCAGCCCATTGATGATTTCATCCTTATCCCTCTGAGATATTGAAATTCTAAAACAGGGCCATGGGTTGGAATTAACAGAAAAGCGGCTGCCGGGGCTTACTAAAATACCTTCTCTGTTTAATGCTGCAATAATTCTATGTTCAGTCAGTGGTATGTCTACTAATGTAAGCCAGATGAGATAACCTCCGGAGGGAGGTGTCCATTGCACCTGAGCGGGAAGATTCTGCCTGAGAGTTTTGATGGCTGCCAGCATTCTTTGTCTGAAGGCACGGTGCAGTCGCTGTATGTGTTTTTCAAAATCATCACGCCTTAAAATACGTGTAATAGCCGCTTGCAGGGGTAATGGTGATGATAAATCCAGTGCGCGGCGAAAGTAGGTCATGGCGTCAATACATGGCGTTGGTGCGGCGATCCAGCCCATTCTCATGCCAGGTGAAAGTACTTTGGAAAAAGTACCAAGGTAGATAACATTTCCCTGACGATCCATAGATTTTATGGGTAGTGGCACTCTTCCAAAGTATTTCATCTCTTCATCGAATGCATCTTCAATAATTACTATATTATGTTTTACGCAGAGCTCCAGCAGGCGTTCACGATGATGCTGATCAGTAGTGATTCCTGTAGGATTATGGAAGTTTGGCATTGTATAGATCAGCTTTATATGCTGATCATGAATTAATTTCTCAAAAACATCAAGATCCATACCAGTGGAAAGCATGGGGATTCCATGAACTTTCAGTCTATGAGCGGCTGTAAGTGGCAGAAAAAGACCGTATGTGGGATCTTCTATGGTAATTGCATCTCCGGTATTGGTGAGAAGGCGTAAAACCAGATCCATTCCGTGTTGAGCACCGTGAGTTATGAGTATCTCTTCAGGGAGTACTTTTATTGCGTGTACTGCCAGGCGACGTGCAATAAGTTTTCGCAGAGGATAATACCCAGCCGAAGGTCCGTATTTTAAGAGATCAGCACCTTCATCACATAATGCATGATTGATACTTTTACGTATTGTTTCAACAGGGATCATACGTTGATCCAGGTCGAAACTTTCAAAGTCCAGCTGATGTTTATTTTTATTAATAGAGCCAGGGGTCCAAATTTTGTCAATTGTCTGTTTTGCAGATTGTGATAGAGCCTCTTCCCAGCGGAAATATGTTTTGGAATGTTGTTTTGAACTTGTTGCCAATTTCTGTTTTTGTCTGACTGTTGAGTAGCCACCTTGCTGGCTGTGAATATATCCCAGGGCTAAGAGCTCATCATATGCACGGACAACTGTGGAACGATGTACTCCAAGCTGTCTTGCCAGCTGCCGTGTTGCAGGTAAACGATCACCGGGACGCAGGCTGTTGCTATCAATCAGAGCGGCAAGCTGACGGATAATTTGTTGGTAGAGTGGATTTTTATTTTTTGGATTGATATCAATCAGAATCATTACAGCTCCATTTTGATATGTTCAAAATAACATAAAATCAATGGAAGTGCAACTACCAATCGAAAAGAAAAAGCATTTCTTCACGGAATACACAGAGCCTCCCAGCCCTGCCCTACGATATAAAGAAAGGGCAGGACAGGATCACAGGATTAACAGGATTAAAAAAAGCACAAATTAGCCCCCGGGGGCAATGTGTAGCCATTGGACTGATAAAGTTTTTAGCGGTACTTGTAAATGATAAATATCCAATAGCCAATATCGAATGTCGAAGTAAGAACTCCTTGGAAATTCGATATTCCATATTCTGCTGTTCAATATTCGCTCTATTAAATTTTAATAAAAGATCCGTCAGAACTCAATATCCTTGGGGCAGGGCAGAGTGGCTCCGTGTGCTTCGCGGGCAATGCTCCTGCTC
Source organism: bacterium (assembly GCA_023139105.1). GTDB lineage: Bacteria > Zhuqueibacterota > QNDG01 > QNDG01 > JAGLOF01 > JAGLOF01. Next base: position 45,096 of record JAGLOF010000074.1, read on the forward strand.
TTTACTAAACTCCATCTGTCACTGCGAGGGAGTCCGCTCCTTCAGGACGACTGCGGCAGTCCCCTCAAGGCTCAGCAGGAACTGTCCATTAATCACGCAACCATAAGGAGATTGATTTCAGCGGATGGGGGCAGAGTAAAAATTATTAATCATAATTTGCTATTCTGAACTTATCATGATGGTTTATTATTGATGTTACTTTTGCGTTGAACCAGTGCAATCCCGCAAAAAATGAAAATCATACCAATAATTGAGCGTAGAGGAACCATTTCGCCAAAGACAATATAATCAACAATCAGCGCAATAATTGGCGTAACGTAAATGATCAGTGATAGAGTGACAGTGTTCATGACTTTGAGCAGTTTGAAATACATGACAAAAGCAAATGCCGAGCCAACCAGGGCAAGATAAAGAATTGACAGGATTACTTTAGGTGTAAGCATGATTGTACCGGGATCTTCAAAAGTAAATCCAATTAGAAATAAAAAGCAGATACCAATGCTCATCTGATAGAAAGTAATTACACCAGCATCAATCTTCTGCATATAGCGTTTAACAAGAACGTTAGATAAAGCACCGCTTGCTGAGCCCAGAATGATACCCAGTATGGAGAGCATTACTCGCGTATTGAACTGTGTGATTGCCAGCTGATCATAAAAAACAATTCCAATTCCAAGCAATCCAAGGGCCAGTCCAGACCATTTGATAGTAGTTAATTTTTCAGTTTTTAGAAAAATAGTGCTCCAAAGAGCGGTAAATATGGCAAATGTAGCAAAGAAGATAGCAGTTACGCCGGCGTTAAGCGTCAATTCTCCCCAGTAAATTAGCCCGTAATCAAGAGCATACATGAGAAAAGAGGCAATGATAAGAATTTTTAATGTGGGAGCTGATATTCTAATGGATTGTCGCCTGAATAAAAGCATAATGCCAACTGTTATTGCTGCAATTGCAAAACGTACACCCGCGCTCAGGAAGGGCGGAAAACCATCCAATGAAAATTTAATTGCCAACCAGGTTGTGCCCCAGATAAGACATAGTGTAAGAAATCCAAGAAGTCGCATGAGTCCTCGTTAAAGTAATCTGTTTTTGGATGTAGGATATCAGGTCTGAATAATTGTCACAATGTACAATGTTTCTATTTTGAGTCCAATAGGTTTCTTAATCCCTCTTCGGGATAATTTCTAAAGAATAAAAAAACCCCGCCAGCAAGGACGGGGTTTTATAAAAATTTTAAATGAAAATATTATTTTTGAGCTTCTTTTGCAAGAATAATCATATTGCGGAAAGGGGTCATGACATGGTCACGGATTGATATGCCCTTATAATTAGTTTTTGCTGCGGCTGTAGCAGGTGACAGTGTAATTGATATTTCTACGGGAATTGCCTTTAATGTGCCTAAGTTCATACCGAATACACTCTCAATGATGGCTTTAACCAGATCGAATGATAAAAATTCACCCTCTTCCATTTCATCCATAATTGTTTCAAGTTCAGACAGCAGATCCACTTCAAATGTGAGTATCATGTCATCACCGTCGAAATCAACATCAGCTTCAAGATCGTTGCTTAATTCAAAGCCAAGTACAGCTGCATCGTCAACAGTAAGAGTAAGAACATTGTCGTCAAATGTCCAGTTTCCTTCTGCGTCAACATTCTCTTCATCAAAAGCAAAGTTACCATTGAATGTACCATCTTCATTGATGACAAATTCACCTTGATTGGCAGGTACATCTTCGCTCATGGAGGTAATAGTCTTGGCATCGTCTTTTTTGAAACTGATTGATGCAGGCGTGAGTGTTCCGTTAAGTGCTGCGTTTACAGTGCCATCTCCGGATTGCATTTGGGCCTGTGTGGCAGAGGTTGCATATGAAGCCATGTCGAAGCCAAATCCGGTGCCGTCTGCGTTTTCCAGATAATTTGTGCCGCCATTTGTATAGGTTAGTGTTGCTTCGCCAGGAGTACCTTCCACTTCAATATCCAACTGATAAGTTGTAGGAGCGGCCTTTGCCATTACATCGTCTAGGTCTAATGTATTCAGCAGGGGTTGACTTGTCAGCATTACAGTATAAGTACCCAACATGCCTATGGCTAATTGATATTCCAGTGTTCCGGTGAGGTCTCCGGAGATTGCAATACCGCCACTGCCTTTTTCAAGCGGATTAACACCGTCCTGTGTTGTGGAGCTGGTCATTTTTAATTTAATTGATGCATTTTGAGCCATCCAGTTGCCTATAATATCTGCTGCTTCATAAGTAGGGCCTGTATTGGATGCTTTGTCACAGCCTGTTATGCCAAGCATACTTATAGAGATTAATCCCAAAATAAGGATTAATACTTTGAAAACTTTCATTGTTTACTCCTTTGGTATAATTAAATTTATAACGTTGCGATGTAGATTTTTAAACAGTAGCACGACGCAGTGTGTTTTTCAGGTTTTTAATCTCCTTGCGCATTTTTAAAAATACTACACGGTCTTTGTCGTCAAGTGCCTTGTCTCTCTTGATTTTCAGCTCACGAATTTGTTTCTTGATTTTGCCTTTATCCAGGCCGACAACTTCATGGTGCTCATGCATGTCAATGTGAAGTGCCGTGCAGATAGCCTCAAGAAGATGGTCTTTGTTCAGTTGCGTGTAACCTTGAACAGCATCGTGTTCAATATCTTTGGCTATGTCTCTGAGTTCTGAAACTTTCATGTGCTTGAGTTCTTTGAACATATAAGCCATGGTATTTGCCTCCTCGTTTCAGTATTGGTTTTTTTTGTGAACTTCCTAAAATAATACAATTATTCACTAATAAGCAAGTAAATTTTATGGTATTGTTAATACATTATGCTTGATTTATTTCTATCGAGTACGTAAATTTTAATATCTTTCGTCAAATCATTGAATCATCAGTAATTAATTACAACCTTAGGGGGCCTATGCGGACCATATCAAAAATCTATATGCTCTCCATTGTGATGTCGGTTTTTTTTCTTGGATGTGGCAGGCATATACCTTCAACTGCTGAGCAAATTCATTATGGTGGCGTTCTCAATTTACAAAGACTGGCGTCACTTGAGACACTGGACCCACCTGAAATTCTATTTATGACAGATCTTAATACGGCTGCGTTGGTATATGAAGGTTTATTGAGGATAAAGGATAAATATCAATGCGAACCTGCTCTTGCCAGTTCAATGAAGGTTTTTGATGAAGGTCAGCGGTATCGTTTTTTTCTGAGAGACAGTGTGTATTTTCATGATGATCCCTGTTTTCCGGAAGGTCGGGGCAGCTCTGTCAGGGCCAGTGATATTGTGTATTGTTTTAATAGACTTGCAAGGTTGGAAGCAGGTGCGCCATTGGCATATTTGTTTGAACATAAAATACAAGGCTTTTTTGAATATAAAAATGGTGATGCATCATCCATCAAAGGAATCAAAATTATTGACTCCCTTACCGTTGAATTTAATCTGACAAAATCTTTTGCAAGTTTTCCTTTATTACTTACAACACCAGCTGCATTTATTTATCCGGCAGAAGCAGTAGAATATTACCGGGAAGAATGGCCTTTGCATCCGGTTGGAACAGGTGCATTTAATTTAAGTCATTGGGTGGCGTTGGAGTCTTTGACATTTGTCAGGCATCATCGCTATTGGGGGCGTGGTACTCACGGTGGGGCATTGCCATATCTTGATGGTATTAAAGTACTATTAACGGATGATAGTGCTTTACATCAGGCAGCATTTTTGAAAGGGGATTTGGATATACTTGAAATTGATGCAGATAAGCTGCATGCCCTTTTAAAGGAGATGGCTGATAGTTCTTCGTTAACAATTCGAAAAATGCCTATAGGTCCTGTGCGGATGCTTGGTTTTTCTCTGGATAAAGATACGCCTGTAGCGAGGAACTCCAGCGTGAGGCAATGTATTGCCAGGGCATTTAATCGCAGTAGAATGGTTGATGCACAGCATGATTCGTCACGTCTGGCGCAAGCCTTGATTCCTCCCGATCTGTTCAATATCAATTCCGGTAATTGGTATGACTATGATCCGCATGCTGCATTGAATGATTTACATTATCTATTGCCATTTCCGCGCCGCTTTGATTTAAAAGTTATGAGTAATATTGAAGCGTCAGGAGTATTGCTTGCCGAAGAAGCTTTGCGGTTTCTTGGGTTCTCTGCACGGACAGTGATACAAAAAGGCGGTTATTATCAAGATATAATAAATAAAAGACCTGATCTGTTCAGGATCTCTTTCAGGCCGGCATATCCGGATCCTGAGGAGTATTATTCCTTGTTCTATTCTAAAGCAGGTCCGGATGTTAATTTATTTTGTTATGAAAATAAGACATATGATTCTCTTTTTGATTCGGCATTATCTGAATTGGATCCGCACCGGCGTAATTCAATTTTTTCTAAAATGGAAAGCATCTTGAAAAATGATGTGCCGGCACTATGGCTCTGCCATAGTTCCGAGCCAGTGCTGGTTATACGGTCCCGGCTGCATGATTGTAAACTTCGCTATAATGTAATAGACTATTCACGAGCATGGATGGATAATGATGCGTTCAGCGGTAAGTTTAAAGACTAAATTAACTATATTTTTAATTATCATGGCCTCACTGTTTTGTCTGGTCTATTGTCTCGATCTCTATTTTAATGGCCGCCGGACTATTCGTATTCAATCAGAATCATTGTTAATAAAGCATCAGGCAGTGATTACCAGAGCCCTGGAGAACAGTTTACAGGCATTTCAATCAGATCTTTCTGCCCTGGCATCTCAAGTTGCGGCATTTCCCGAAGGTGAGACCGTTGCCCGGCACACGGCAATAAAGTCATTTGTAGAAGGTTCTGCCGGTAACATACAGTCCATCTGGCATCAACGTGATGATGGCACATCGATTATACATGTAAGGCCCATCAAAGTGCTTGGTGAGATAAGTTCTTTATTACAGAATAGCAAGGTTGATATATTCGAGTATTTTACAGAAGATAGTCTCAGGTGCCAGATAACGTCCGGCGGTACGGCTTTACGAATTTATTATAAAAGTGTTGAAGCGGGTAATTTTTGTATGCAAGTGCAGCTGCATAGATGGATTCATTCTGTTCTTGTGCCGCTTCAAATACCTTCTGAATTGCAGGTATATATAACAGATCTGTCAGGCTTTTTGCGATATGATGCTGATTTATCAAGATTAAAACAGCAAATCGGGCATGCTTATGGTAACAGCATTCCTGACAGATTTGTTTCGCCGGATGAAATGATACATTGGAAAAAAGAAGCTCTGTGGAATTGCCAGGTGTTCAAGAGGCTTCCGCTTAATCTATATCTTAGAGTGTCACAAGTGGCTGCCTGGAAAAGGCTGGAAACGCAGTTAATACGAAATATCGGTATTGCAGTTCTGTTGCTGATGCTGTCGCTGGTAGTCGCACAAATCTTGATCCGGCATATTTCCGATCCATTGAAAGAAGTGACTCGTGTGACATCCCTTGTGGCTGATGGAGATTTTACACAGAACCTTGATATCCGCCGGAAGGATGAAATAGGCCTGCTTATCGACAGCTTCAATGCCATGGTTGACAGGTTAGGAGAATCTCATTCGGAATTGTGTGAAGTAAATGTCGCTTTAGAGAAGCAATATGTTGAATTAAAGCATACAAGAGCACAGCTGTCTGAGAAAGAACGCATGGCTCTTATTGGTGAGACTGTTTCAAAAATTTCGCATGAAATACAGAATCGTATTGGCGGTGTGAGTATCTGGGTGCAGAATATGGAGATTGTGGCAGGTGATAATGAGATATTGAGGCCTTATATAGATGAGATTGATGGGGCTTTGAAACGATTTATGGAGCTATTGATACAATTCAAACAATTCTATAGATTACCGGATCTCAAATTAAATGATATCGACGTGAAAGTAATGCTTGATCGTATTGTTAATATATATACACCTGAGTTTGAGAGGCAAGGAGTTGCATTGTATCTGGAATTTAATCAAAAGAATGTTTCGGTAATGGTAGATGGTCCGCAATTGGAAGACGCTGTAATTAACCTTGTACGCAATGCTGCATATTATTCGCCGGTTGATTCCACTGTTATTCTTGCGGCTTCATATACAGATGAGGATTTTTATATTTCCGTAACTGATCAGGGGCCAGGCATTGATGAGGCTCATATTGATTCTTTGTTTCAACCTTTTTTCACAACGAAATCATCTGGCAGTGGACTGGGTCTGGCCATGGTGCAGCGAATAGCCAAGGGTCATGGAGGTAAGGCAACGGCCAATAATATTCCGGGAGGTGGAGCTGTGTTTACAATGCAAATCTCCCGGAGAGTGGGAGCAATTAAACGCGGATAATGTAAGAAGGAGTTTTCATGCGGATTCATTTGGTTGATGATGATGAGAATATTCGTAGGGGTCTTGCACATTTTTTAAGATCCATTGATCATGATATAATAGAGACAGGTGATGGGGTAGCGGCCTGGGCATTGCTTCAAACAGAGAGACCTGATCTGCTGATTACAGATGTAAAGATGCCGGGAATGGACGGTCTGACACTATTGGATAAAATATCCACTCAAGAAGACTGGGATTTTCCTGTAATGGTGATGACTGCATTTGCCACAGTGGAAGATGCGGTTGAGGCCATGAGCAGGGGAGCCGCTGATTATCTGACAAAACCGGTGAATTTGAAAGCCCTTAGACTCAAAATTAAGCGAATAGTTGATGGACGTGCTCTTGTGCGTGAGAATAAGCGTTTGAGGATCAAGCTTGCGCAATGGGAAAATGAAAAGATGATTGGCACTGGGCCGGCAATGACTTCGCTTCGTCGTTTTATAGAGCGAATTGCCACGGATGATGAGGCATCGGTTGTAATACATGGAGAGAGTGGCACAGGAAAGGAGCTGGCAGCAAGGGCCATACATGATAAGAGCCCTCGTTTTAAGGGTCCGTTTATTCCTGTAAACTGTGCAGCATTGCCAGAAAATTTATTGGAGAGTGAGCTATTCGGATATAAAAAAGGTGCTTTTTCAGGAGCAAATGCTGATAAGCCCGGTTACTTTAATGCGGCTGACGGAGGGACTCTATTTTTAGATGAGATTGGCGAAATGCCAGCCTTGATGCAGACAAAGCTGTTACGTGTTTTACAGGAAAAACAGGTACAGCGTCTGGGTGATACTCGTCCACAGAAAGTAGATGTTCGTGTTGTTGCAGCATCAAACAGAGGGTTAAGGGACATGATGAGGGACGGTGAATTCCGTGAGGATTTGTTTTATCGTCTGGCTGTAATTGAGTTACAAATACCAGCACTTAGAGATCGTATTGAAGATTTACCTTTATTAATAGACTCTTTCATGGAGAGTATAGGTTGTGATCTTCGTATTTCAAAAGATGTGATGCTGCATCTGATGAATTATGATTGGCCGGGTAATGTCAGGGAATTGGAAAATTTAATTAGAATGCTTAAAGTCACTGTAATCAGTGATGAGGTGGTAATTAATGACCTGCCCTCTCACTTTCTCAATGAACAAGAAAAGATTGTTGTTCAAGACCGCATGTGGCCGTTTGAAGAACCATATCATCGTGCATTGTCACAAATAACTGAGCAGTTTGAACGTAGTTATCTCTCTTATCATTTGAATGCGAATAATGGGAATGTAACTCAGGCTTCAAATGCAATTGGACTCTCAAGGGTAGGATTTCATAGAAAAATGAAAATATTAGGTCTGGTGTCTGGCAAATGTACATGATATTGAGTGGCATTTGGCAATAAAGCAGTGTAACTGAACAGTTACACTGCTTTTTTTTTGTTAAAATTAGTTTTTCTACGTGGATTTTGATATTTATCAGCAAATTAATTGGATTGGGTGTATCATGCGGGTAACAGGTCGAATGTATTACAAGTAAAAGAGGGAAGGTGTTAAGCACTTACAAAACAAGAAGTTGGGAAGGGGTTGTCAATTGTGGCATTAGCTTTGCTTAATTGACAAATGATATATCAATACGCTGATACAATAATGGGGATTTGAAAAGTGCAAGCAGACAGGCGGCTTCTAATTGTTGAACCGGATAATGCATTGGCACGCGGAGTCATGGAGGCTTTGGGTAGTCTGTTTACGGAAATTGTGCTAACTGATAATCCTGTTCACGCGCTTCAATTAATAAATCAACACTGTTTTGAAGTCGTTCTTGCCGAGGCTGCATATCCGCTGACAAATGGTGTGGATATATTAAAAGTAATGGCAAAGATTAAACCGGATGTTCAGATAGTGGTGTGGACTTCCTATGCAGCGGAACTTAAGGAAATTTTATTAGAAGTTGGAATCAAGACTATTCTGGAAAAGCCTGTAGAGCTTGAGGTGTTAAAACTTGTATTTCATGGTCATCAAACATTTTAATAAATTAAGGAGGGTACGCAATGAAAAAGTTATTGTTGTTAGGAGTAGTTATTTGTCTGCTGGCTGTACCGGTTATGGCTCAATCACAGATTGGTCTCAAGGGGTATGGCGTGCATGCTGGAATCGTCTTGCCTGAATCACCCGTTGAGAGTACGCTTGGTTTTGGTGCACGGATTGATATAGGAACAATTACTCCTACATTGCATATAGCCATCATTCTGGATTATTGGTCAAAATCTTATGATCATGGTGTTGGCTTGGGCACTAACGCTGAGTGGAAATGGTCAGAAATTGTCATTGGACCGATGGCTACCTATTATCTGTCGGATATGGGTACGATGAAGCCCTATGTGGGTGGTGGTCTTGGGTTCACTATTGCTAAATGGTCCTGGGATTATAATGATGAATTCTTAGGTGATATGGATAGCTCTGGCTCAGATACAGAATTGGGCTTCTTTGGCGTAGCCGGTATTGAAACCGCATTATCCACAAGTATGATTGGCTTTGCTGAGGCCAAGTATCACTTGGGTGGCGTTGATTACCTGGCCATATTTGCAGGCATCAAAATTCTGAAATAATGAGAAGGAGAATTGATTATGTTTAAACGGCTAATATTTGCGTTGCTTTTGTCCGCCGTGGTGTTTTCAGCCCAGGCTGAGAAAACGGTGCCGGTCATGGTAGATCGGCCTTCTGTTATGTATTGGGATGACTGGCTCGATGGAAGTTGGGACTTGGAGTCACGCTGGGTGCATACCTATCAGAATGGTTTATTGACGAGAGTGGTGGAGCAGCTTTTTATTGATACTGACAATTGGTTGAATAATTACAAATATGAAGTGACTTACAACGGTCAAGGAAATCAAACCCTATGGCAAGATACGTTCTGGGACAATAGCGATGATGCCTGGCGCTTTAATATGAAAAATGAGACAGAGTATGATGGTCAAGGTAAAGCGTCCATGACCACCTATCTGCACGATCAGACCAGTTATCTGGCTTTCAGCAAGATTACATATGAATATGATGGACAAAATCGTTGTGTGAGAGAAATTTCATATACGTGGAATGATCCAGATTGGACATTATTTTCACAAACCGATCACACCTATAATGCAAATGGACAAATTGAGCAGACAGTGAATAGTTCGATTAGTTATTTCACTAATGAACTGGAAGCTTCAACAAGAACCAGCCATACGTACAACAGCCATGGCGATCGAACCACGGCAACCTCTGAAGTGTGGATGTCCATTTCATGGGCCAATACCAGTAAGCAGACTTGGACCTATGATGGAAATAATGTATTGACCAACCATTTAACCCAGCAATGGCTCTATGAAACCTGGACTAATTTTAAGCAAATGGACAACACGGTGGTTGATAGTAAAATCACACAGACTGTTGCGCAGGATTGGACAGACGGTGCTTGGGCGAATGATACGCGCATGCGCTTTGAGTATGGCAGTACGGCTGTTGAAGATGTAGCTATTCAACCTGAAGTATTTCAGCTTTCCAATTATCCTAATCCATTCAATCCGCAGACAACTATTCAGTTTGATCTGCCCGTGGTCTCAACTGCCAGTCTGGAAATATTTGATGTCAGCGGTCGTAAGATCAGAACGTTGCTGCCAGGCAGCTTATATAGTTCAGGTACGCATAAGAAGGTGTGGGACGGATGTAATGAATCCGGTGAGACAGTACCATCGGGAATTTATATCTATAGATTGAATTGTGATGGTGTATCTGTTACAAAGAGATGCCTTCTTTTAAAATAGTAGATACAAATAAAATTTACTACATGGGATGAAGCAAGACTCCGGAGAAAATCAATCTGTGAAATGACCCCGGTGTTAAAACAACCGGGGTCATAAGTGCATGATCTTTATCTGAGCAATGTCATCTTAAGTATGCTGCTGCCCGTGTCTGTGGAGAGCCTTGCTATGTAGAGGCCTGAAGCAACTTGTTGCCCTCTGTCATCACAGCCGTTCCATCTGATAGTATGATCTCCCGGAGAATGAATATTATTACATAGCTCTGTGACACGTCTTCCTGATATGTCATAGATGGTGATTTTTGTTTTTGCGGCTGCTGGTAATGTATAGTACAGCATGGTTGACGGGTTAAAGGGATTGGGGTAATTGGCAGTGAGAGCCAGCCTACGTGGTTGTATTTCGTTTTCGTTAATTGATGTTATTGTCAGAGAGCGGCGTACAGGTAGTGTGTTATAACCGGATACAACAAGTTCTGCAGAGTCATAGCTCAGCATGATATCAGTTAGGTCGATGACTGCATCACCATTGCTGTCTGTACGTGAATATGCTAGGATTTCATTATTTTGGACAATGGTGCAGAAATAATTCTTGGCTGCATTGCTGTTACGTGTGACATGGACATTTAATTCTGCGGCATCAATAGCCAGCGTGCCAATCATGTCAATATTAACAGTCTGTGGTTCATCAGTCCAGAGCAGCATGGCTGGATCACCCAATACATTCAATGCATAAAAGACCCAGCGCTGTGCCCCGGGTTCATGTTCGGTCTTGTTATCAGGACGGTTATACGGATCTACCCATGTGGCAGTGGCCAGTTTGGACTCGAGATGGCAGTCGGCAATGTGGCCGGATTCATCACCGTAGAGTGCAGAGACAAATTCACGTGCTAAATGAATACCCGGGCCCTCTGTCTGACCTTCATTGAACCAGTTGTTTTGAGAGGCTCCCACATATGCACAGGCAAAGTTATCAATTGTGACCATCTTCTCGCCGATACAGTCATTAACATGAAAACCACCTGCCTGGCAGCCCTGAGAATTGACCATGATATAGTTATGATCGATTCCGTTGAGAGCAGAAAAATTCTGGTTGGTGATGTGCCCCATTCCAAGCTGCATGTTAAACTGATAGTTTGAGTGTCCACTGTGATATACGGCTGTTCCACCCTGATTGATCTTATCTATTAATAATGCAGCATCCCAGTCTACGTTATATTCATATAATTTTTGGATATCATGATCTGCCGGAATGCCTTTTGTAGTATAACCATTGTCTGCATGTTCTCCAATGAGGAGATCCATGAATTCTTTGCTCCAGGTGAGGGGGTTTGACCACATTTTTTCTCCGGCCAACAGCACACGTTTCAATTCACCTGTTACAGGATTGTCCTGATATTGAGTAATCTTGTGATAGATGTTATCAAAGTCCAGCTGTGTACTAATGGGCCAGCGCGCGACAGCGACTTCCGGTAGCAGGTCGTCTTCGCCGGGTTCGCCCCATTTGCTATCACCATCATAATTCCATGTTCCATCCAGTGCAGAGAAATAGAGATCTGCTGGAGCAAGAGTTTCAGATAGTGAACCACCACTAAGGGCGTTGGCATAAAAACTTCTAAATGGAACTACCTCTGCATCTCCGCCTAAAAGTACATATTCAACGGCGTGTTGTGTTACTTCATTTTTAATAAAATTACGTATTTGATCAGGCTCATCCTGTCCTGAAGTTTGAGCGTATATGTTGCTCAATGTGATGAGTGTGGCTTTGATTCCACGGGTTTTATAAAAATCTACAACATCGACAAAAGAGGCTTCAAAGTCATTGTTGGTGATGATAAGAAGGGGGTAGTCATCTGCATCATAAGAAGCTCTTGCATACTGTGCTACTACTTCAGGATTCTGTGCCAGTTTCTCAATCCTTCCATAAGCTGTGGGAGAGGCGGGCAGTTGAGATATAAATGCCTGCGTGTAGGTTGTTGCAGGCTTGGTATGTAAACGCACTGTCAATGTTTCGTTGTACAAGACTTTTCCTTTTGCCGGTATGTAGCTTACAGGTGTTACTGTAGCCAGTACAAAGGTGGCACCGTGAAGGTAATGCAGTGTTGCAACAGTGTGAGCCTGAGCCGGAAAAGGAGTGTGTGATTGATATATTGCCTTACTCATTATACGTTGTCCGTCAGCCGGCATTGAAGCGGGACGAAAATCCTGAGCCGGAGATAAAATATGTGTTCCTGCTAGTGTCTTTTGAGGTCCTGAGATTACTTCAATGCGGTCAAGAACCTGTCCCGGAGGCAGGCAAAGTGTAATGGCTTTGTAAGGGAGCAGAGGGTGGCCGGGCCGACCATTTAGTAGTGTGCCTTGTATTTGAAGACGCTGATGATCACCGTCTTGCTGTATAATTGGACGATTGAAATGATAGGTTTTCTCAATGATTTGTCCAAAGGATGAGCAAGAGACAAGTATGAGTAATATGCTGGTTATTTTACGAAACATGATGCGGCTCCAAATAGTTAATATAAGGTGTTGTCTGTTATACGATTAAATAGGGTATTGCCCTGATTATATCACAATATCTAATGAGAAAAATATTTTCACTTTTAGAAGTTAGTCAAAAGTTTGTATATTGTAAAGTTGAAAATGACGGATGAACGGAGAATTCAATGAAGCTTGTGTATGTGTTGATAGGCGTAACTATTTTAATATGGACGTGGTTCAGGAGACGTGTTTTTGCCAGCATTCCAATGATAAATCCATCAGAATTGGCTGAAGCCCTGGATAATGACTGTGACTGGCTACTTCTTGATATGCGTCCCGGAATTCATTTTCAGCAGGGATATATTCCCGGCTCTGTCAATTTGCCTATAGATAAATTGGAATCATCTATGCAGCAACTGGAAGCGTGGCGGGAACGACGTATTGTCTTGGTGTGTCATTCCGGCTATTCAAGTCGTTCTGCTGTTAAATATATTCAGTCCAAAGGATTTAAAGATGTTGTTAATCTTCGTGGCGGTGTAATGGCGTGGCGTAAAGCTACAGCTGGCGCAAGCTGGACCGAGCTTGATGTGGAGAATGCCTGATGTCATTTGATTTTAATAAAAAAAAGAGTTGACAATTCATTTAGTTTTCCTATATTGTTAACCCCTTTTGTAGGGAGAATAAATAAAGGAAAGATATATTGAGACAACATTACCGGCAAAATACGCGTTGCAGGTTGTGACGCGGGGTTTAAGCATAGAGGCCTGAGCATTCCAAATATTTGGAATGGCCAGGCCATTTTTTTCTGTTCTGCCCGCCGGAAGATAAAGGACTCTTGGAGGAAAGTATGAATACCTTTGCCCTGTCGAACCCGTTGGAACGTATTCTTGACAAACCGCGGGACACCTTTGTCCGCGATGATTTCATTAAACTAGTCCGTGACATGGATATTGAACGCATTACTTTTCATTATACCGGCCTTGACGGAAAACTGAAAGAATTAAAAATTCCCATCGCCAATGAGAAGCAGGCCAGGCGCATTCTCACCAACGGTGAGCGTGTGGACGGCTCTTCTCTATTCAAAGGTATGGTGGATGTGGCACTTTCAGACCTCTATGTGGTACCGTCCTACAAAACGGCTTTCCTGAATCCTTTTGACAATGGCAGTTTGGATTTTGTCTGTCGTTACCTCACTGCCGATGGACAGCGTGCGCCTTTCACGCTGGATAACGTGCTTCACAATGCCTATGATCTGTTCAAGGAACGGACAGGGCTGGAGCTCTATGCGTTGGGTGAATTAGAGTTCTTTCTCATGGATGTGCCTGAGGCCAATATCTTTCCGGCAATGAAGCAGAAGGGTTATCATGCCGGCGCACCCTTTGTTAAAACCGGTCAGCTCATGAATGAGATTCTTAAATATGTGACACAGATGACAGGTGCCGTAAAATATGCTCATTCGGAAGTCGGTTATATAGAGAGTGTTGGATCAGATCTTGATGAGATCAAGGGACGCCGTGCCGAGCAGATGGAAGTGGAGTTTTTGCCTACGCCTATTGATGAAGCTGCCGATAATCTGGTGCTGGCCCGTTGGTTGATCCGGAATATTGCTTACAGACATGGCTATGTGGCCACCTTTGCCCCCAAGATTGAAGAGGGTGTGGCCGGTAACGGCTATCATGTGCATATGGAAGTCCGTAAGGACGGCAAAAATGTCATGACACAAGATGATGGCAGCCTCTCCAAATATGCCAAAATGGTCATCGGCGGCCTTACGCAGTACGCTGAGTCGCTGACCGCTTTCGGGAATACCACGTCGGCGGCCTATCTTCGTCTGGTGCCCAATCAGGAGGCACCCACACGTGTCTGCTGGAGTGATCAGAACCGTAGTGCCATGATTCGTGTGCCCCTGGGATGGAATAAAGTGAAAAATTTGATTCAGGCTGTCAATCCACAGCAGCCTGAGATTAAAGAAGAGATTGAAAAACTACAGACCGTGGAGCTGCGCACGCCCGATGGCAGTGCCATCACACATCTCATGCTGGCTGGAATCACCATGGCCGCAGAGTGGGGCCTGACCCATGAAGAAGAAGCTCTGGCCATGGCTGAGAAGTACTATGTCACAGGCAATATTTTCAAAGACAAGGCACTGTTGAAGACCCTGCCTGCACTGCCGGCCAGTTGCGTGGCATCGGCCAAGCTGATTCGCAGCAAACGTAAACTTTACGAACGTGACGACATCTTTCCGCAGAGCATCATCGACTATGTGGCTGGCCTGTTGGAAAAAGAGCAGGATAAGAATATGAACCAGTATCTGGCCGATCTCCCGGCCGATGACCGGTTGCACAAGACTCGTGCAATCATGCACAAAGACTTGCATCGTCACTAGTTTATTTTAATATTAGAGTGAATGTTTTACAAGCCCCCGACAAAAACGGGGGTTTTCATTGTATTTTACATGGAGTATCATTTGAAAAAAGCTGCCATAGGAGACAAAGTTAAAGTTCACTATACCGGTACGTTGACAGACGGTAAAATGTTTGATTCATCTGAAGGGCGCGAACCACTGGAGTTTACTATTGGAGCTGGTCAGATGATAATGGGTTTTGATGCCGGTGTTCGTGATATGACGGAGGGTGAGTCCAAACGGTTGGAGATCTCTGCAGAGCAGGGCTATGGTGCTTTCCGTGAAGACTTGGTCATGGAAGTCGGTCTGGATCAATTCCCTGAAAATGAAGACCCAAAACTGGGGATGCGTTATCAGTTTCAGACTGAAGACGGGCATCAGATGGTTTTAACAGTGACTACTATAAATGAAGCTACAGTAGTTTTGGACGGAAACCATGAACTGGCCGGAAAAGATTTGATTTTTGATGTGACCATGGTGGAGATTGAAAAAGGATAAGCTCAAGAAGAAAGTCTAAAGTCAAAAGTAAAAAGGCTAAAGTATGATAGGCCTTATTTATACCAATATTATTTGGAATGGGAAGCATGGAAATAAAAGCTGTACTCTTTGACATCGATAATACGTTGATTCTCTTTAATGAGTTGGATTTTTTTAAGGATTATTTTAAGCGAGTGACACCCCATTTTTCGGATTGGTTTGATGCAGAGGATTTTGGTGTACGGCTCATGAGTGCAAGCCGGGCGTTGACTCATAATAATGGGCAACAGTGGAATGTGGATTACTTCCTTCAGCGATTTAAAGATGGAGAGAGTTATAGGGTAGAGTCGCTTTGGAAATGTTTTGAGTCTTTCTATCAACGTGACTTTGATTCGTTAAAAGTGCATGCCCAAGTGACGCCGGGAAACAGTGAGGTTATTTCGACCCTGAAAGCAGCTGGATTAAAGCTGGTTGCGGCATCCAACCCTTTATGGCCTCTGGCTGTACAGAAAATGCGTCTTGTGTGGGGCGATCTGAATCCGACTGATTTTGACTTCTTTACGGGTATAGAAAACAGCCGTTATATGAAACCGCAAGCTGGATATTTTTTAGAGGTTGCCAAGGCCTTAGACATTATTCCAGAGCACTGTCTCATGGTGGGTAATGATCCCTTAAATGACATGGCAGCCAAGGCCGTGGGCATGCGTACCTATCTCACCACAGACAGCGAACCTATTGATCCGGATCTGCTTATGAGCCGGAAGATTCATGCAGGTGTGGAAGCGTTATTGCCTCCAGATGGCAAGGGGCCTCTGGCAGAGGTTTTGACGTTTGTGGATGAAGTGGCTGGGTAGAGAGTATGTCGCCCTTTCAGGGCTGGATGTTTTAATTCCATACCCCGGGCGGTGCCCGGGGCTGGTATGTATTGCCCTTTCAGGGCAAGAACTCTGTTCTTCAGAATGTAAGTTCCTGACACTATTTTCAAAAGGCATGTTAAAAATTCCCTATAACATAACCTATGACCAGCATGCATATATTTTGTAATTTACTCACTCAAATCAATATAGATCCGGAATTTTTGTAGTGATCTTATTGCATAAAGGGTGCTGAAGTTATTGATGTTGTTTTTTCCATGCTTCAGCTGTGAGTTTTCTAAAAGTATTGACATCTATTTCCGGATTCAGTTTAATTTCATCCACTTCATACACGCGGTAACGAATGCCGTATTCCGACTCGATCAGATAGGGCAACTTGATGCCACCCACTTCACGATAGTCACTGAAAAAAGTCTCCAGTCTGTTTTTCATGCCAAAGTCATAGGTGTCACCAGTCATGCTCACTACCAGAAAAGTTTCTATACTGATGAACCAGTTTTCTACAGACTTATCTTTTAAAGTAACTTTGAGGTTGTAGACTTCTTCACCGTCCAGATCTTCCTTTCCTATCAGTTCTACCTGATTGCCCCTGGCAGTATAATTCCAGAATACAGGTTCAAAGAAACGTTCTCTGAGTGTGACTTTATCCAGGTTGCCTTGTGTAGGTATGGTGCGGGGAGAAGCATGGTCTGGCCCCATCAGGGGATTTACCCACCATGCGTCGTTTCCGTCATAGGCATGCACTGTAAGCATGTTGATGCGTCTGCATTCAAAGCGGTAGAGATCGGGACGTTGACGAATGAGCGTGAAGCTTTCGGGATCACTGAAATTAGTATAGGTGCCTGTCATTTTAAGGCTCTTGATATTTGCCCATTGTTCTGTTCCACCACAGGCATCCATGTTTTTTTGGATGATTTCATCGGCCGTCATGTTTTGGGCAGAGACAACGCTCCCCATGGAAGCTAAAAACAGAATCCAAACACCCACGATCATAGTCTTGTTGAAACGGTTATTTTGTGAGATCATAACAGGCCATCTCCTCCAGGTTTCTTACATATAATTTTCCATCAGCAAAAGTGGGTGTAGTCCAGGATTTGCCTTCTATGACCTGGGCTGCTGCCAGTTCAGTATATTTTTCAGGTGTTGCCTCTACAACATGCAGACTACCTTTGTCGCTCAGTACCAGCAGTTTGCCATCAGCAACAATGAGGCTGCCTTTACCCAGACCACGTTTTCGCCAGAGCCGTTTTCCTGTTTCAGCATTCTGGCATTCCAGTGTGGCATTGCTAAAGCCATACATATAGCCATCCATGTGGACTGCTGAGTTAAAATGATTTTTCATGGTTGTGGAGGTCCAGGCTTCTTTTACTGAATATACACCATTCTCTTTCATAATCTCCAGAGCTTTGCTGCCGGCACGCATTTGGCTGGATACAAATATTTTATTGGGGGAGATGAGTACAGGCATGGTTATGACACCGGGCAGGCCCGGGCCGGTCCAGAGTATTTCGCCTTTGGCATTGAGTGATGTAAGCTCATAAACACCTCGCCTGCGACCATCAACTTGTATGACCCTTGTACTGGCAAAGATCACCTGTTTTTCACCGTGTATCTCTGTTAATGTAGGTGATGAGAATGTCGGAACACTGTTGGAGTTCTTCCAGAGGATTTTACCTGTAATTTTATCCAGACCCATGAAGGCAGTAGTGTCCATGCCACTGGCAAATAAAATAACTTTGCCATCAAGAATTACGGGAGATGCGGTGAAGCCACGGTTTTGAGCCGATGGCAGTTTGAACTGTTCGGCAATGGGGTTTTTCCAGATCATTTCACCGGTCTGGAGATTGACACAGTGCATGACACCCCATGAGTCAAACATATAGGCGTTGCTTTCATCAATGGCCGGAGTGGCTCTGGGGCCATCACCAAACTCTTCAACAAAAAGTTTATTCATGTTATAACGCCAAATCTCGTTGCCGTTTTGTCGGTCAAAAGCACCAAGGAATTCAGTACTGTCTTCACTGAAACCTGTGATCAGGCGGCTGCCGGCTATGGTAAGGCCGGAGAAAGCATCGCCAATGGACTGCTTCCATACTTGATGAGGTGTACCACCTTCAATCCAGGATGTGATTGTGGCAGTAGAATTGGAGATACCATCACTGTAGATTCCACGATACTGTGGCCATTGGTCTGTGAATTTATCATTTTGTAATCCGCAGCCAAGGCAAAGCACAAGAAACAGCAGTAGTGGTACTAGTTTGCTGCTGTTTAAAACATTTTTTTTGATGCTCATTAATCTCTCCTTGAATTTGTGAGGGTTATAGGGTGTCAGCTTGTACGCAACTTAAAGATAATGCCTGAGCTCTAATTGTGCAAAGAAAACTTCTTCCCAATATAAAACATCAGGCTCTTTCTGCAAAAGAAAAAGCATTTGCCCACGGAATACACGGAGCCTCCCAGCCCTGCCCTGCGATATAAAAAAAAGAGCTCTTGTGGATAATATGTAGTCGACCCTTTTTTTACATGTCATCCCCGAAATCTTTTATCGGGGATCTTTAGAGCGGAAAGGGATATATGAAAACTTATTATGTATATATTGCTAAAGGTGACGAAAATTCTGCCGACATTGCTGTGCCATGAAATATCAACATTAATACAAAGTATTTTATTGCCGGAGCAATAACGGTTTCTAAATAATGAATATCCAATATCGAATGTCGAAGTAAGAACTCCTTGGAAATTCTATATTCGGTGTTCTGCTGTTGGATATTCGCTCTATTTAATTTCAATTAAAAATTACCGCAAGGGAGCGCAAGGGAATCGTAAAATATGCCAGCACTTATCTCTCCAGCCACCGTTTAAACGCACCGGCCCGGGCCTTGCTCACAATGATCTGTTCCGGTGACGCAGGCATTGTCTTGACCAGCAGCCGGCCATTGAAGTAGTTATTGACTGCGGTGACGGCTTTTCGAGCAATAATGGCCTGCCGGTTGGCCCGGAAGAAGTCTTCGGGAGAGAGCTGGCTCTCCAGGGTGTCCAGCTTTACATTTACATCCAGTTTTTCATTTGAGAATGTGATGCCCCGGACAACGCCTATGTGGATATGGAAGAAAGCGAAGTCAGAGACAGGCATCGGCACAAAACCATCGTATTTCTGAATTAGCAGTGTTTTTTTATGGGTGCCGGCCAGCTTATTTTGTATGGATTGAAGTGCTGACATAAACTGGCTATCAGCCGAAGGCCGGAAGTTATCGGCCAAGGTCTGATATTTATCAATGGCAAATTCAAGGTCACTTTTTTTAATCGGCTTTAAAATATAATCGATGCTGTTTACTTTGAATGCTTTAAGAGCGTATTCGTTAAAGGCCGTTGTAAAAACAACAGGAAATTTCACCTCAGTCTGTTCAAAAATCTCAAATGAGTTGCCGTCCGCCAGCTGAATGTCAACGAAGGCCAGTTCCGGCGATTCGTTATTCTCAATCCACTGTACTGTCGCCTCCACGCTCTCCAGTGTTGCCCGAACGTTTATGCTTGCATCAATTTCTTTAAGCAGCGCCAGCATGTTCTGTACAGCACTGATCTCATCTTCTATAATAATGACATTCATGATTATTCAGACTCTAATTTAATAACAGGGATTTTTACTTGAAATATCTCATCATTGTTCAGTATATCAATCTCAATACCTGTGATCATTTTACAACGCTTGTTCAAATTAGCCAACCCAAGCCCATGGCCGTTGGTGCGCTGTTTTAGCTGTTTATTGTTATTGATGATCAGGCTGTCGTGTTCGTTCTCAATGGTGATTACGACAGGGTTCTGTGCAGACAGCTTATTGTGCTTCACCACATTTTCAATTAGGATTTGCAGGGCCATAGGCGGGATATGGTGCTTTTTAAACGCCTCATCGACATGTTGCTCTATCTGTAGATTGGTCCCGAATCGTTTATTGAGGAGATGGGCATAAGCATCTACAAAGGCCAGCTCATCGGAAACCGGTACAGTGTCGTTGGCCTCACTATCCAGAATATAGCGATAGACCTCTGACATATTCTCCACAAAGTTAAGACTGTCGGATTTTTTCTCCGTCCGGATCACAGCACTCAGTGAGTTCAGCGTATTGAAAAAGAAATGAGGGCTGATCTGCTCTTTGAGAGCGGCCAGTTCTGCGTTGGAGCGTTCTTCTTTAAGCCGGATATTTTCAAGTTCTGCTGTTTTAATTTTTCGAAGCAGGATGATAAAATAGGCCTCAGCAGAGGCCAAAATAGCCACAATATAGTTGGCAAAAAAGAAATAATCCGGGGATACGTGTTTGCCCAGCCCGGTAAAGACATGCTCAATCCATTTGGATTCCGAATAGGAGAAGATGTAAAGGATTGCTACGCTAATAAGGATTGTTAACAGAATTCTGACAGATTTACTCCAATTAGATGGTAGGAGTTTATTCTTCCATGAATAGTTGAACAGGGCCGTGACTGAAAAGATCAGGATATGGGCTGTAAAGGTGATCAAACCGAAATAGATCCGCGCCATTGGCCTGGTAGTGAGATCAGCCAGTGCATGAGTTTCAAGATGGTCCAAAACGAAAACAATCGTCTTGAAGTTGATTAAAATGGACACCAGCACTGCTGATATTAGGATGATCAATAGAGTATTTTTATTTGTCTTGGTCATGGCCATGCTTTCGTTGTTTTGGCAATCCCCTAAAGTTCAAGGATAAGTCAGGAGATTGCCACGTCGCTTCGCTCCTCGCAATTAATAATAGGCTGACTTTTGGGACAGCCCCCACACTCTGCTCTTGTTATAAAATAGCTCTATCTGCGCTGATCAGTTTAATCTGCGTCATACCCATCCGGGCACTATGTCCGCGTGTTATTGCTTTCACTTCCCGGTCCGATATTTCAACGTTAGCATGATGTATCTCCCAATGGTATTCTTCTCTTTTTCCATGAGATAATTCACATTGCTGATGCGTTGAAAGTTGGTGAATTTATTGAGCAAGTCATAGCCTTTTATAGTCAATGTGGCACGATTGGCCTGCAGAAAATGATAGCTTATGCCGGCCTGAATCAGAGGTACGCTGACTGTTTCTTTAAAGCTCTGGGCGTTGTAGTTGACAATATCGACCTCGGCTTCAATGTTCCAGCGTTCTGAAACCGTCAATTGGAAGTCGCTGTAGATCGTTGTGTTGTAATATATGTTGTCCATCTCATCGGCAATTGAATATTTAGAGCTGGTCAGGGCCAGGGAGCCACCCACCTTGAGATGGAACAGCTCTTTGCGGCGGTTTTCCACATTGAGGTCGATCTGATGTGTGATAGTAGTCTCACGGTTTTCTTCGCTGTTTATCAGGCTGATGCCTTTACGGAAAGTTTCCTTTATACCGCCGCTAATTTTGATTCCAAATCGTCGGACAGGTGTCGATACATTGACCATGCCGAAAATCAGGAAGTCCTCATCCACATTGACTGGCCGGACCGTTTTGCTGAAATTTTCATGTATGGTCTGGGCCATGCTGATTTTGTTTTTGGTGTACACACAGTATAGCCTGGCGAACATGGATGTGAATGAAAAATGATCAAATATGGACCAGTTAATGGTCACATTATGTCTGTATTCCGGCGTCAGCATCGCATCGCCTTGATAGAGTACCAGCGGATTCAGTGTGTTGGTCACGGGCAGGAGCTGATTCAGAGACGGCATCTGAGTATGTGTCCAATATTTTAAGGCAATGCGCCGCCCGGTTTGGTAGCTATTAGAATAGCGGAAGGACGGATAGATGTAGTCGTAACTTTTGTTTTCCAGTGCAGTACCGTCCAGATCTTTTTCAAATTGTATGCGGCCGGCCTTAATTCCCAGGCTGAGTTGTGATTTGGACGTAGCGCGCCTTAAGGTTATACCGGGACGGGTCCAGGTCTCCATGGTGTTGAACTCGGCACTGAGAGAGTCGGTCAGTATGTTGTTCTGACCGGACACGCCCTGCCCTTTATCCATGCTCCGACGGTCAAAACCCAGGTCTGCCTCAAAATCAATATACCAGAAGGGGCGAAGACGCTGGGTCCATGTGGGAATTATTGTCAATCGGGCACGCTCAGTGACATTGTCCTGAAATTGATTGTCAATGATACTCCCTGGGGCATTGAAGAGTGTGGTGGTGTTCTGCCAGTCCAGGTTGGAGGTGGATTTGTTGTACAAGGCCGACGCCTTGGTCTTTATCATAGATTTTTCACCGTTGATCTTAATAATGTCAGACAGGTGGAAAGAGGCATTGATTAGATCGGATGTGGTCTCTGTGATATTGTCCAGGGTATTGGTCAGCGTATCCCCGCTCAATGTCCGCACAGAGAGCTGACGGTTCTCATTGTCCGCGTCGATATTAATATTGCCGTCCAAGGTAATTTTATGGCGTTTGTTGAACTGATGGCGGACGCCCAGATTGATTTTGTGGGGTGTATTCCGGGAGTCCTTTGTCAGGTCTTCATGCTGAAAATAGGATCCGCCTTTGATAAAGTGCTCGGTGGAGGTGTTCTCCAACAACTCGGTTTGGGTGGTGCTGGCCAGATAACTGAAGAAGTAGCGATTGGGTTTTTTGGTATTCAAAGAGAGATTGATGCCGCCGGCTGCGGTCGTGTTCAATCCATTGATGCCTTGACCGAACTGGCCGTGCCCCTTTCCTGTGAATCCGAACTCATTGATATTGTTCACATTAGCCAGCAAAGCGGTCTGCAATGAGCTGGAAAAGCGATAGAGCTTGCCGTCGGCTTTGTAATGCTCATCAGTGCCACCACCAGCTTCAACATTGCCGAAGTAGCCCTTCTTGTTGTCTTCATTCAACAGCAGATTGATGGTGCGGTCCAACACACCGTCGTTAATGCCGGAGAATTCCGCATCTTCGGACTGCTTGTCAAAAATTTCAACTTTATCGATAGCCATAGCCGGCAGATTCTTGGTCGCTACCTTGGTATCGCTTCCAAAGAACTCTTTACCGTCCACCAGCACTCTCTTGACGTCTTCTCCCAGAGCCTTGATATTGCCACTGTTGTCTACCTCCAGGCCGGGTATTTTCTTTAGCAGGTCTTCCACAACGGCCCCAACCTTGGTCTTAAAGGCCTTGGCATTGAAGGATACAGTATCCTGTTTAAACTGAATTGGCACATATTCGGCTTCCACTATAACACCCTGAGACGGTGCTGCCATGAGCATTTTATCACCCAGTTTGCCCTCTGAGCCAGTTGGAATTGTAATTTTATCGAATACGGTTTTCTTGGTTACAAAGGAGTATTGCATCAAATACTGACCAGCTCTTATATGCCTGATCTCATACTCTCCTTTTTTATCGGAGACATCAAAGTACTTTAATGTGGAATCAACAGGACTGAGCAGCACCACATGGGCAAAGGGTAAAGGTTGTTTTTCTTCATCAATCAACCTTCCCTTGATGCTGTGCTGAGCTAATGCGGTAGTGGACAGGGCGATGGCCATGATCAAGCCTACGACCAGTCTTATGGGTTTCAGTCGGTTCAGTTTTTGATGGCTCATAATTATCTGTGTCCTCTGGGTGTGCCGCGCTGTTGACTACGGGTTTCCTGCCACTCTTTTTCTTTTTCCGCGACCATTATGTTAAAGTCAGTCTGTGTCATGATTTTGCCCTCGCCGGGTTTTGATAGTAAGGCTTCATCTGGTTCCTGTAATTCAATGGATGTGGCGGTATAGGCCGTCTCGCCATTGATCTCCACCACTAAAATTAGCCCGGGTAATCCACCATATTCAGCGGGTCCAACAGAGACCGGGACCTCAGATGTAAAGTAAGCGGTCACAAGGTCTTCACCCTGCTGCATCTCAGCAGCCAGGCAGGTATAGCCCTGCACTTTGATCATTTTCTGAGTCAGTTTCCAGGCGGGTTTTTCGGTTGGCACTTCCAGAAGGAAATTCCGTGTCATGAATTCAATCTGTCGGGTGACTTTACATTGTATTAAATCATGAAAAAACTGTTTCTCGATAACACGTGGTGGGGCCATGAATTCCAGATGGGACAAAGCTTGCTGTAAACTTTCTGGAATTTCATTTTGTGCCTCCGGATCTTCCCGGTACACGGCTTTATCTATAGTAAATACAAGCCGGTTAATTTTCCGGACTTCTGAAGGCATAGATGCCACCCAGTCAGCCCGCCGGCCGCCCTGTTTAACATCAATTCCGAAGAGCTTGGCAAAATCATATTTTGTCGTCTGCTGGTATTTTACAATACCGCCATCAAAGTCCTGGGCAAATCCGTTTAATGCGAAGATAAGCATAAACGATGTGATGATTATCCTGTTTACAATTGACATTTTCATTTGGTGTTTCCCTTTGTTTTTGTGTCGGTTTGTAATGTTTTTTCCTGTTTGTGGGAATTCCACTATACTCTGTATTTATTTTTCCGGATTGTCAAAACCTTGTTTATGACAAAGGTCAATGTAATAAATCCGGTGCCGTTATTTATATATAAATACATGAGGCTGTCAAAACTATATCTGAAACAACTTCAGCAACAGTTGAATTGTCTTGAATGGGACATTGGATATTCAGCATTTATAAGGGCCTCTAAAAGATTTATCAGTCCAGCGGGAGATACATTGC
>JAGLOF010000075.1 GCA_023139105.1 bacterium
TTTTTAAAGGGGGTTGGGGGGATTTGCTAATGTTCCACCATAATCAACATAATAAAAACAAAGCACGCAGACTTCGAATCAATATGACAGATGCTGAACGAAAGCTTTGGTCAGGTATCCGTAGAAAACAGTTGTATGACTATCAATTTCTTCAGCAAAAAATAATTGGTAATTGTATTGTAGACTTTTATTGCTATGCAGCAAAGTTGATACTTGAAGTTGACGGCGGTCAGCATTATGAGGAAAAAGGTTTGAAGTATGCCAAGAAGCGGAGTGCATATCTTCGTAATCTTGGATTTACTGTTCTAAGGTTTTCTAATATTGATGTATTGACTAATGTAGATGCAGTTGCTCATACTATACTTGATTGGCTGGAATGTTGTTGCAAGTCTGATGATATGAAATCCCCCCAGCCCCCTTTGCAAAGGGGGAGTTATGCTGTACGGTGTAATGACATCTACACTGCTGATTTTTAAAGTGATTGATATTATTAATCCGGCAATAAAAGAATTGACATTGCTGTGCTATGAAATCTTAACATTTATGCAAGGTGTTTTATCGCCAGAGTAATAATAAACGAAAGAGACGATACCGATATCGATGGAGGTTATGATACATTTAACCTTCAATTATGCTGAGATATCCGGTCTCAGTTACGTAATCGCAGTCGTTTGTTGTTCTGCGGTTAATAAATGAAAGAGACGATATCGATACCGATGGAGGGTGTGATATATTTTAACTTTCAATAATACGGAACATTTATTAATTCCCTGTCGTACAAAATCACGTTCCGAGGAATGGAATATACTGTAAATTGAAATTGGATGTTTAGGAGGGTTGAATATGTGGTCTTCAAGGCAACGTTGGTCTGCTGCCGGTCTTATTTTTATCGGTGTTGTGGCCGGAGTTATTTTCGCTTCAAATTTTCATATGACATCAACTGGCATTGCCGGCCGCCCTGCTGCCAGCCTGCCTACATTTGATATGCCGGCAGAGTCTGCACCGGCATTGGCATCCGTTCAAGAGACTGGTAAGGCTTTTACGGCAATCTCTAAACAACTTCTTCCGACAGTTGTCTATATTGAATCTACAATAAAAGGTGAACAGTCAGCACCTGAAAGACGTGGTGACAGCTTTAGAGACTTTTTCCGTTTTTTTGAACAACCGGATAATCAACCACAAAGAGGCGCTGGCTCAGGTGTAATTGTAAGTGAAGATGGGTATCTTCTGACCAATCATCATGTCATTGATAATGCCGAAGATATTGAAGTTACTTTATATGATAATCGTGTATTCAAAGCGACGCTGGTTGGCACTGATCCTTTGACTGAAGTCGCCGTATTGAAAATAGAGGGTGAGGATTTTCCTTTTGCTGCGTTGGGTAATTCTGAGAATGTAGAGATAGGGGAATGGGTGCTTGCATTCGGTAATCCGTTAGGGCTTACATCAACAGTGACAGCGGGTATTGTAAGTGCCAAAAGTCGTAATATAAATATTATCCGTGATGCAAATGCTGCCCAAACCGGTGGCAGTTGGGCAATTGAGAATTTTATTCAGACAGATGCAGCCATTAACCGCGGCAATAGCGGCGGCCCTCTTGTAAATATGATGGGCAGAGTGATTGGACTTAATACAGCTATTGCCTCCGGCACAGGATTTAATGTAGGTGCAGGATTTGCTATTCCTATCAATCTGGCACGGCGTATCATGACAGATTTAATTGAGAAAGGTTATGTGGCACGTCCATGGATGGGTATTTCAATGTCGCCTCAGGCATTATCTGCAAATCAAGCGGAGTACTATGGATTGGACAGGCCTACCGGTGTTTTTGTTCAGGAAGTAGTTGAGGATGGTCCGGCTGAAAGGGCAGGATTGCGTAAAAATGATATTATTCTTGAACTTGACGGCAAAGAGATTGATCAGAGCAATGAAGTCCAGAACCTTGTTGCCATGAAAAAACCCGGTGATGAGGTTGTGCTGAAAGTTTTGCGAAGAGGTGAGGGGCATAAGACTATCCAAGTGAAGCTTGAAGAGAGACGTACTGACGAGCAGGTAGCTTCACATAATGATTCTGATGATTTCAGTGAATTAGGGCTGAGTGTCACAGAACTGGACGATGAAATGCGCCGTGGTGTTCGTGCATATCGTAATGAAGAGGGAGTCATCATATCCCGCGTGGAGACATATGGTATTGCATTTGATGAGGGATTGCGCCGTGGTGACCTTATTACGCATATTGAAGACAGGAAAATAGAATCGGTTCGCAGCTACCGTTCAGCTTTGAGGAGTTTTGAAAAGTCCCAGGTTGTGGTTTTCCGTTTTAAGCGTGGGGATAATGACTTGCAGGCGTTTATTAAACTGCCGGATTAAAGAACAATCGGCGCAAGGATATTGAATTTTTCGGGAGCAAGGGGCATAGAGCACTCGCACGGAGCTCACAAAGTACACGGAGCCGCCCTGCCCTGCCCGAAAGATATAAGATTGTCAAACACCGGGTGTTGAATTATTTTTACTTTTACATGTGTACCATGTATGAGTTAAAATTCAACACCCGGTGTTTTTATTGGCATATGCTTTTTTGTGCTAATATCTGACAATTTGTCATGCGAATGTGGCAAAATGGAATAATTGTGCCATATGTGCAGAATTGTACTGTCAATATGTCAGAATCAATCTAAATCGTAATCATATGTAACTCCAGTAAAAACAAATAATTATATCTTTGGCATGATACTTGATATATGGATGACTGAATTTCGGGAATCGGAAAGATAAATCATGACTTTGATATGCTGGAATCCCACGGAATTATTCAAGTTATAACAATCTAATAGAGGGATTTTAATTGACAACAATCGGGACACATGGAAAGAGTATCGATATAAAGGTAGAAGGCGGCGATGATGTTAGTGATCTTCAGCAGGAGTCATCAACACCTGAAACCGAAGATAACAGAGATGTGGAAAAAGAACTGACAGGGCAGTTGCAGCGCCTTCAAGCAGAGTTTGCCAATTATAAAAGACGCACCGAGAAAGAATGGGAAGGCGTTTTTTCACGTTCCAAGGGTGATCTTGTTGTCAAATTGCTGCCTGTTCTTGATGATTTTGACAGGTTACTTTCTCATCATCAAGAAGATTCACACGTTGACAGCGATGGCGTTGAGATGATTGTGCAGAAAATGCAGAAGATACTTGTTGATGAAGGTTTAGAGATAATTAATTCGGTTGGTAAACATTTTGATCCTGAACGTCATCAGGCAATTGCCATTGAGGCAGTGGCACAGGATCAGGATGAAGTGGTTGTGGAAGAATGGCAAAAGGGATATAGTTTTTGTGAACGACTTTTGCGTCCCAGCCAGGTGAAAGTCGGACGTTACGAGGCAGCCTAAATAATTATGCAAGCTAAAGATTACTATAAAATTTTAAATGTCAGCGAGAGTGCTGACGGGAATTCTATTAAACGGGCTTATAGAGAGCTTGCAAAGAAGAATCATCCGGATGCTAATCCTGGTAACAAAGCCGCTGAAACCAGGTTTAAGGAAGCTTCAGAGGCATACTCTGTATTAAGCAATGTAACCAAACGTCGGGAATATGACCAGATGCGCCGTTTTGGCGGTTTTAATCCCGGTGGTTTCAGAGGAAATCCTGGTGCGGGTTTTGGCGGTTTTGATTTCAGTAATTTCCGGAATGCTGGTACTCGGAGACAGGCCGGTGGCTCTTTTAACGGAGAGTCTGTTTTTGGCAATCTTGGTGGTTTGGGCAGCTTGTTCAGTCAAATATTTGATATGGGCGGGCAGGCTAAGAAGCGACCGCGGAACCGTGGTGAGAATATTAATCTGGATCTGCGTATAAGATTTAAGAAATCAATTGTTGGCGGGCATGTATCATTTTCCATCGAAAAAGAGATTATTTGCACCACATGCCAGGGTGGTGGTGCCAAGCCGGGTTCAACAATTAAATCTTGTCATAAGTGCCAGGGCACAGGCCAGGTTTTTGTTAATCAAGGTGGATTTGGTGTTTCGCAGCCCTGCTCACATTGTTATGGCAAGGGTCAGATAATAGATAATCCCTGTGATAAATGTAGTGGGAGTGGTAGGATTAAGGGGCCACGGAAGTATTCTGTCAAGATAGCTTCGGGAATTGAAGATGGCCATCAAATCAAACTTAAAGGCGAAGGTCAGATGGGGCCGGAAGGCAAACCTCCCGGTGATTTGATTGTCACAATTAAAGTGACTCCACATCATTTTTTCCGCCGAATGGATTTAGATGTACTTTGCAGAGTACCATTGACTTTGAAACAGGCTGTTGAAGGTACTAAGATACGCGTAAAAACCGTTGATGGCCGTAAAGTAGATCTTAAGATCCCTTCAGGTACGCAACATGGTACACGTTTCAAACTAAATGGACTCGGCGTTGTTAAGGGTGCCAACAAGGGAGCGCAACTGGTCTCTGTACAAGTTGATCTGCCAATAGATCCATCGAATGAAGAAAAAGAATTGTTAAAACAATACCGGGAAGCAGGTAGTTCAGCTGCAGCCTGATCCGGAGATAAAAATTGCACCAGGAGTGATTAATGCCACATTATGATTATCAATGTCAAGATTGCAGTAATGTCTTTGAGGTTTTCCATTCAATGACAGCTGAATCTGTGAAGGCCTGTCCCAAGTGTGATGGTAAGGTGAAAAGACTTATCGGAGCAGGCAGTGGTTTGATTTTTAAGGGTTCGGGATTTTATATCACGGATTACAAAAACAAAAAAACATCCACAACTACAGACACAGGTAGTAAGCAAGACACATCGTCCAGGAATACAAGTAATTCAAATGCTAAGGAAACAAAGAAGGCTGAGACTAAGAAATCAGAAAAATAATTTTTATATAGACATTTAAGGAGGATTTATACTATGAGTAAGATTATCGGAATTGATCTGGGTACTACTAATTCGTGTGTTGCTGTTCTTGAAGGCGGCGAGCCGGTAGTTATTCCCAACGCCGAAGGCCAGCGGACTACACCGTCCATGGTCGCTTTTACAAAAAAGGGTGAGCGTCTTGTAGGTGCTGCTGCAAAGCGTCAGGCTATAACCAATCCTGAGCACACTATTTTTTCTATCAAACGTTTTATGGGTCGTATGTTTGATGAGGTGAAAAATGAGATTGGTGAAGTGCCATACAAGGTGATGAAAGGCAAAAATGATGTGGCGCGTGTACAGGTTGATGCCAAGGAGTACAGCCCGCCGGAGATCAGTGCCATGATTCTTCAGAAAATGAAGCAGACGGCTGAAGACTATCTTGGTCATAAGGTAACTGAAGCTGTTGTGACAGTTCCTGCATACTATAATGATGCTCAGCGACAGGCAACCAAAGAAGCCGGCATTATTGCAGGTTTGGATGTGAAACGTATCATAAATGAACCTACGGCTGCATCACTGGCATATGGTCTTGAAAAAAATAAAAATGAAAAAATTGCCGTGTATGATTTGGGTGGTGGTACTTTTGATGTCTCCATTTTGGAACTAGGTGATGGTGTATTTGAAGTTAAGTCAACCAATGGTGATACTCATCTTGGCGGTGACGATTTTGATCAGGTGATCATAGATTGGCTGGTTGATGAATTTTTGAGAGCCGAGGGAGTTGATCTATCTAAAGATCCCATGGCACTTCAACGTCTGAAGGAAGCGTCTGAGAAGGCAAAAATCGAACTTTCAACCACTTCACAGACTGAGATTAATCTGCCATTTATCACGGCAACGGATACCGGGCCCAAGCATTTAAACCTCTCCATGTCTCGTGCTGATTTTGAGAAACTGGCCGACAATTTGTTTGAACGTACCAAGGCTCCCTGTATAAAAGCACTGAAAGATGCCGGACTTAATCCATCTGAAATTAATGAAGTTGTTCTTGTTGGTGGTATGACACGTGTTCCCCGTGTACAGGAAATTGTGAAAGAGATCTTTGGCAGGGACCCACACAGAGGTGTGAATCCTGATGAAGTAGTGGCTATTGGCGCCGCAATCCAGGGCGGTGTCCTGGGTGGTGAGGTAAAGGATGTTCTTCTTCTGGATGTTACTCCTCTCTCATTGGGCATTGAGACCCTTGGTGGTGTCTTTACGCGGCTCATTGAGAAGAACACGACAATTCCGTCCCGGAAATCAGAAGTATTCTCAACGGCGGCTGAAAATCAGACTTCTGTTGAAATTCACGTACTTCAGGGTGAACGTGATATGGCCGGTGGCAACAAGACTATCGGACGTTTTCATCTGGATGGTATTCCACCTGCACCACGCGGTGTGCCCCAGATTGAGGTTATATTTGATATTGATGCCAATGGTATTTTAAATGTTACAGCCAAGGATAAGGCCACAAGTAAAGAACAGTCTATTCGAATTGAAGCTTCTTCAGGTCTTTCAAAAGAAGAAATAGAGAATATGGTTAATGAGGCCAAGGCTCATGCAGCAGAGGATAAAAAACAGCGTGAAGCGGTTGACACTCGTAACAGTGCCGATCAGATGGTTTATCAGACTGAGAAGAATATAAAAGAGTATGGTGAGAAGCTTGACACAGAGACCAAGGCCAAATTGGAAGCGGCAGTTGAACGTGTTAAAGAAGCTCTGAAGGGTGAGAACAATGAAGAGATAAAGTCTGCTTCTGATGCCTTGAATGAGATATGGCAGACTGCTGCCCAGGCCATGTATGCACAAACACAGGATCAGCCTGGTGCAGAAGGCCAGCCGGGTCCTGATATGGGCGGTACTGCCGGAGCTGAGCAGGAAGCTGAAGCTGGTCAGACAGTAGAAGATGCTGACTTTGAAGTTGTGGACGATGAGAAATAACCGGACACATAGACACGTGAAGATTCGCATGGTTTCAATTAAAGCGATATGATTATAAATATGGGCGGGGGAGCGTTATGGCTTTCTCGCCCTTTTTATATCATGGAAAGTAATAAATAATAAGTAATAAGTAAAAAGTGAAAAGTGAAAAGTAAAAAGTGAAAAGTGAAAAGTGAAAAGTGAGAGCAGGGGCCATGGCTCACGGATGACTCGGAAAAGAACGAAGAAGCTCCCAGAGCATATGAAACACAGATGACACGGAAAGCACTGATTGAAATAGGGGTAAATTAATCTTTGTCTTCCTGAACTTGTTTCAGGATCTTGTTCCAAAAAAATTAATTGTTGAGTATTAATTTAAAACTAAGGATGGTAAAAATGAAAATTTGTTTTCCAACAACTGAAGATAATGGCCTTGAGAGTACTGTGTTCGGACATTTTGGTTCTGCTCCATTTTTTGTGATCTGTGATACAGACACAATGGAGACAATTGCACTGGATAATCAGGACAAGATTCATGAACATGGCGGATGTAATCCTTTGGCTGCTCTTGGTGGCGAGAAAGTTGATGCTATTGTTGTAGGCGGCATTGGCAAAGGGGCAATCATGGGGCTGAACCGGGCTGGTATTAAAGTCTATCAGGCTTATAAGGGCACGGTTAATCAGAATGTACAAGCCTGGAAAGATGGTCAAGTAAAGGAGATGAGTCCGGAAGGTGCATGTGGTGGTCACGGTAATGGTGGCGGATGTGGCGGACATTAAAGCTATTTTAATTGTATGTAAAATTGTAGCAAATAAGTGAGATCAATGTAGATTGAGTAAGTGACAAACATCTTCAATCATTAATTGTAAAAATATCATTTGTATACTGTTTTATCTTAAATTATTGTGATTTAATGGAGGGTAGTTTGAAATGAAAAAGAGATCAGTACCATATATCATTAGCCTGACTATGCCACTTTTTTTGGCATTTGCAGCGGATCAGGCAGAATCACGTTCTTTAATTGACCATGAGGGTTATACATATAAAACTGTTAAAATTGGTGAACAGGTTTGGATGGCTGAAAACTTGAAGACAGAGTTTTCTCCTGAAGGTTTAAAGCCGGATGGTATTTTTGCCTATGAGAACGATGAGAGGCATGCGCATGTTTATGGCAGGCTCTATACACATGAGGCAGCAGTGAATTTATGTCCTGAAGGTTGGAAGCTGCCATCACAATTGGATATTGAAAATCTTGTTATAGGCGTGGCAGAACAGTATAGCTCTGTGGATTTCAAGTCAAGAAGTACTGCTGGAATTCTCTTAAAAGGAGAAGGTGCTTATTGTTGGCGACCATCTCAGAATCCAGGTTTGGATACTGGTGGATTTGATGCAATACCGGCAGGGTATCGTAACGGCGCACTAGATTATGCTAACTTCTGTGAACTAGGTGAGACAGCTGTGTTTTGGAGCAGCACTGCGTCTCAGAATAGACGTTCAGCTTGGTCTTTCGGTTGTCGATATGATCAGAAGGGATTAGATACAGGTTTCACATCTACTGAAAAGGCGTTGTCTGTCCGTTATCTTTTGGATGAATAAGTATATTGAAATAGTTACCCTCATAGTAATTATTACTCTACCAATTTGGGGTGTACTACGCCTTGCTGGCAAGAAGAAAACTTATAGAGGGTCTTTTACCCGGCAGGTTGCCATGATGGAATTCATGAATGAGGATAAGCGTAAATCCTTTGAATACGTTCAGTATCAGAGTGAAGAGGAAGTGGCTGAAGATGATGAAGGTGAGGATCTTGAATGATTGATTATAATAAATTGACTATCAAGTTGCAGGAAGCACTGCTGCAGGCGCAGCGGACCGCATCGGATCATGGGAATTCTCAAATTGAGCCGGATCATCTGTTTATGGCATTATTGGCAGCACCGGAGAGCCTGGTCGTCTCTGTGCTTAAGAAGATGGGCATACCAAAGGCAGAACTTTTGCGAAATACCGAGCTTCGTATCGGTCGTATGCCCACGGTTCGCAGTGGCGTTAGACAGCTTGGCTTCTCCCGGCAGTTAGATATAGTTATGGCAGCGGCTTTAAATGAAACAGAAGCATTGAAAGATGAATTTATAAGTGTTGAACATCTCTTGCTCGCAATATCCGAATCTGATACTCCGCCAGGTGAAGATCTACGACATCAAGGTGTTTCCAAAGAGTTGCTGTTGAGAGTGCTTCAAGATATCCGCGGTTCAATGCGTGTGACAGATCAGAATCCTGAAGACAAGATGCAGGCATTGAAACGTTATGGACGTGATTTAAATGAAGAGGCCAGGCAGAATAAGCTTGATCCTGTAATTGGCCGCGACGAGGAGATAAGGCGTGTTCTTCAGGTTCTGTCACGCAGAACAAAGAATAATCCTGTACTTATCGGCGAGCCCGGTGTTGGCAAGACAGCCATTGCCGAGGGAATGGCTCATCGAATTATACTGGGTGATGTGCCGGAGAATCTACGGACTAAACGCATAATTGCATTGGATATGGGTTCTTTGATTGCCGGAGCAAAGTTTCGCGGAGAGTTTGAAGAGCGTCTGAAGGCCGTGCTACGTGAAGTAAGCGAAGCTGCTGGCGAGATTATTCTTTTTATCGATGAACTTCATACCATGGTTGGTGCTGGAAAGAGTGAGGGTTCAATGGGTGCTGGTAATATGCTGAAACCGGCACTGGCCAGGGGAGATCTTCGTGCAATAGGTGCCACAACTTTAGATGAGTATCGTCGTTATATTGAAAAAGATGCGGCACTGGAACGACGTTTTCAGCCTGTGCTTATCGGAGAACCTTCAGTAGAGGACACAATTTCTATCCTGCGGGGGCTGAAAGAACGTTATGAGGTACATCATGGTGTACGCATACAGGATGCAGCCATTGTTGCTGCATCCACACTTTCACACCGCTATATTGCAGATAGATTCCTGCCCGACAAGGCAATTGATCTTATTGATGAAGCCGCATCCAGGCTGCGTATTGAGATTGATTCAATGCCTGAGGAGCTGGATGAAGCCAAGCGAAGGATAGATCAGCTTCTCATTGAGCAGGAGGCATTGAAAAAAGAGAGTGATGAAGCATCAAAGAAACGTCTGAATGAATTGACACTAACCTTGGTCGATCTGCAGAAAGATAACAGCGAATTAAGAGCACACTGGCAGATGGAGAAAGAGGCAATTGCCCGTATACGTAGTCAAAAAGAAAAATTGGAACGGTTGCGGACTGATGAAACAAAAGCCGAGCGTGAAGGTGATTTGACCCGGGCCTCTGAACTGCGGTATGGGCAGATTCCTGTTGTGAAAGCAGCAATTGAGGAGGCTAATTCTCGTTTTAAAGATTTACAGAAAGACAGGCAGATGCTTAAAGAGGAGGTGGATGATCAGGATGTAGCTGAGGTAGTAGCCAGGTGGACGGGCATTCCTGTGGCACGTATGCTTGAGCCTGAACGTGAGAGATTGATAAAGATGGAAGAACAGCTTGAGCACCGTGTTATTGGACAGCGAAAAGCAGTGGAAGCAGTATCTCATGCTATACGCAGAGCAAGGGCAGGATTGTCAGAAGAGGGACGGCCCATGGGGTCATTCATTTTTCTGGGTTCTACGGGTGTTGGAAAGACAGAACTTGCCAGAGCACTTGCGAAGTTTCTATTTGATGATGACTCGGCCATGGTCCGTATAGATATGTCTGAGTACATGGAACGTCATTCTGTGTCCCGCCTTATTGGTGCTCCTCCGGGATATGTCGGTTATGATGAGGGCGGTCAGTTGACAGAGGTAGTCAGGCGACGGCCCTATGCTGTTGTTCTTCTGGATGAAATTGAGAAGGCTCATCCCGAAGTATGTAATGTGTTGCTTCAGGTGCTGGATGAAGGACGATTGACAGATAATCAGGGCCGCACGGTCAGCTTTAAAAACACTATTATTATAATGACAAGCAACCTTGGTGCTCATAGCATCATGGAAAAGATGCAAGAGGTTGATGGGCACTTGACTGCGCCAATGTTTGCTGAGATTGAAAATGATTTAAAAGAACTGCTAAAGCAGACTCTTCGTCCGGAGTTCCTCAACAGGATTGATGATACCATTGTATTTACGCCTCTGGGACGAAATGAGATCAAAATAATTGTAGATCTACAATTAGCCCATCTAAAAGCAAAAGCATCACAACAGGATATTATAATCGAATTTACACCAGAAGCTGAGGAGTTGCTTGCGCAGAGAGGGTATGATCTGCTATTTGGCGCAAGGCCATTAAAGCGTATAATTGAGCGTATGGTAGTAAATCCTCTTGCAACGGCAATTTTAAATGGTAATATTAAGCCTGGAGACAGTATTTTAGTGCTCAGAGATGAAAATGTACTTGATTTTAAGGAAGTATCAGATTAAATTGTTGTTCCTTCAATATAAAATAAATCCATTATGTGCATGTAGATAAAGGAGAGAGTGATGAAGAAGGCTTTGACAGTACTCAGCCTGTGTTTGATAATTATCATGGTTGTTGTTGGCTGTGGCAAAAAAACCGAATCTGCAATTTGGGCGGATGCGCAGGGTTTTGAACAACAGGGACAATATGCCAAGGCTGTTACACAATATGATGTGATGCTTAAAGTATATCCCCGGAGTAAATTGCGTACAGAGGTTCTTTTTAGAAATGGATTGATGAACGTTTACGGTTTAAAAGATTTTCAATCTGCAAAAGCATATTTTAAGAAAATTATAGATGAAGCTCCGCGTAGTGCTGTTGCCGAGGGTGCCCGCACATTGATCGACCTTATGAATGGAGATCGTGCTGTTGACGATGCCGAAACCTTGTATCATGCTGGTATTGCCTATACAAACCTGCTTGAAGAATTTGAGCTTGGTGTCGGCCTGCTGGATAAGTTAACAGATGAATTCCCGGATGCTATTCGTGCTGCTGAGGCACAATTCATGAAAGGATTTGTCTGGGCAAACGCTGCACAGGATACTGCCAAGGCAAGAGTCGCATATGAAGCATTTTTAAACAAATATCCTGATCATGAACTGAGTAGTTCTGTTAAGTGGGAATTAGCTTATCTTGGAAAAAATATAAATGATATTCCGGAGATGCAAGATTTGGTTGCACCCAAAACAGAGTAGTTTTTTTTATTCTATGTTAATCAGCGCCGGAGCCATGAAATAGTCTCCGGCGTTTTTTAATAGGATAATATCTGTTTCGCGAATGTTAAAAAGTGTTAAATGCGGAACTTTAACAAGCTGTGCTGCGTAGATATTCTGTCCTGAAACAAATAACCAATTAATTGTTGAGAATTATGAAAAAAACGTTTTTGTTGTTTACGTTCTGTCTTGTTCTGCCTCTATTTTCTCAATACACTGATTCATCCAATGTCAAATTAAACATTAGCATGGATGCCAAAGTTGAACCTGCCAGTGTACCGTTAAATAGAACAATGACACTAATTATATCAGTCGCATGGACCGGAGATTTGGGTGTCATTGAAATCGGTGATGTTGAAATGCCTGAACTGGCAAACTTTATCATTGTAGGATCAGGATCTT
Organism: bacterium; assembly: GCA_023139105.1. Classification (GTDB taxonomy): domain Bacteria; phylum Zhuqueibacterota; class QNDG01; order QNDG01; family JAGLOF01; genus JAGLOF01. Next base: position 12,386 of record JAGLOF010000075.1, read on the forward strand.
CTAACCGTATAGAAGCCGGTGCTACAGGCCAGCGCTCCGTAAAAGAGATTCGATATGTTTTAGAGCCGCAGACATTGGGAATGGCTTATATTGAACCTGTCATTTTTACATATATTGACAAAGTGGCGAATGAAGAGCGGCAACTTATGTCTCAACGTTTTTCCGTAGAAATTTTGTCACCGGTTGCAGAGCCGGGGCAGATGACGTTGCCATGGCCTGTAATTATATTTGCAGTATTGCTTTTTGCTGCTGCGTTTTTATTTTTTATGCGGAATCGCAGGGCCAACAATATTACAGATCAAGATATTGACACTCCAATTGAAGAATTATTTCTCGAAAAACTCAAGACTGAGGTAGATCTCAAGAGCGATGGCCGTGAGGCCTATACCGGATTGGCAAAGCTGTTTCGCGGATATGTAGCCGATAAATATGATTTGCCGGCCAGAGAGACGCCAACGGAAAATCTCATCGAATTGCTGAAAGATACAGATCTCGATGCAGCGCAGCATGAAAAGTTCTGTCGTTTGCTCTCATCTGCAGACAAGGTGAAGTTTTCCGGACAGAGTGCAGATATATCAGAGCTGACAGATGCATATACGTCTTTTGAAATACTGCTGGAGAGACGGCTGGCCGATAATCTTGCGGAGATTTCCAAGCCAAGTGAAAAAAAGAACAGATTTAGTAAAGGCAAATAGCAAATAACAAATAACAAATAACAAATAACAAATAACAAATAACAAATAACAAATAACAAATAACAAATAACAAAAAGCGAAAAGCGAAAAGATAAATGAATGATATTATATAGTTGAATTTATTTGACGATATATTATTTGGAATTTGGAGTTTGGAATTTGGAGTTTTAAAGTTTGGTATTTGGTATTTGGGATTTGGAATTTCTCTTTATAGTTTGGAATTTCAAAAATAATTATCTATAACCCTAGAAACTGTGGAGACGTGATGGACCAGAACATCGAAGCCATTCATGCAAAGATTCAGAAAGAAAGTGCATTTGTGGAAAAGCTCACCGATGAGATGAGCAAAGTAGTTGTAGGTCAGACATATATGGTTGAGCGCCTTCTGATTGGCATGCTGACCGGCGGCCATGTACTACTTGAAGGTGTACCAGGCCTGGCTAAAACATTGACAGTTCGTACTCTGTCGGCAGCCATAAAGACAAATTTTCAGCGTATTCAGTTTACGCCTGATCTGCTGCCGGCGGATTTACTTGGTACATTGATTTATGATCAGAAAACCGGGGATTTCAAGACTAAAAAGGGTCCCATATTCTCCAATTTTATATTGGCAGATGAGATCAACCGTTCACCGGCCAAGGTTCAGTCCGCTCTGCTTGAAGCCATGCAGGAGCGTCAGGTGACAATTGGTGACACAACTTTTAAACTGGATGATCCATTCCTTGTGCTGGCCACGCAGAATCCGATTGAGCAGGAGGGTACATATCCGCTTCCTGAGGCACAAGTTGACAGGTTCATGCTGAAACTTTCTATCGGTTATCCTACTGCCGAAGAAGAGCTTGAAATTATGAGGCGTATGTCCAAAGGGCCGGAACCAACTGTAAATGCAATCATAGATCCTGCTTCAATTATCAAGGCACGTACGGTTGTTGAAGAGATTTACATGGATCCGAAAATTGAGCAATATATTGTAGATATTGTTTTTGCTACTCGTGATCCACGTAAATACGGACTGGAAGATCTGGCAGATCTCATCAGTTTCGGTGCATCTCCCCGTGCTTCAATCAACTTGGTTAAGGCGGCTCGTGCCCATGCTTTCCTGCGTCATCGTGGTTATGTTACACCGGAAGATGTTCGTGCCATTGGCATGGACGTACTACGTCACCGCATACTTGTGACATATGAGGCAGAGGCAGAAGAGCTCTCAGCAGAAGACGTTGTGCGTAAAGTGCTTAATCAAATCGAAGTACCGTAAGCAGTCTTAGGTTGAAATAGCAAATGCCAAATAGCAAATAACAAATAGCAAATGCCAAATGACAAAATATGAGGTAAATGCTAAATTTCAGGGAAAAAGAAATACTTGATCTGGAAATGAGAAATAGAGTATATGATTCCTAAAGAGATATTGAAAAAAGTACGGCAGCTTGAGATTACTACCCGGGGCATGGTTAATGATGTGTTCTCGGGTGAGTATCACTCTGTGTTTAAGGGCCGTGGTATGGAGTTCGCCGAAGTGCGTGAGTATCAGATAGGCGATGACATACGTACCATTGATTGGAATGTGACGGCTCGTCAGGGCCATCCCTTTGTCAAGGTCTTTGAAGAGGAACGTGAACTCACTGTGATGCTAATGGTAGATGCCAGCTCTTCAGGAGAATTTGGTACTTCCGGACGCATGAAGGGTGAGATAGCTGTAGAGATATGTGCCTTACTGGCATTTTCGGCCATTAAAAATAATGACAAGGTCGGCCTGATTATCTTCACAGACCAGATTGAAAAGTTTGTTCCTCCCCGCAAGGGCAAGAGCCATGTGCTGCGTGTTTTGCGTGAACTGCTCTTTTTCAAGCCCAAGGCACGTAAGACTGATATTGCCGGAGCTCTGGATTATTTAAACCGTGTCACGCGCCGGCGGGCAGTTGTGTTTCTGGTCTCTGATTTTATATCACCCAACTTTGAAAAACCTTTGCGTATTGCGAATAAACGGCATGATATTGTAGCCATTCAGATGGAAGATCCGCGGGAACGTGATCTGCCTGATGTAGGGTTTATTGAGCTGGAAGATGCAGAGACCGGTGAGCAGATAGTGCTGGACACGAGAGATCCAATGGTGCGACAGGCTTTTTCTTCTAAAACCAGTGAAGCACAGGAGAAACAGGACAGGCTATTCAACTCAATGTCTGTGGATTCAATTACAATCAGAACAGATGAATCCTATGTGCAACCTTTGATGCGATTCTTCCGCATGCGTGCCAAACGGTTTCGCTAGCAGTCTGTCGGACTCGATCGTCATCGCGAACGAGATTGCAGCGTTGCCCCCGGCAAAGACGTCGAATATTGAAAGAAATGTGTTGATTTATAAAATGAAATACGGAGTATCGATGAAGAAAATCATGCCCATCGGCTTTTTATTGATTGTTATGCTGGCTGGTTGCCAGGGTGGAGCATCCTTTGATGCTGAGAGAGTGCGGGCATATGCAAATGCACTCTACAATCGTGATCTCTACAGCCAGGCCATAGACGTATATGATGACTATCTCAATCTTGGCAATCCCAATAAAGATGAAGCGGCAAATATTCAATATGTAGTAGGCGGAATATATTTTGATCGACTGCATGATTATGAAAATGCTTTGGCGCGTTATCTTTATGTTAAACATTTGCATCCTGAGAGTCTCTTGACGGATAAAGTTTCACGGCGTATTGTAGAGTGTCTTGAACGCCTTAATCGTTCTGCAGATGCAAGGCAGGCACTATCAGAAGCAACAACAACTGATCCGACACAGGTACAACAGTCTCGTCCCGGAGAGGTGCTGGCCGTAATTGGAGATAAAAAAATTACTCAAGGCGACCTGGACTACCGCATCATTCAAATGCCTGAGTATATGCGCAGCCAGTTTGATAAGCCGGAAGCCAGACGGGAATTTTTACGCAATCTTGTTGCGACTGAACTTTTTTTTGGAGCTGCCGGACGCCAGGGGCTGGAGAAAGACCCTGATGTTATAGAAGGTGCATTCCAGGCGAGAAAGCAGTTAATGGTACAGAAATATCTTGAAAAAGTAATTGTTTCCGAGGTGCCTCAGCTTACACAGGAAGATGTAAAACTCTATTTTGATGCGCACCGGGATCGTTATGCAGAGAAAGACAACGACGGAAAAGTCTCCAAGCAAAAGTCATTTAATGAAGCTGCACAGCAGGCTGCACAAGATTTGATGCGTGAGCGTCAAGACCAGGCTGTTCAGAAACTATTGCAGCAGATGAAAACAGCCGAAGGTGTTAAAATTTATGAATCACTGGTTAAATAGACGGATTGTTCTGTGAATAAAATATTTTTTCAAATCTATATAAGTCTTTTTCTTGCAGCTTCAGCTTTGTCTGCGCAGGACACAGCCATCACCGTTACCACGGAAGTGGATCAGGTCCGCATGACAATCGGCGATCTTATTACTTACTCGGTTGTTGTCAACCATATTGCGAACATGGATGTAGAAATGCCGGGACTTGGAGCCAACCTGGGCGGATTCCAGATCCGTGATTATGAGCTTTATGATCCGGTAAAGGAAAAAGGACGAATTGTAAAGAGGGCCGAGTATTCAATATCAACATTCTTTACTGGCAGTTTTGACATACCGCCTATTCAGGTCTTTTATAAAATGTCCGGTGATTCAACATGGCAGATTTTGTTGACAGAGAAGATCAGTATAACTGTGGAGTCTGTGCAGGAGGGTGAAGGCCAGGCAGAGCTCCTGGATATCAAACCGCCGGAAGACCTGCCTCGTAATTATAAACGACTGATCTTCTTTATCGGTTTAGGATTGTTGGTGGTTTCTGCTGTAGTAGTAGCAATACTTATTCATCGTCACCGTAAGGCCGGAGGCAGTCTGCTGCCTAAGGCTCCTCCAAGGCCGCCTCATGACATAGCTCTGGAAGCATTGGATCTTCTGGCTACATCAGATCTTATTGAACGTGGTGAGATAAAAGTCTTCTATACGGAGGTTTCGGATATAATCAGGTTATACATTGAAGGCCGGTATTATGTACAAGCGCTGGAACTTGCTACATGGGAGATAATGAACGGGCTTCGTGGATCAGATCTTGAAGCCCCTCATAGCAATCTACTTGAGAAATTCCTACAAGCCTGTGATCTTGTTAAATTTGCCAAGTGGCTTCCTCCTGAGGACGCACATCTACAGATTTTGAATGATGCCAGGGAGTTCGTAGTAGCTACACAGATAGTATTTAAAATTGAGGCAGCGTCTGTAGTTGAAGAAGCAATCTTAGATAATAACCTGCCTGATGAAGAGGCAGTGACACCTCAGGGTGAGGAGGCTGCCTCATGATATTCTATAGATTTTCAGATCCATGGATTCTTTTATTGCTTGCGATTGTTCCACTTTTGGCCTGGTGGAGATTATATGGTAGTAGCACCAGAGGTGCAAGCATGCGTTTCAGTAATCTTGGAGTCATTAAAAATATTCGTAAAAAAGGTCCTGCCAGGGCACGTATAATTTTGCTGGCATTACGTCTTTTGGCAGTTGCCATGATGATTGTGGCATTGGCACGACCTCAGAGTGGCATGAAGGGGGAAGAAGTGCTGACAGAGGGCGTTGATATAATATTGACCATGGATATATCAAGTTCTATGCTGGCAGAGGATATTAAGCCCAATCGAGTAGAAGCTGCAAAAGAAATAGCAGCTGAATTTATTAAAGGCCGTAAAAATGATAGAATCGGCATGGTAGTTTTTGCCAGCCAGGGATTCACTCAGTGTCCGCTTACACTGGACTATGGTATTTTGCTTACTTTTTTGAAAGAAGTGAAAGTCGGACTTATTGAGGATGGTACTGCTTTTGGAATGGGCATGGTCACGGCAATTAACCGTCTCAGGACTAGTGAGGCCAAATCTAAAGTTATCATCGCCCTTACTGATGGCCGGAATAACAGGGGTGAAATAGATCCTGTTACTGCTGCTCAGGCTGCACAGGCACTTGGCATAAAGGTATATACTATAGGAGCCGGTACAAGAGGTACGGCAATGTATCCCGTGGAAGATCCCTTTTTTGGCAAACGTTATGTACCAATGCAGGTTGATATAGATGATGCCACTCTCGGGCAGATTGCCCGGATGACAGGTGGTCGTTATTTCCGTGCCACGGATCGCACAGAACTTGTTGGTGTTTTTAAAGAAATAGATGAACTGGAAAAGACAGAGATAAAGGTGCAGGAGTATACTCGTTATTCTGAGCAGTTCTATTACTTTGCCGGATTGGCACTTTTGTTTTTGTTGATTGAGGTTATATTAATGCATACTCGTTTCAGGAAGATACCTTAAAGAACGGGAGCATAAGAGCACTCGCACAGAGCTCACAAAGCACACGGAGCCGCCCTGCCTGAAGGATATGGAATTCCTCGGGATCTGTTAAGAGAGCAGGAGCACTGCCCACGGAGAACACTGAACACACGGATAAGAGCGAAAAGTAAGCAGGATACGAAGGTAGAAAATAAAAACTGAATTAATAATAGATCGGAGATCGGATAGTGTTTCGATTTGCTTTTGCTAAATTTTCATTTTTATTATTATTGGTACCTGCGATGATATTGTTCATCGTCTGGGCATTTCGTCAGAAGAAAGCGGCCATGGCCCGTTTCGGGAGTATAGAACTGATTCGTAAGCTTATTGCCACGGTTAGTCCGCAACGCCAAAGGTGGAAGGCGGGTTTACTCGTTCTCTCTGTATTATTTCTTGTTCTGGCACTTTTGAGACCGCAATGGGGTACAAAACTTCGTACGGTAAAAAGAGAGGGGCAGGATATTTTGATTGCCCTGGATGTATCAAAATCCATGCTTGCAGAAGACATCAAGCCCATGCGTCTGGCCAAGGCCAAACATGAGATTATGTCTTTGATTGATAAGCTGGAGGGTGATCGTATCGGCCTTGTGGCTTTTGCCGGAGAGGCCTTTGTACAATGTCCGCTGACTCTTGACTATGGTGCGGCCCGAATGTTTTTAGATGCCATGGAGCCTGACCTGATTCCTGTTCCCGGTACTGCTATTGGTGAGGCCTTAAAAACATCCATTGAAGCATTTGATAAAACAGAGCGTAAACACAAAGTGATGCTGCTCATAACCGATGGTGAAGAACATGTTGGCGATCCAGTTGAAATTGCCAAAGAGGCAGCTCAGGCAGGTATAGTTATATATTGTGTGGGCATCGGATCACCCCAGGGAGTACCGATACCGGATTTTGATGCAGATGGCCGCCGTATTGGATTTAAGAAAGATGATAAAGGCGGAGTGGTCATGACCAGGCTGGATGAGATAACGTTGGAGAAGATTGCTCTGGAGACCGGTGGAAAGTATTACAGGGGATCGGCCAGTGAGGTGGAACTGGATAGAATATATGATGATATATCGGAAATGGAGAAAAAAGCCCTGGCCAGCCAGCAGTTTGCTCAATATGAGGACAGGCATCAGATACTGATTATTATTGCTTTGATATTGTTAATTACTGAGCTGCTCCTGTCGGAAAGACGTAGAATAAAGAGAGAATGGCGTGGGCGTTTTCAATAAAAGTATATACAACAATAAAACTATGATGATGTGGAAAATGAAAAATATAATGAAAATTTTTATTGTCGCTGTTCTTCTGGCAGCATCGAGCCTGGCAATGGGCCAATCGGCGCGAAAGCGGGTTTTAGAGGGTAATGTACTTTATTCTGAAGGTATGTTTGATGAGGCCAATAATATGTATCAGGATGCGCTGCTCATGAATCCCGATTCACCGTTGATTCAATTTAATGTCGGCAATGTTCTCTATCAAAAAAAGTCATTTGATAAAGCTATGGAAGCTTTTCAAAAAACATTGAGCAGTGAAGATCCTCTGATGCAGGCCAAGGGATATTATAATATTGGTAATACACTCTATCAGCAACAGAAATTACCAGAGTCTATACAGGCTTATGAAGAGGCGTTGAAACTGAATCCTGAAGATTTTGATGCAAAATATAATCTTGAGTTTGTACGTAATAAATTGAAAGAGCAGGCTGATAAGCAGAAAGAAAATCAGGATCAGCAACAAGATCAACAGCAGCAACAGCAACAACAAAAAGAACAACAACAGAATCAAGATCAAGAAGAAGATAAAGAGCAAGATCAAAAAGAAAATAAAGATGAACAGCAACAGCAACAGGAAGAACAGCAGCAAGCCGGTGAACAGAAGGCCGAGAAAAAGCCCATGAGTAAAGAAGAAGCTGAAAGACTTTTAGAAGCATTGAAAGAAGATCAGAAAGATAAAAAGAAAAAGCAGGTAAAGATGCGTGGCAGGGCTAGAGTAAAGAAAGACTGGTAGTGTGCATTTTCGGCATCATCTGTTGGAGACATTTATGCGGAGGTCGGGGAATCGTGAAGATTAATGTAAAACATGGATTGATTGTCCTATTTTTATTTGTATCGATAACATGTTTCGGTCAATCAACTAAACCGGGTTTGAAAGCCTGGGTTGAACCTACGGTTGTTGGATTGAATCAGAGCTTTACACTCTATATTGAGCTCTCCGGAAAAGATAGCCGTCAAGTACAGCCGGAACTTCCTGCAATAGATAGTTGGGCTATTTTTCTTGGAAGCGGTTCATCTCAAAATATGCAGATTATTAATGGATCCATGAGCATCTCCAAGATAATTCATTATCAGTTTCAAACCCGTAAAGAGGGGCGTTTTACTATTCCCGCTGTCAAGGCAGTAATGGGTGGCAAAACATATACAACACAATCAATCAGCATTAAAGTAGATAAGAATGCAGCACCGGCGGCTCCTGCTGGAAATAATAGGAGAGACCAGCAGCGTGACAGGCGTACACCTGTAGAGATTACTCCGGAGGATTTGTTTGTCAAGGTTACGACAAATAGAAAAATCGTATATGTGAATGAACCGATTGTTGTAACATATACCATATATACGAGAGTCAGTGTCTCTTCTTATGAATTTATCAAGATGCCGACTACTTCCGGTTTTTGGGCAGAGGAACTTAATCAGAATCGACGTCCCAAAACACGTAATGAGGTTGTAGACGGGCAACGTTATACTGCTGCAACAATCAAGAAGACCATGCTCTTTCCCATGTCTGCGGGCATTAAAAATCTTGAGCCCATGTCTCTGAAATGTGCTGTTAAGGTACAAAACAGGTCTCGCAATATCTTTGATGATTTTTTTAATGACAGTTCAATCAAGCATTCTATATCGTCAAAGCCTTTAAAAATTACTGTTAAGCCGCTGCCTCTTGACAAGCAGCCTTCGGAATTCAATGGACTGGTTGGCCAATATAGTGTAAAGGCCACTGTTGATAAACGCAATGTGCAGACAAATCAGGCTGTAACATATAAACTGACAGTGGCCGGAGCTGGTAATTTACAGGGTTTGGCAACGCCATCACCTGCTTTTCCCGATGCTTTTGAGGTTTATCCTCCTGAAGTCAAAGAGAGTGTTAAACCGGCTGGAGATGTGTTGTCGGGCAGTAAGACATATGAATGGGTATTGGTGCCAAGATCGGCGGGCCACCATTCAATTCCTCCGGTAGAGCTTGTGTATTTTAATCCACGTTTAAAAAAATATGAACGTAAATCATCTGCGGAAATATCTCTTCAGATTGCCCGTGGTCAGGGAGGCTTGGCAGATGATGGTCCGGCTTTGAGATCCAGACAGGCAGTGGCCCTGCTTGGCCATGATATCCGTTATATTAAAACCGAGGGTGTTCACCTGGAATCTATGTCTCAAAAATTCCCTTCCTGGATTTATTTGTACTTTATACTGCTTCCGATTTTTCTCGTTATTCCTGCATGGTATGTACGTAGGCATCAGGACAGATTAATTGGCGATGTAGCATTTGCCCGCAGAAGACGGGCGGGGCGTCTGGCTAAAAAGCATCTGACAAAAGCAAAATTACTTATTCAAACAGATACTCAGAAGAATTTTTATGCGGAAGTTGGGCGAGCTATAACCGGTTTTATCGGAGATAAATTGAACATGCCGACAGCGGGGATGATGAGTGAAGAAATTCAGCGTGCATTGCTTGACAAGAATGTATCTGCTGGAATTGTGGAAAATATAATGCAGCTTCTTGCCAAATGCGATATGATGCGTTTTGCACCAACAGCCTCTGATGAAACAGAGATGGATAAATTTTTTATCGATGCGGAAACTGCACTTAACAGACTGGACCGGGAGATTAGCAGATGAGATGGCTTACTAATGTAACGATGGTTGTAATCGCAATCTCTTTAGTGAATGTTGCTTCTCTGACGGGACAAGATCATGATGAAGTTTTTAATTTAGCAAATACAGCTTACAATAATGGTGATTTCGAAGCAGCCAGAGATGCATATCAAGAACTATGGTCCAGAGGAATTAATGCCGGAGAACTAGCGTATAACCTGGGTAATTGTTATTATAAATTGGATCAAATAGGCCCGGCTGTATTGTTCTATGAACGAGCTTCCAGACTAATGCCTGGAGATGAAAATGTCTCTGCTAATCTATTGTTGGCCACAGAGAGCATTGTGGATAAAATAGATGCAAGAGATCCTTTTTTTCTGGTAAAATGGTGGAAATTGTCTAATAGTTTCCTGTCGTATAAATTATTATTGATTATGGCTATCGTTTTTTATGGTACACTTATCGTCGCAATAGCATTATTGATATGGACACGACGGGTGGCTATATTAAGAGGACTGGCAATTGTTTCGGGAATATTATGTCTGGTGTCTACGCTTCTCTTAAGGGGACAGTGGTTGGAGATACACCGTCAGGATCAGGCCGTTATCATGACTGAATCTGTCTCTGTAATGAGTGCGCCCAATGAAGAAATGGCCGTTGAACTATTTGTGATTCATGAAGGTTTAAAGGTGACAATAGATCAAGTGTCTGAACTATGGACAGAGATAATCCTTCCTGATGGCAAGGTCGGCTGGGTCAATAAGGACGCACTTGAGAGGATATAGCTTCAAAATCCAAATAGCAAATAGCAAAAAACAAATAACAAAATACAAATTCCAAATAACAAGAGACAAATAGCAAGAGACAAATAGCAAAAGACAAATAGCAAAAGACAAATAGCAAAAGACAAATAACAAGAGACAAATAGCAAGAGACAAATAGCAAAAGACAAATAGCAAAAGACAAATAGCAAAAGACAAATAGCAAAAGACAAATAGCCAAAAGCCAAAGAATACATAACAACTTGTTATGTTCATCTCTCTATGTATCACTCGTTGTGGCACTGTAAAATAAATTGTGTAA
>JAGLOF010000076.1 GCA_023139105.1 bacterium
TTCAACCACTCTCGCACCTCTCCAATTTGTTCAGGGCTTTTTCAGACTGCCGTTTCGTATTTCACGAAAAAACGATTTAAGCATACTGGCAGATTTTTCGGCCAGAATCCCAGTCTCCAGATCAACACTATGATTTAATCTATGATCCTGAACAATATTGTTTAAAGAACCACAAGCCCCTGCTTTTGGATCTGATGCGCCATAAAAAAGATATTGTATTCTTGCAAGTACAATGGCACCGGCACACATACTACAGGGTTCTAATGTCACATAGAGGGAACAATTTTCAAGACGCCATGATTCAAGCGAATTGGCAGCTGCCGAGATAGCAATCATCTCAGCATGAGCGGTGGGATCTCGAAGGGTCTCGGTTTGATTATAGCCCCTGCCGACAATACGATCGTTCGAAACAACAATCGCTCCAACAGGGACTTCTCCGAGGGTATAGGCTTTTTCAGCTTCTCTCAAAGCCAGGCCCATCCACCCTTCATGTGTATTCATCCCGACTCCTTGACCCTCTAACTGGTACGCCCGAAGGGATTCGAACCCCAAACCTCCTGATCCGTAGTCAGGTGCTCTATCCAGTTGAGCTACGGGCGCAATCTATGCAAATTATAAAGAACTTTGTAGCGCATACGGGAGTCGAACCCGTGCTACCGGCGTGAGAGGCCAGCGTCCTAAACCACTAGACGAATGCGCCGTCAATGTCCAGCTGTGAAGCGCAAGTCATCGAGCTTGTATACCCCGAAGGGACTTGATCTCCAAACCCACTGATTTTAAGTCAGGTGCTCTCTCTGGTTGAGCCTCGGGTGCTGGAATTGCTGGGATGCAGGGAGTCGAACCCCGATACTACGGACCAGAACCGCATGTCCTGCCATTAGACGACATCCCAAAACATGAGACAAAAATATAAGGCGCAAATCCTTAAAAGTCAAACCCTTTTTTCACTTTTTCACGAATGACTATCATGACTTTGACTTGATCCATTCCACACCACGATACAGACGCCTGATTACACTCTCTCTCCCCAGGAGTACCAACACCTCAAAAATGCCCGGAGTATTTCCCAGACCGGATACAGCAAGCCTCACAGGATGTATCAATTTTCCTGCGCCAACTTCCAACTCCTCAGCCAGATTCCGCAAAACATCTTCAAGGGCCTGCTCATTCCAATTTTCTATGGATTCATACTTTTTAATAATTATGGATAAACGCTCTGCCACTCCTTCTTTCAACCAATGTTTTTTTACAGCTTTCTCTTCAAAGTCAACAGGATCTGTAAAAAAATAATGTGATTGTTCATTGAAGTCTGTGATACGTTTCATGCGCTCTTTTAAAAGAGAGATCAGTTGCAGCATAAATTTATCACTCACAGAACTCAAAGCTTTGGCATCCATGTCGGGCCGTAGTTCTTCCAACAACTCTATGTTCGATAATGAATGGATATATTTAGCATTCATCCACTCAAGTTTGACCACATCAAAAACTGAAGCGTTCCTGGATATGCGTTCAACTGTAAAAGCATCTATTAATTCATTTCTTGAAAGTATCTCTCTGTCATCACCGGGTGACCATGACAATAAGGCCAGGTAATTGATAAGTGCTTCAGCCAAAAAACCATCGGTCTTATATTGGGAAACCGATGTGGCTCCATGCCTTTTGGAGAGTCGTTTCTTGTCCGGACCGAGAATCATGGGTACATGACCGAAACAAGGTACTTCCCAATTCAATGCACGATATATCTGTATCTGCTTTGGTGCATTGGAAAGATGATCATCGCCTCTGATTACATGTGTAATGCCCATATCATGATCATCTACTACAACGGCTACTTGATAGACAGGGGTGCCATCTGAACGAAGAATTATAAAATCATCCAGTTCTCTATTCTGTACACATACATTATTACGTACGGTATCATCAAATTCAGTACTGCCTTCAGGCATCCTGAACCTGATCGTATATGGAATATTCTCGTCTATTTTTTGTGCAATTGTCTCTTTGGAAAGATCACGGCATAAACCGTCATATAGATATGCACCGCCGCTTTTCTCAGCAGCTTCGCGTTTTTCTTTCAGTTCATCAGTTGAACAAAAACAACGATAGGCCTTATTATTATCAATAAGATTTTGAACTATAGCCTTATGCCGATTAATACCCTTGGATTGATAGACAATTTCCTCGTCCCAATCCAGCCCAAGCCAGCGCAGACTATCCAGAATACCCTGTGTCATCTCTGCATTAGACCGTTCACGGTCTGTGTCCTCAACTCTCAGAAGGAATTTTCCGTCATTATGACGTGCGAAGAGCCAGTTAAACAGAGCCGTACGAGCACCGCCTATATGCAGCCATCCTGTTGGGCTGGGCGCAAAACGTACACGAATACCGGATGATCGTTCCATATTTCTCTATCCCCTATAATCAAAAACCACGTACAATACTGTACGTGGTTTTTTATTGAGTGCGGAGAGGGAGGGATTCGAACCCTCGGTGAGCAAAAACCCACACACGCTTAGCAGGCGCGCACCTTCAGCCACTCGGTCACCTCTCCGTTGAAGCTTGAATTTATCTTGCGGAGGGCGGGAGATTCGAACTCCCAAGGGTGTAAACCCGGCGGTTTTCAAGACCGCTGCCTTACCGTTAGGACTAGCCCTCCCAAGGTCGTAAAATATACAAAATCAGTTTTGTATACGCAACCCTTTTTTGCATACTTATCGAACAATATCTCCGGGTTGAAGTTCGCTCAGAAACGATGCCACTGCAAGGCGATCTTCACCACTACCTGCCAGCACCATTCCCTGGGAGAGACCAAATTTCATCTTACGCGGCTTCAAATTGGCAACTACCAGAACATCCTTACCTACAAGTATCGCCGGATTCTGATAGGCAGATCTAATTCCGGCAAAAATCTGACGTGGTGCATCTTCACCAATATCCACCATGAGCCGGATTAATCTGTCAGCACCCTCTACCAGACCAGCCTCCACCACTCTGCCCACACGGAGATCAATCTTTGAGAAATCATCTATTGTGATCATCCCCTTCTCTTCAGGCACTACTTCCTTTTTCTTCTTGGCAGGCTTCTGTTTAGATGTATTCTGTGTATGTTTAAGGAGCCGAGCCCATGCATCTTTAAGTGTCACAGTTCTATTAAACACGGGAATGCCGGATCTCGATTCAACTGTATCAGCAATAAAATAACCCATTCGTTCAAACTGAACAGTCTCTCCAGCATTGATTTCACCCAGAGCCGGTTCCACCTGAACATTGCTGATAACCTTAAGCGAGTCTCTATTGAGTACATCAAGAAAATTTTCTTCTGCAACAGGATTTTCAACTGAAAACAAGCGGTCATACAGTCTGGCTTCAACAGTTTTTGAATGCTGCGCCGAGACCCAATGCAACGTAGCCTTAACCTTCCTGCCATCTGGAGAATTGCCACTTTTTGTGGCCGGATCATAAGTACATATCAGCTCCATAATTTCACCGGATGCATCTTTCACAACCTCTTTACAGGTTAGAAAATATGCATAACGCAGACGTACCTCGCGTCCAGGTGACAGGCGATAGAACTTTTTCACCGGTTCTTCCATAAAGTCTTCCCGCTCAATATATAGTTCACGTGTGAATGGCAGGCGCCGTTTTCCTGCTTCGGGATTTTCAGGATTATTAACTGCATCCAGCCACTCTGTTTTATCTTCGGGAAAATTTTCTATAATCACTTTTACCGGATTAAGTACTGCCATATAACGTGGCGCAGTCTTATTCAACTCATCACGAATACAATGCTCCAGCAATGCCATATCTACCATGGAGTCACGTTTGGCCACACCAATTTTTTCTGTAAAACTACGAATCGATGCCGGCGTGAATCCTCGGCGACGCAGACCGGAGATAGTGGGCATTCTGGGATCATCCCAACCTTGAACATGACCCTCCTGAACCAACTGTAAAAGTTTGCGTTTACTCATAACAGTAAAAGAAAGGTTTAACCGGGCAAACTCTATCTGTTGAGGATGATACATATCCAGTGAGTTTAGAAACCAATCATAGAGTGGTCTGTGAGCTTCAAACTCAAGTGTACAGATTGAATGTGTTATTTTTTCAATCGAATCTTCCAGTCCATGTGCCCAGTCATACATCGGATAGATGCACCAGGCATCTCCTGTTCTGTGATGATTGGCATGCAGCACACGATACATTACGGGATCACGCATGTTCAAATTAGGATGTGTCATATCAATTTTTGCACGCAAAACCTTGCTGCCATTGGCAAATTTTCCTTTTCGCATCCTGAGGAATAGATCTGTATTTTCTTCGACAGAACGAGAACGATATGGACTATCTTTACCAGGCTCAGTAAGCGTACCACGATACTGACGGATTTCATCAGCTGTTAAATCATCTACATAGGCCAGGCCTTTTTTTATCAGGTCAAGTGCACATTCAAACATCTGCAAGAAATAATCAGAAGCAAAAAAGAGGCGATCTTCCCAATCAGCACCCAGCCAGCGGACATCTTCAATAATGGAATCTACATATTCGTCCTCTTCTTTAAGAGGATTGGTATCATCAAAACGCAGATTAAACGACCCTTTATACTGTTCTGCAAGTCCTGAATTCAGCAATATTGATTTTGCATGACCTATATGCAAGTAACCATTGGGTTCAGGTGGAAAACGTGTATGTACGCGGGATTCATTCTTTCCCTTGCGCAGGTCTTCATCGATAATATCATTAATAAAATGATTTTGTCGTTCCGCCGTTGACATGACCGGCTCCTTTATTTTCAAATATTCATTTTTAAAAGTGACCTATAGTTTACAAAAAAACCGCTACTGTATCAAGAGGCGGTTTTATTAAATTAGTGTCGGCATTGAATGACTCCGATCAATGCGCCGCAGGAATGACTTCATTTATGATATTACTGATTATATTATACCAATTATTACCGGCTTGAGAGCCAGATATACGCCACTCACACTGCGAAACTATAACAAGGGACAGATCCGGCACAACAACAATAAACTGGCCGCCATAACCGTTTGCAAAGAAATAGTCATGTCCATCCTTGCTGCCGGTCCAAAAGAGATAACCATAACCGGGACCGAATGGACCGGTTCCACGTGTAGAAATTCTTGTCGATGTGCTGGCATTTATCCAGTCTTGTGATACTATCCGTTTCTCTTCATACAGACCATTATTGAGATAAAGTTCACCAATTTTTATCATATCACGACCGCTTAGATATAATCCTGCACTTCCACTATTATGTCCCTGACTCACTGTCTTCCACTGCCTGTCACCAATGCCCAACGGTGAAAATAAATTCTCAACAGCATAATCATATAAGCATTCTCCTGTTGCAGAAAAAATGATCGGTGAAAGTAAGTGTGAAGCACCGGAATTATAAACAAATCTTGTACCTGGAGTATGAATTATATCTTTCTCCAAAACAAAATCAATTTGATTCTCTGCATAAATCCATGGAATATATTCAGATGTGATATCCTCATCCCAGTCAATTCCACTGGACATTGTAAGCAGGTTCTCTATAGTCAGTGCTGAATGGGTAGAATCCAAATTCTCAGTAAATGAATCCAGATAGGTGCCGATAGGCGTGTGCACACCGGGGATATCACCTTTATCTATGGCTATGCCTATTAAAAGAGAGGAGATACTTTTTGTTACTGAACGGACATCGTATGTTGAACTGGCAGAATAGCCGTTAAAGTACTCTTCAACTACTGTTTCACCATTACGAGAGACTAAAAAACATCTAATATGCGGCATCCCGCTGAAAGTTGATACTACAGCAGTTAAACGCTCTACATCCATATTCTGAGCTTCTGCTGCCGGATAGATTGATTCGGACTCTACAGGATTGGATTTATTACAGGCTAACACCAGACAGGCTAAAATGCATAGTAACGACATCTGTATGTATCTACTCATCAACTTCATATTGTCTCACTCCACATTTGACTTATAAGTTTATAAATAGTACGGGAGCAGGATATCAACACCCTATAAGCCTGTTTATAATTGCATGTTGATAACATTCAATATGAGGCAATGATTATAATCACCATGTGGCATTTTCTCAGAACTAAAATGAAATGTTAATAAGATCAGGATCTACTGGATAAAAATTAAATTGTAGATTTCTATTTTATACTATTACTCCTGAACTTCTTAGAACACAGGGTGTTACTGGAACGCCCGGTGTTGGGTATAACAATCCAATGTCTACCTAATGCCGTGTAGAATATAAATTGCGAAAGGGGCACAACCAAATTGCACCAATAAGTAATGCAAAAGGCAGTAGAATCTTGATAACTTTTTTCAAACTAAGTGGATTGCCATATTTTATTATTGATATCTTCTCAATTTCATTGTAATCTATAGATTTTAAATTTACGTTGTGTATTAGTGAGATACTTTCCTGCTGGAAATCTTTTATTCGACCATGAATTGAATCATTTTTTGTATAAATAATCAACACATCATTGGTCTTGAATAACTGAGGGATTATGTGGCTTGCAATTGACCTTGAGTTGAATACAATTGACTCCACATTAGATTTGCTCATTGTTTTTTTTGTATAATAAGAATTCCCTTCATGAAAAACTACCTGGATGATATCCTGAAACAACACTTCTTCCATTTCTTCATCGGCACACTCAACCATCAATGCAGCCTCTTCAACTCTAAAAATCGAACCTTTGATTATATTGCCATCTCTTTTACTAATCTTTACTTTCGCATTATTTTTTTTGCTTTTCTGGAAATCTAAAGTTGATAAAATAATTTTCTGATCACTTACTGTGGCAATTCGGCCAAACCAAACCTGCTTACTCTTTAAATACAATGTTACATTGCCATTATTTCGCATCTTGTCCCAACTATTTTTTTTATTCAATATGGGGTAGTGGGAACAAGAAATGGTCGAGCATGCAAAGTTGATCACCAACAATATATTTACACATCTTTGTTTCTTCATCTATGACATCCTTCATTTATGATACTGCCCCGCTTAAAAGTAACAGGGCAGTTTAACACATAAACCAAATTGGATTCATACGATATCAATAACCAAAAGATGTCAACTATAATTTTACAATGATCTATTAATAAAGAACCTCCCATCATTACTCCCATGATCTGACCCGCAGAGGCCGGAGCCCCTGCGGGTAAAAAAATATTACTTTTTATTGGGCATGTAAATATCTTTGCTACCAATTAAATATCCAAACGGTACACCAATAAGTAGTCCTCCCGGAACTCCAAATATCACACTCATTTTAACAATTCCACTTAAATGATCATTTATATCATTTTCTGAGTTCATGGAGACAAACACAGAGTGCAAACAACTTGCAGCTCCGGCGCAGACTACTCCAATAATCCCAAAGCCTGCAATAGCCCCCTTATGCCTGTTCTTTTGCATAATACAACTTATATATGAATTTGAACAAGTACTGAGTTGTTCAGAAAATATAAATTGACATCTTATCGAATCATCAAGTATTGTTACACTTTTCACCTCAAAGCTGTCACCATTTGTCATATATATATGCAAAGGGCCCTTATTGTCTTTTAGCACTAGACCAGTATCTGCTTCTGTTAAAATTCGCTTTGAGGTGCAACTAAAAACACTAATCGCAACAAATAATGAAATATTGATAATTGTTTTCATCATACAACCTTCCATTTGTTAACGTGCATATCATATCAATAGTCATGATTTGCATATAAACTGCTTTCGTATATTTCCCAACATTCATGATGGGGTGGACTAGGAGGCGGATCTTTACTTTCTCCTTCAGCGAAAATATGTGTATCTACTAGTTCATCTACTGCACCCCAATGTCCGGGAAATTCCATCCACCACAAATTCATATTACTAGTCATATTGATTAATGTTATGTCTGAAGGAGTATATATTCTATTCATGTCAGGCCAAATCCACTCATCCATTGGACCTGCTACATTGGCAATTGTACCAAATGTCGGATAACTACCGCCACCTTCTTCACCCTCACCTCCAACACCTTTAAATTCACCACCTACAAATACAAACGGATGATTACCATCTTTTGATACATAACTCCAGTTCATAGTTCTCCGCTTCTTATGAAAATAATAGACTACTTCTAAAGGAAGCGCATTATTAGGATTCTGACTTGATACTTTCACATTGATATGTTCCCAATCTCCTTCATGGTCTGCCCCCCAGTCATTGTATGGATAAAAAAACCAATATTGAATGACAAAATCACCATCATGCCTAAAACAATGTGAATATACTGTTGGTGTTTGATAATTATGTTTAATAGAATTATAATATGAGTGCCAATAACTGGCATCTCTCACTGAGTTACGTGCCCCAAAATCGAGATGCCAATGGCTATTCCATGAGGGTGCAAAGGTAAGAAATGCATCTTGCATTGAAGTTGTAGGATTTGGATTATAAAAAATCAGATTCGATGAACCTAGATACCAACAGATTGAAGCATTATCTAACAATACTTCAACAGGTGAAGGGAGCATTAAATTCCCTTCATGCATAAAAATTTTAGGGCAAAATTTTTCAGCTAAAGCTAATTCATATATATCACAAATCAAATTATCATCACTATCTTCTCCAATCCAAATA
>JAGLOF010000077.1 GCA_023139105.1 bacterium
TATGAGCGATACTAAATGGCTTTTACGACAAGGATTTGAAATTTGTGAAAATTTATCGTCAGGATTTAGTCTTTTAGTAAGAAGAATAAATTTGAATGCAGATAGTCCTGATTTTAAAGAATCTGTAAAAAGTGGAGAATGTCCTGATAAAAATGGAATAGTGGTTTATTATTCAAATCGATGTCCATTTTCTGAATATCATGTAAGAACTTCGTTGATAGAAACAGCGAAAAATAGAAATATTCCTTTGAAAATTATCAAATTAGAAACTATGGAACATGCCCGGGAATCACCTACTCCAGCAACAATTTTTAGTCTGTTTTATAATGGGAAATTTATGACAACAGATATTAGTGTCTGTATGGATAGTAGATATGATAAGGTAATGGAGAAATTACAGAAATATAGACTTACGTCAAATGGGAAAAAAATGATAGCAAGACTCAAAGAGAGAGATATATAAAAAATGGAATTACTGTTTGAGAAAAAAAACAACTCACAAAAAATGATATACCAAGCAGAAAGTGGAGCAACAAAGCATGATATTCATTTTCTAACAGGCAACAGTCCTGATAATTCTTCAAGTATACATCGTTTCAAGCTATTATCGTCCCTTTTATTTTTATTGATATTGTGCTCCTGCAAACTACATTGGCAGCAGCAGGGCAGCTGGTCTGTCGGGCTTGAACAACAAAAGGGTATATTGAAGATCCGTCATGATCTCTGGGGCAGTGTTGCAGATCTTACATTTACATCACACGGAGAACAGGGCCGCGTACTCGATGGTGAGTGGCGCAAAAGTTCTATTCCACATGGCTGGTTGATCTATGCACCTCTTAAGGAAGAGCCTGCCTGTACAGTATTAATTGCCTCCGATTCGTTAAAATTCAGATCTTTAAATAGAAGTATATCTATCTCCTTTGAGGGTAGATTGTCAGATACTCAGCGGCCCATAAGACTGTTTTCTCCTGAAGATTCTGTAATGCACGTATCTCTTGGATGGACTGATTTAAGAGCAGCAAATGCACTGTGGGATGAGTCCGGGCGAATAATGTGTCAACTTCCGGGTATTGTAGAAATGAATCCTTCCGGAGAAGATGCAGCATGGAACTTCCGCATTCCTTCAGGAGCAGATACACAATGTTGTTTTATTATTAATAATGGAGATCATCGCATTCACACATCATCCTGGAGACTGCATGCTCTACCCGGGAACTGGCGCAATGTGCTGACTGAAGTAGCGGCATTAGGACGATATGCCGCACCATGGGGTCTTGATCACGCTGTAATAGATATGGTTTCGGACAGTCTCAGATCCGCACAGGTCTCTGTTTTGACACAGGACGGCCCGTGGGAAATGGTTGCAAAAACTATTCATGAGATGGGTATGTCTCCTGTCTTTTGGATTTCTGATAGCATGCAGACATTGCATACAGATATTATACAGCATATTATGCAGGCATGGAATTCTACTGTTATTAATATTCCTCCTTCATTGGTGATAGACTCAACAGTGACAGAAGAGCGCATTCAATATCAACTAACCCGTCTTGCCTTGACAGGAGCTGATGTAAATATCGATACCCGGCTGGGTAGTGTAGATTACAATCATTTAGGCATGGCACGACGTATCTGGCCTGTCTTGCCTGTGGTCTCGGGTGTTGCAGGTTCCGAAGATAACGGGCAGGCTCAGATTATTCATCTTCCATTGGGTTCGGCATCTATTGTTGCTTTTTTTAATGATCTGGATACTGAAGTTGCAGGTAGCTTTGATTTACAAAAATTAAATATCAGTGAAGAGAACGAGTATTGGATCTTTGACCTTTGGCGTTATCAATTGATGGGAAAGGTGCAGCAGGCAGTGTGCACTGATATTCCTGCAGGAGGCTGCCGGTTATTTCTTACACTTCCCATGCTGGACAGGCCGCAGTTTCTCTGTTCAAATCGGCACTTGACAACTGTTTTTGGTGATGATGATATCAGATGGAACCGTCGTTCTTTCCGGCTCTCAGGCAAAACCATTGCATGGCCCGGAGAGTCAAGGCGCATATATATGGTAATACCCCCGGGATGGATTGTAGATGATGCCAATGCCGATGGAAATGTAGTATACAGTAAACGTACAGGTCCATTACTTGAACTATGCTTGAAAGTAGAAAAGGGTAATCGCCAACGTTGGATCAAATGGGAGATCTGTTTTGTAAAGGCTTCGGAGGAATATTTCTCATGAGATACAGATACTTGATAATGATTTGCATGCTTATATCAATCTTTTCTGCCAGAGCTCAGACAGAAATGCGTCCACGCATAGGGCTTGTGCTCTCAGGTGGAGGAGCAAGGGGGCTGGCTCATATTGGAATGCTCAAGATGCTTGACTCATTGGATATTCCTGTAGACTACATTGCAGGTACCAGCATGGGTGCTATAATAGGTGCACTCTATGCAACCGGTTATTCGGGAGCAGACATTGAACATCTGATCCGCAATGAAGATTGGATAGATCTTTTCACTGATAAACCGCCCAGAGACCAGCTGCCCTATGTCGAAAGAAAACGCTGTGGACGCTACCAGTTGCAACTGGGATTTGATGGTTTCAAGCCAAGAGCACCCATTGGTTTAATCAACGGGCAGAAGATACTTCTTCGTTTCGGTCAGTTTTTTCAACCTTATGATTATATCTCTCATTTTGATGAGCTTCCTATTCCTTACAGATGTGTTGCAGCTGATTTGAATAGTTGTGATCCTGTTGTTTTAGATAGTGGCAGTCTGGCAAAAGCGGTTCGTGCAAGCATGTCTATTCCAACGGCTTTTTCACCGGTAGAGTATGATGATTATGACTTTATTGATGGCGGTATTCTAAATAATTATCCTGTTGATGTGGCCAGAGAGATGGGAGCGGAGAAGATTATCGGTGTAGATGTTATGTCCCCGCACAGAGACCCTGAGCCGGCACGAACCATTGTTCAGGTTCTCAACAGAACACTGGGATTTCTGGGTATACGTCAATGGCGAGAGAATGTAAAGGATTCTGACCTTTATATCAATCCAAGGCTGCACGGCTATTCTATAATGGATTTTCTTGATGAAAGAATTAAGGGTATTATTGCATGTGGTGATACGGCAGCTCAAGAGGCCAGGTCGCAATTAATTCAATTCAAAGAGAAGTATAAACTTGCAAAATTCACACATTCGGAGCCGGGGCACAGGTTTATTGTGGATTCAATACGCATCCATGGATTAAATAGGATTCCGCACTCTTTATTTGTAAATAGGTTGGGGCTTCATAAAGGTGATGACTTCAGCCTGACATGGCTTGATAAACGATTTCAGACAATTTGTGCAGGATCAGAGATTGATACAATACGCTGGGAGGTAATACCTGAACATGGCCAATATGCACAACTGCGTATTCGCGTAACAGAGTCACTGCCCCTTGGAATAGAGGGAGTAAATATTACCGGACAGCAGACCCTGCCTTTTGGTTTGATTTATCGCAATATTGGTATTCGTCCCGGAGATAATCTGGATATTGCACTGCTTTCCCGCAAAATTATGGATTTGTATGGTCTGGGTTACTTTAAGAGCATTGACTATGATTTGGTTCCTGTGGAACCGGGCTGGAAGAGGCTTGACATTAAAGTCAAAGAGAAACCGAGGCGCCTGCTGCATTTGGGTATTAGATGGGATTCACATTATAAACTGGTACTGGGTATAGGTGTGACAGCTAATAATGTGCTTTTACCCGGACTAAGGATGGAGCATGATCTTTCATTGGCCGGATATAATCAAATGACATCACGATTGTACTACCCATCCCGAACTTTGAACCTGCCTTTTTATCCGCAGATCAAATTCAATATTAATGATACTCCGGTCTCTATTTATGATGAGCAGTCCAATCGCCTGGCTGAATACCGTGATAGATGTATTTCTGCTTCATTTGGTTTTGGTATATTGCTCAGCCGGAGTTTTAATCTTAACACTTTTTATGAAATTCAAAATATCAGTATAAAACCAGATGTAGCATTCCCGGATCCAGAGATGTTTCCTACATGGAATGACCGTATCAATTCAATAAATATTAATCTGGATTTTGATAATTTGAATGATGCCAGATCTCCTACAAAAGGATTGGCTGTAAGGGCCATGTTTGAGGGCAGCTATACTGAATTTGGATCTGACATTTCATATATGCTGGGTTCATTGTCAATGGATTATTATTTTTCTCTGGGCAGGCATACATTCAGGACTCATGCATTTATTGCACGTTCCGGCAAGTCATTGCCAATTTATAAATCTTTCAATCGGGGTACGCCGGAACAGTTTGCAGGCTATCGGCGTGACCAGGTTTTTGCTTCAAGTCTGAATATTATAAGACTAGATTATAGATATAAAATTACATCATTTGCCTCATTTAAATTGATAGGCAATGCAGCTTTTGATTATAAAATAGCTCCTCATTTCGGAGCACATTATGACATTAATGATCTGCGCGGCGTTGGAGTAGGTGTACAATTGAAGACGCTTATGGGTGCTATTGAATTGATAATCGCAAAAGGTGACAAGAAGTGGTTAAAAGGAGAACGTTCATGGCAGACAGTTGCCTATCTCTCGGTTGGTGCTCTACTTTAATGGGGAATTAATGAATTGAAACAGCACCGGCAATCTATTTCCAGGTTGTTCTTCTTTATTGTGATGGCAATTGCAATTGTCCAATTTTATAACAGAATTACCGGGCAGATGCCAATTGAAAAAGAGCTTGCCAGGCTTGTAAAAACCTATGTTGAAGGCAGCGGTTTTTCAGGCGTGATCATGGTTGTGTCAGAGAGTGATACATTGCTGTACCGCGGCTATGGAAAGGCAGATTATGAAGCCGATATACCTAATACCCTGGAAACGCAATTCCCTGTTGGCGATCTTACTCAGCTGATCACCCGGGGCGTGGCAGCACTCATGGCCGATAACGGACTCATTGATCCTGATTCATCAATCACTACGGTTGCAGGTCATACTTTGCCTCAGCCGGTGACACTGCGTCAACTTCTGCAGCATAGATCCGGTTTGTCCGATGCATATACAAAAGATATTCTCCTGGCTCTGCCAGGGAGGCAGCGAGAGCCTATTGATAGAGATATGCTGCTTCGCCGTCTCATTAAATACCCACCCGATACATTGGCAGGTATTGTCAAGAATTATAACCGTACAGGTTATGCATTGGCCGCTGCCGTAATGAATGAACGTCTTCAAGGGCACTGGAGAGATTGGATTGATAGCAATCTGTTTAAACCGCTGAACATGACAGGTGCCGGCTTTAATTACTCAAGCGTTGCAGCAGGTTACCGGCTTAATGGAGAAGAATGGGTGCTATCAGACAGCCTCTATCTGTCACATTATCCTGGCACATGTGATATTGTTTGTACTGCAGGAGATATGTTTAAATGGATAAAAATATTATCAGATCCTCTGTTTAAAAATGATGATAATCGTTCATTATTAGGAAAAATGGATCATTCCGGCCGGCTGCCGGGTTATTGCAGTGTCATTATGCATATGCCTTTACAGCAGCTCACAATTGTAATCCTTTCCAATTTTGAGAACGCAAATGTAGAAGATCTTTCTACACATCTTGCCACATTGGTACTGAGAAGGCGCATTATTAAAGAACTGTATCTGCCGGAAAAATGGTACTCCTGGAGGGGGATATATGAGAGCCATCCCTTTGAAGATGATTCCATGCGTTTGAT
Organism: bacterium; assembly: GCA_023139105.1. GTDB lineage: Bacteria > Zhuqueibacterota > QNDG01 > QNDG01 > JAGLOF01 > JAGLOF01. The sequence goes on from JAGLOF010000077.1 coordinate 5,745, forward strand.
TATCCATGGAGATGAACAGCATTTAAAAATGACCTTGCCTGGTGATAAATCTATACTCACTGTCGAGCTTCACCCTGAGTCAGAGATGAGATACATTGCAGAACTCTATGGCCTCATGTTGAATATAGTAGTAGATTTTTCCCATTCCGGCAAATGCCGGTTGAATATCAGCGGCTGGAATGTTGAAGCTACAAGGATAGCCGCACTCCCTGATTCCCTGTAAGATCAGTCCTGTATTGGAGGCAATAGTATGAAACCGTGTCATCTTCGTTCGGCTATTTCAATATTATTCATCTGCGTGTGTGTGCTGCATGCACAGATTATAGAATTTAGGCAAGATGATTTCAAGGATTTGGAATTCCGTTTTGTGGGGCCGTCCCGGGGCGGACGTGTCACTGCTGTTTCAGGAGTAGCTCAGACGCCGGGTACGTATTACATGGGGGCAACAGGCGGTGGAATGTGGAAGACAGTAGATTACGGGCAGTCCTGGCATAATATCTCTGACGGCTATTTTTCCACGCCTTCAATCGGTTCAATTGCTGTAGCAGCATCCGCACCTGATAGAATAGTTGTTGGTACGGGGTCAGATGGAATCAGGTCAAATGTTATTACAGGCAAAGGTGTTTATATATCTGATGATGCCGGTGAGAGCTGGACGTTTGCAGGCTTGCCCGAGGCTGGGCAGATAGGCGCAGTTTTAATTGATCCTCAGGATGAAGAAAAAATCTTTATCGCGGCATTGGGACATGCCTTTGGTCCAAATCATGAGCGGGGTATTTTTCGTACAGATGATGGCGGCAGGCATTGGGAACATGTGTTATTTATTTCAGATACTACAGGTGCTGTTGATCTTGAATTTGCTCCGGATAATTCATCTTGTATATATGCATCAATCTGGCGGGCAGAACGCAAACCGTGGACTATTATTTCCGGCGGTCTGGAAGGCGGTGTCTACCGCTCATTAGATGGCGGTACATCGTGGGAAAAGTTATGTAATGGCCTGCCTTCGGGAATTACAGGCAAGAGTGATCTTGCTGTGTCAGCAGATGATGCACATCGTCTCTATGTGCTGATTGAAGCTCAGCACGGGCTTGGAGGACTCTACCGCTCCGATGATAGTGGAGATAGTTTCAGGCTTGTATCCACGTTTGCTCCGATTCTTGACAGGCCTTTTTATTACTGTAATATTGATGCAGATCCTCAGAATGCTGATATTGTATATGCATCGGCAACACGTTTCTGGAAGTCAGTTGATGCTGGCAAGACATGGAAACGTCGTGATACTCCTCATGGTGATAATCATGATTTGTGGATTGATCCGGCAGATTCCGGACTGATGATACAGGCCAATGACGGTGGTGCCAATGTGAGCCGTGATGGCGGCAAAACCTGGTCATCTCAGTACAATCAGCCTACGGCAGAGCTTTATCAGGTCAATGTGGACTCGCGCTTCCCCTACTGGCTCTATGGTGGTCAGCAGGATAATTCCACAATACGTCTGCCTTCATTGCCGCCATATAATCCGGCAATAGGCCCCCTGGGCTATTGGCAGGCTGTGGGCGGTTGTGAAACAGGTCCGGCCGTGCCGAAACCAGGTGACCCTGATATTGTATATGCCAACTGCAAAGGACGTTTTGGCCGATACAATCACCGTACAGGTCAGGAAAAACAGTATTATGTAGGAGCGATGAATCTATATGGACATAATCCCAAAGATTTGCCTTACAGATTCCAGCGTGTTTCTCCCATAATTGTATCACTACACAATTCCGATGTTATTTATCATGCTTCACAATATGTACATATGACTACAGATGAGGGCTTAACATGGAAAACTATCAGCCCTGATCTTACTGCTTTTGAAGCCGACAAGCAGGTGATATCCGGATCGCCTGTTACCAGGGACATCACCGGTGAAGAGTTTTATTCATGTTTGTATGCGCTGGCTGAATCTCCCCTGGAAAAAGGAGTTCTCTGGGCAGGTGCCAATGACGGGCCGATACATCTTACACGGAACGGGGGACGGTCTTGGCAGAAGATAACGCCACCGGATCTGGAGCCGGGGGGACGTGTTCAAACAATTGAGGCTTCACCACACCAAAAGGGCAAGGCCTATGCCTGTGTACTGCGCTATCAACTGGATGACTGGCGCCCTCATGTATATAGAACAGCAGATTATGGACAGAGCTGGATAGAGATCACAGATGGTCTGCCAGTTGATCATCCTGTACGCGTAGTCCGGGAAGACCCCCGGCGTCCGGGCCTGCTCTATGCTGGTACGGAATTTGGAGTATTCATCTCATTCGATGACGGATCGCATTGGCATGCTTTTCAGCGCAACCTGCCTGTCACTCCGGTAACTGATATCAAGATTGTGGGAGATGATCTTGTACTGTCTACCATGGGACGCGGTTTTTGGATATTATATGATGTTACTCCCCTGCGCCAATGGGATTTCCGGGGCAACTCAAGACTTTTCAAACCATCAGTGGCAGTAAGAATGCGTTACAGGACGCGTAGACGCAGCCAGGCTGATCCTGATTATCCTCTCCCGGGTGCCGTTATCAATTATTGGTTGGCAGATTCTATGGCAGTGCCACTGGTACTGGAAATCTTTAGCGATAAGGGTAGATTGATTCGTCAAATATCAAGTGATCGCGTTAATGGAGACGTTTGCGAACCGGATCTTGAAAGCGGCATGGTCAATTTAACAGCTGCCGGTACGCAAGAGCTGCCGGCCCACAAAGGACTAAATCGCTTTACCTGGGATATGCGCCATGCCGGTGCATGGAATGAAAAAACTAATCGTTCGGGGCGCGGTGGTCCTTTTGTCGTACCAGGTAAATATCGCTTAAGACTTTCTTCGGGAGAGTTACAGCAGGAGTGCGTGCTTGAAGTGATAATTGATCCGCGAGTAGCAGATGATGGTATATCCATAGGTAGTTTAAAAGAGCAGCGTGATCTTCAAATACAGATTAATCGCCTGGCTTCACGTGCCGCTTTATTATGCTCGCTCATTCAAGGTAAACTTGATGAAGGCAATAGCGATGCTCTATTACCTATACTTAATCTGCTTAAAACATCAGATCAAATATATCCGCAACCTATGTTATTAGATCAGATCAGATACCTGGGGAGCATGCTCACGCGTGCAGATCAACGGCCTGGCAGGGATGCATATACCCGTTTAAATGAACTGGAATCTATTTACAGCAAGCTACTCCGTGAATACAGGCTGAGGCGACTACCGGAGAGTGAGGGAAAATGTCTTTAAAGTCATTGGATATGCCATATCGTACATGTGGTGATAGCGGACTAAAATTATCAGCTTTGGGATTGGGTTTCTGGCATGGATTTGGAGAGCCGGGTATAGAGGATGAGGCCAGGCGCATTGTAAGAACTGCTCTGGATTTGGGCATTACACACATGGATCTGGCCAATGTTTATGGGCCGCCTGTGGGCAGGGCTGAAGAATTTTTAGGTAAGATGCTGAATGGCGAAATTGCTTCAGAGCGAGACTCTCTTGTAATTGCCACCAAGGCAGGACATGCTATGGGCGAAAGGCCTTATCAGGCGGGGGGGTCACGTAAGCACTTGATAGCCGCTTGCGAGGCCAGTCTTAAACGCCTGAAACTAAATTACATCGATATTTTCTACCACCACTGTCCTGATCCTGATACCCCGCTTGACGAAACTGCAGAAGCATTAGCGCATCTGGTCTGGCAGGGCAAGGTCTTATACATTGGCCTTTCCAAGTATCCGGCAGAAGATGCATTGCGGATGAAGGAGATGCTTAATGACCTGGGCGCCCCCTGTGTAGTGCATCAGGCCAGGTTGAATTTGTTGCAGACCGAATATACCAAAGCCATGAATATGATTTTTGAAGCTGGAATGGGTAGCGTGATTTTTTCTCCTCTGGCACAAGGTATGCTTACGGATCGCTACCTGGATGGTATACCTGCTGATTCCCGTATGGCCGTGGAGCATGGATTTCTTAAACCGGAAGCATTGACCGAAGATCGATTACGCTCAATTCGTCAACTGCGTAAATTTGCTTTATCCCGTGGAATGTCTCTGTCACAATTGGCTCTGTCCTATGTGCTTCATCATGATGCTGTTAGTTCGCTTATAATGGGTGTAAGCAAGGTTGATCAACTGATTGACAATGTCTCTGTGTTGCAGTGTACTGATTTTACGATGTTTGATGAGAAATTTTATTTGAATTAGTGATTAGCTTGGATAGTGTTCACTTGCTGGTATAAGTTTAAGAGGATATGCATGCTGAAATGGGTCAATCCCGCATGGACTTCATTTTTGATTCCATGGGCAATCTTTAAAGGTAATTCTTCTGAAATTTATTTTACTTTTGATGACGGCCCGCATCCGGAATATACACCGGCTGTCCTGGATGTGCTGAAGATCAATGAAATAAAGGCTACGTTCTTCCTCCGGGGTACGAGGATTTCAGGTAATGAAGCAATAGTTCGACGCATCGCTGATGAGGGACATGTCATAGGAAATCATGCATGGTCTCATACTCCATTGTGGTTCAAGTCTAATAATACAATTCGCAATGAGATTGAGACTACGGCAGAAGCTGTCAAAGTTATTACCGGTAGACGTACAATCCTGTTTCGCCCCCCCTACGGTCGATTCGATTCACGATTTAAATGTATATTGCGTGAGACTTCTCACAAAATGGTATTATGGAGCTTGCTTGCTTACGACTGGACTGCAGATCATCCCGGGCAGGTTATGCATACGGTGAAGAGACACCTGCACCCTGGTGCCATAATGACCTTTCATGACGGCCATGCCTGCGGTGACATGCTGCCTGAAATCCTGATCGCTGTAATTGCCCTGGCCGGGCAGGCAGGGCTACGGTTTGGAGTGTTGAGCTGAAGTCGTATTTGATGTAAATGTTTTTTATTTCACTTCCGGTCACTTATTTTTTCCCTCAACGACGCAAAGAACACAGAGATAATTTAAAATGATAGTTTTGCATGTTTGCAAAAAAATGCTTGACATCTATAGATAATCCTCGTATTTTGGAATTAATAACTCCAGAATGAGGGGCAAAATGGAATTAGAAATTCCCAGATGCTTTAATATGTCGATTCAAAGTTATTTTTTATTCGGCCCCCGTGGGACCGGTAAATCTACTTATCTTCGTTCTACCTACCCTGAGGCATTATATATTGATTTACTGAAACCTGATATTCAGAGGAAGTATCTTGCTCGGCCAGAGACTATAATTGAGCAGGTTCATGCTCATCCTGAATCTATTATTATTATTATCGATGAGATTCAAAAAGTACCTGCGATACTGGATGCAGTGCATGCTCTTATTGAGGAAAAACAGGGTTATCGGTTCATATTAACCGGTTCCAGTGCACGAAAACTTAAACGATCAGGTGTAGATCTTTTAGCAGGACGTGTTATTTTGAGGCAGATGCACCCTTTCCTCCTTTCGGAATTGGGAGACCGCTTTGATTTTGACCGTGCTTTGAATATAGGTTTGCTCCCTTTAGTCACATTTTCTTTAGATCCACTGGAGACACTTCATGCCTATATTGCTCTCTATATACGTGAAGAAGTACAGTATGAGGGATTAGTACGAAATATTGGTAATTTTACTCGTTTTTTAGAGGTAATCAGTTTTTCACATGGTGCTGTACTGAATATTAGCAATGTAGCCCGAGAATGTGAAGTGGAAAGAAAAGTTGTTGAAAATTATATTACTATCCTTGAGGATATTCTTCTGGGAACAAGATTAAGGATTTTTTCCAAAAGGGCGAAGCGGGCATTAATCACGCATCCAAAGTTTTATCTATTTGATACAGGCGTTTTTAAGACTTTACGTCCTAAAGGCCCGTTGGACAGTACGCATGAGATTGATGGGGCTGGTCTTGAGGGTTTAGTGTTCCAGCATTTAGTGGCTTGGAATGCGTATAAAAGTCACCCTTTTGAAATATTTTTCTGGCGATCACGCGGAGGTGTGGAAGTTGATTTTATACTTTATGGAGAAGATGGTATTTATGCAATTGAAGTAAAAAATACAGATAAAATAAGACCTGCTGATTTACGTGGTCTAAGAGAGTTCAAGCATGATTATCCACAATGCAAAACTTTACTCCTTTATCGTGGTAAGGAGCGGTTCCTCAAAAATCAGATTTTATGTCTTCCGTGTGATAAATTCTTAAGTGCTATGCATCCCGATTGTACATTCGATTCTTTGTTATGAACATGAATTTGCCCCTCTGCCGTAAAACTGTTCAAATAGATATAAAGAAAAGTTTTAATTGGCGTGATGTTATGCCAACCTTGGTACACTGTCAATTATTTCTGTGCCTCCAGGAAAACAAGCATGGCAAAGCTGCCCAGCCAGTGACCTCCCTCATATGCCGAGAGATCGATATGGTTCAATGCATTATTGGCATGGCTGGCTGCAGAATTGATCAGAATTTTTTTTATTTTGCTGTCATCAATATTTGAAGCAATGCCGAGCATACACCAGGCTCTGCTGAGGTTCAAACCATCCAGATGGACAATTTTCGGATCATTCCTGTCAGTAACAGTAACAGGATTGAGCATGTTTTTATCTGTCGCCTTTGACAGACCGGGCCAGAATTGACCAAGCCACTCTTCATATTCATCCATGTTCAGTACGCGGTGCATGAGTTCTGCTTCCATTAACGCAGGTGAAAGAAAATCTTCACTGCCAGGCTCCCATGCAATGGGATAGTGATTGTCGGCAGCATAGAACTGTGTTGCTTTTTTAATGATAAGCTCTTCAAGAGAGCTATGTTCTGTAGCTCTTGCATAGTCCAGCGCAAAGGTTAAACCAAAGGCTGTATTTGGGTGAACACCTGTGCGTATCGGATATGTCTGTTTTGGAAGATATTCCAGATATCGCATGGCAATTTCGTGGGCCAGGGGAGATACGGCCTCATACCATTTTGAAAAACGGCTTTCATCTGCCGTATACAGTTCTTCTGCCAGTTTAAGAAGCCATGCCCATCCATAAGTTCTCTCAAATGATTTGCGGTTCTTCTGTTTGAAATATGCAACTTCCGCCTTTATATTTTGCACTGTAAGATGTTGGTCCAGTACGCGAATAATTTCAGCTGCTTCGGGTATATCAGGATATTGCTTGAGTACACTAATCAGGAGCCAGTGACCATGTACTGCAGAATGCCAGTCAAAGCAGCCGTAGAATGCAGGATGCAGCTTCCTGGGTGCTAATATTTCAGATGCATTATTCAATACATGCCCTGGTTTGTTGGGGTACTCCTGTTCGGCACTTTGCAGGGCCATTTGCGCAAAATGTGAGGCTCGTGACTCTGTAAGTGATAAAGATTTTTTTATTTCTTTTGCTGAGAATGTATCTCCGGAATCGGTAGGTGTACATGAAGTTATGCTCATTGCGGTAATAATAATGAATCCAAGCATTTTATGTAAAATGAAACGGGTCACGGTCGGCCTCCTGTTTTATCAATATTCAGTACTTGATAGAATTTTATTCGTTCAAGACTGCATTTGTCAGGCGTTGCAGTATCTCACTAGCTTTACCCTTGAGAAAACAATCACTTAGATTCTCAGTATAATTTGACGGTTCAATATTGATTTCAATTACGCGCCCTCCGTTGTGTTTAACGACACCTGGCAGCATAGCGGCGGGCATCACTTCACCAGTTGATCCTATTACAATAATAAGATCAGCAATTTGTGCATGACCCAAAGATGTTTCCATGGTTTTTACCGGAATCATTTCTCCAAAAAATACAAAATCCGGTTTTAACGGGCCGCCACAGTCAAAGCATACAGGTGGGAAAGGTTTCCATTTTAGGTCAGTGGCTTGTATCTGCTTAAGACAGAGGCGGCAGTGCAATGTGTCAATTGTACCGTGATACTCAGATATGTTTTTCGTTCCTGCAGATTGATGCAGCGCATCTATGTTCTGAGTTATCAGCCACTTAATATGGCCGGTTTTTTCTAACTTTGCCAGTGCGATATGAGCTGGATTAGGATGTGCCTTACCCATAAAATCATAGAAAATTTCTTTAAGAATCGGCCAGCTGGTTTTTGGATTACGTGTGAAATAACCAAGTTCTACACATTGTGGATTATAGTTATTCCACAGACCACCTTCTCCTCTGAAAGGTGGAATGCCACTCTCAACTGAAATGCCTGCACCTGTAAAAACAATAGTGTGTTGTGCAGTTTTGATCCATTGAGCAGCCAATTGTATATTTTTATCGAGCACTGTGTCTCTCATGTCATGTCTTTCTGTTGTGCGGATATTGCACGGCATAAATTTTATTATTTTATAGGGCAATCTTTCGTGATAATAAAGAGAGCGACGGAGCAAATCTCCACGGATTATACACGGATATTTTACCAAGTGCCAATGGAGGAGCCAGAATCACTAAATTCACTTAGCACACGGAAAAAGAACAGAACCTGCATACCTCAAATACCTTTTCAGTGTATTCTGTGTGTTCCGTGGTTGTTTTTACATGAGTTAGACACCCGGTGATGACGTAAAAAGAAGGACAACAACCGGGGGCTGACCTTTTTAGACAGCCTCGTTATCTGCGGATTAATAATTCTCTTAAAAACTATTAAAGAAATTGTATGAAGAATTATAGCAAAATGCAAGTTTAATTCAATTTTTGCATAAAAAAATCATTGATAAAACGTTAAAAATATTGTAATTTTTAACCATATATTGTGAATACTACTAATCAAAATACTACAGGTCTGCCAAATATCGAAAAAACTGTCTGGTTATTAATTGATGTGCTAAAAAAAGCAACGTCATTTTTGGAAATACGTGATATTGAATCTGCACGGTTGAATGCTGAGCGCCTATTGGCCCATGCACTTAATGTTACACGTGTTGATCTTTATCTAAGATATGATCAGCCTCTGGAGCCGGCAGAGAGAGAAAATTATAAGTCTTTGCTGCACAGGCGTGCAAACGGGGAACCGCTCCAGTATATTCTGGGTGAAACTGAATTTATGTCATTGGCTTTTTCAGTGAATCCTGCGGTATTGATTCCACGACCTGAGACAGAGTCATTAGTGGAGCTGGTGATACGCAGGTATGCTGGTCGCGGACCTGTCAGAATGCTGGATATCGGGACGGGCAGTGGTGCAATTGCTGTCAGTCTTGCACATTACTGTCCGCAAGCAGAAATTTTTGCCGTTGATGTATCAACTGAGGCTTTGACAATGGCAGAGCATAATGCTGATGCTAATTCGGTTGCACAACGTATTCATTGGATACATGGGGATCTCTTTTCGCCCGAGTTCGTACAAGTTCTTGACGGATCGTTTGATGTAATCATTTCTAATCCGCCCTATGTGTCACTGAATGAATGGGACGGACTACCTGTAGAAATACGCAGTCATGAACCCCGCCTTGCACTATGTGATGAGGGCGATGGTCTGGCGGCTTATCGTAGATTAGCTCGGATATCATCGGATTTGCTATCTGATTCGGGGTGTATATATGTTGAGGTTGGGGATACGCAGGCAGCTACAGTGATGAGATATTTCAAAGAAGCCGGATTAGTTGATCTGAAGATTCATCCTGATTTAAATGGTATTGGACGTATTGTGGAGGGGCGAGGAGCTGGAGGTTACAGGAATTTTGAGTAGATAAATCGGTATAGGCGAGTGATGAAAAGAATTAAAATATTTATTAGTAGTGGTCAAGCGGAATTTGCCAACGAAAGAAGTGCATTAAATAAATCTTAGGAGAACCTATGAATCCAAATATATTTAGAATGTATGATATCAGAGGTATTGCTGATACAGATTTAAATAGTAAAGATGTTACATTGATAGGCCGGGCTTTTGGCACGTATATGAAGCGTCAGGGTTATAAGTTCATAAGTGTTGGCTGTGACGTGAGGCTTACCTCCGAACGGATTAAATCTGCGTTGGCTGAGGGCATACTCTCAACAGGTATCGATGTTATCGACATCGGCATCTGTCCTACACCAGTGGTGTATTTTTCAATTGATCATCTTAAAACCGATGGCAGTGTGATGATTACAGGCAGTCATAATCCAATTGAATACAATGGTCTTAAGTTGAATGAGGGGATGCTCTCACTCTATGGAGATCAGATTCTTCATCTGAAAAAACTTATTGAAGAAGATGATTTTGAAGCCGGACATGGTCGTCTGTCTTTTTCAGAGATAATTCCAGCATATAAGGCAATGGTAAAAGAAAAAATTTCAATTAAAAGGCCTTTTAAAATAGTCATTGACTCCGGTAACGGTACTGCCGGGCCAATTGCACCTGAACTATTTGAATCCATGGGCTGTGAAGTAATCAGGCTCTACTGTGAACCCGACGGTACTTTCCCCAATCACCTGCCTGATCCTACGGTGCTTAAATATATTAAAGACCTGCGCCGTTTGGTGGTTGAAGAAAAGGCTGATTTTGGTCTTGGTTATGACGGCGATTCTGACCGGGTAGGTTTGATTGATGAAAAGGGCCGCGTGGTATTTGCCGACCAGATATTGGCCTTAATGGCTAAAGATGTTCTTTCCCGTTGTCCCGGTGAAAAAATTATCTATGATGTGAAATGTTCACAGATGCTGCCTGAAGTGGTAAAGGCAGCCGGTGGTGAGCCAGTGATTTATAAAACCGGACATTCATTGATCAAAAAGAAATTAAAGGAAGAGAATGCACCGCTGGGCGGTGAAATGTCCGGTCATATCTTCTTTAAAGAAGGATTTTATGGATTTGATGATGGTATTTTTGTTTCATTCCGGGTTGCACAGTTTCTTGCCGGGCAGGATCGCCCTTTAAGTGCGCTGGTTGATGAATTACCACAATTTTGTTCTACACCGGAGATTCGTATTAGCTGTCCCGATGAAGAGAAATTTGCAATTGTAGAACAATTGACAGAGGAATTTAAAAAAGAGTATGATGTCATTGATATTGATGGTGCCAGGGTATTATTTGGTGATGGCTGGGGTCTTGTTCGCGTTTCAAATACGCAACCAATTCTGGTCATGCGTTTTGAGGCCAGAACAGAAGAGAGACTCAAGGAAATTACTGATCTGTTTAGGTTAAAACTTTCGGCATATCCATCAGTACTCATTGATGAAATGGATGAAATGGATGAAATGGATGAAATGGATGAAATGGATGAAATGGATGAATAGGTCTGGCATGATCTTGGTAGGTTTTTTACAATATTTTGTAGTTGTATGTCATTATAGGCATAAATATGGTGTTTTAGTAAGGGGCATGGCTGGATATTGAACAGTTTTATCAGTGGCTTTTCGGTCGGAATTGAACCAGCTATACAATATATTGGAGTCTAAGGATGTTACGCCGTATATTCTATATTTTAATGTTCTCCACATTGGCCTTTAGCAGTACTTTTGCGCAATCAATATGGCAGGGCCCAAGCCGTGTCTGTGGTGGTAACTGTATTGATTTTGTTATTAATCCGGTTACCGGTAATTTGCATGTAGCTGCAGGCAACCAGTATCATGGCCTTATCTATACTGTTCTGGATTCTGTTGGTAATCAAATATCAGAAGAGGTGCTGGATTCTACTGCACCTGAAGGCAATCTGAACTGGGGCCCTACCATAGTACTGGATTCTGATGGTTACGCCCATATCGTTTATAAATATAGTATTCATTTTAATCATACTGATGATGGTCCATGGGAACCCGATTATAATATCGGGTACTTGCGCCAAAATTCGGAAGGATGGAGTAGCCGCATTAAGGTGGCTAGCAATGTCTGGCGTGGTTATGTATTAAGAATGGATATTGACAGTGAAGATCGTATTCATCTTGGAATCAGTTCTGTTAAGGAAGAACTCTTAGGCCAGGGGCCTTATGGTAATATTACATACTATCGTATTGTTGACGGTAGTATAAATATGACCCAGGAACTATTGCCTGATGTTGAAAAGCAATACCGTTTTGACAGCCGTTTTGAATTTGCTGTAACTCCGGATGATAATGTTCATCTGTTAATCGGAAATCCTGATTATACTTTCGGTGTTAAACATATCACATATCTTCGTTCAACGGATCATGGTGACTCATGGCATTTTATGGAAGACCTGTTTGCAGGAGATGCAGATGATAGAGGCGGTGCTCCCGATCTCTTTGCGGCAGCCAATGGCGATCTGCACATGGTATATGGCACACTTAGAGGCTCGGATAATCGGGGTAATATTCGTTATATCCGTTATAAAGGCAATTTTAAGAACCAGATGTCTACTGTACCATCTCCCTATATCGTAGAAGGTGGTTGGGGTAATGCCTCTGTAGCTTCAACTGCTAATAGTGATTATATTGCTGTAGCTTATTTTAGTCACAGAGGGTATGGGTCTATCTATGCAACCATTTCAGATGATGGAGGTCAATCATGGTCTGAGCCGGAACGTATTATTAAAGACGCAATTGACAACGTCGATGATGGCCGTAATACACATCTGGTGAGAGCGCATAAAAATCATATTTATCTTATTTTTCCTGCCGGAAATAATTCATACCTAAGATATATACGAAATCTGGGCGATTCTCGCCCCATAGCGAGCCTTGGAGGTGACTATACTGCCTTTGAAGGTGATGTTGTTACATTAGATGGCAGTGCTTCATTTGATGAAGGGACTAATCCCGGGATTACTAAATATTCCTGGGAATGGACTGGTGAAGGTGTAGCAGATACAATTACAGCTTCTGCACAGATAGATGTGGTTTTCAAAGATGATCTTATCGGCCAACTGATACTTGAAGTAACAGATAATGCAGGTTTAACAGATCGTGATACGGTAAGTTTGACTATTTATAATGCAGCACCTTCAGTAGAAATTACCGGCCTAAGAAGCATTGGTGAGGGTGATACATTAAGACTTGGAAGTATTATATCAGATCAGGGAGTAGATGATACTCATACTTTATCATGGACATTGGGTGATGGAAAGACAGATACTGCCAGTCAGGTATGGACAGTCTATGCCGATGAGTCCAGCCGGATAATAGAACTTACAGTAGTTGATGATGATGGCCTCACAGGCTCCGATACTATTCATGTTACTGTTGCAAACCTTCCTCCAACAGCAGATGCAGGAGGCCCATACAGTGTTGCACCCAATGAGGCCATAACATTGATCGGTACAGGTACTGATCCCGGCACAGAAGATGTTTTGACCGGACATTGGGATCTGGATGGCAATGGTATTTTTGAAACAGCGGGTTTCTCTACAAATATAAGTTTTGTGGCCTCTGGTGAGTATTTCGTATATTTTGAAGTACGTGATGGTGATGGAGGTTCACACCGGGTTGCAGCTCAAGTTAATGTGGATAATGCGGCACCGGTCATAGCGGGACTTGTCGGGCAAACTATATTGGAAGGGCAGACATTTTTACCTGTTGAGCTTGATAATTTTGTGTCGGATAATGAGCATTCGACAGATCGGCTCAGTTGGACTGTTACAGGATATACGGATCTGTTGATCAATATTTCCGATACCCGAATACTCACTGTTGCAGTGCCGGATACTGAGTGGGCGGGCCAGGAGACATTGACATTAATCGTATCAGATCCAGTGGGTATGGCTGATACTACAGATGTGGAATTTGAAGTTGTCTCGATTAATGATCGACCAATGTGGATGGGGCAGTATGAGTTCACTTTGAATGAAGATGATACACTACAAATCCCTATGAGTTACCTGCGTACCCTGGTCACTGATGCTGATCATGAGCCGGATCAATTGACTTTCAGCATTGCCCAAAATCAATTTATTGATGGCGGTGTAGATGGATCCGGCAATCAGTGGTTATTTTGGGGGGCTCCGAACTGGTATGGTCAGGAGACAGTGCATTGGATTGTGACAGATGCTGCTGATGATAGTTCACATTTATCTGTACCAATCACAATTGAGAGTATTCCTGACTCTCCAAATCCTTTTTATCTACTCAGTCCAATGAATATTGATTCTACTGCCTGGCCTGATTCTATACGATTCAATTGGTTCTCTACAACAGACCCGGATTCTAATGATTCTGTCTTTTATGTATTATATATAAGCAGTCAGGGTGGATCAGCAACCTGGTCTCATACTTCTTCAACCTTGCTGGATACTACATATCTTCTTGAAATACCTGAAAACACTGAAGTTGGACTTTATTTCTGGTGGATAGAGGCCGTGGATGTTACGGGTAATACAATGGAAAGTGCTTCAAGTGGTACCATTTTGATACGTAATTTGTCCATTGTAGCTGATGATGTGCAGGAGTTGCAACCGCTTGAATATAGATTACTTCAAAATCATCCGAATCCTTTTAATCCACAGACAAATATTACATATCACCTGCCTGAAGGATCACACGTTTATCTATCTGTCTATAATATGCTAGGTCAGGAGATACGCAAATTGGTTGATGAATACGAGGGAGCCGGTGCACATACTGTATCCTGGAATGGCTGCGATAATAGTGGTAATCTGGTACCCACAGGTGTTTATTTATGCCGCTTCAGTTCTGGTGGTCAAGTCTTCATGCGAAAGATGATGTTAATGCAGTAATACTGTATGTTTAATATTTCTTGGGCTGCAATTTTGATTGTAGCCTTTTTCTAATATTTATTTTATTTGAGGAGTAAATCTATGGCCTTGGTATTTGATAAGATGCATGTAATAATTGAGGGTAAGACCAAGATTATATATGAAAACCCAGATGATCCCAAGACAGTGTTCATGAAGTTTAAGGATGATATTACTGCAGGTGACGGTGTTAAGCACGATGTGATTCAGGGTAAGGCACTTGTTGATTGGAAGACCAATAAGGATATTTTTGAGTATTTAAATCGTAAAGGCATTCATACACATTATGTTGAAAGTCCGCAGGAATGTGTCTCCATAGTACGAAAATTGGATTATAAGATTGACCTTGAAGTTGTTACTCGCCGTGTAGCCGCAGGGTCAATTTTAAAATGGGGCACTGCCGTTGAAGGCCAGAGATTTGATCCTCTGATTACCCAATTTCATTATAAAGATGATCCACTGCATGATCCTATGCTGGATGCTGCATATGTTGAATTTATTATAAGTTCGAAACAGGATGGGCATTGGTTCAAAGAGATGCGTGAAATAAATATTGATGTTTTCCAAGAGCTTGAAACAGCCTTTAAACAATGTCGGATTCAGCTTATTGATTTTAAACTGGAGTATGGTTTGATTGATGGTAAGGTAACGCTGATTGATGAGATTTCCGGAGGCTCTTTCCGTTTGTGGCCATATGCTAAAGAAAATCCTGATTTTAATCAACCTAATATTCTGTCAGAGTTGGACCCAAAGGGTAGGTTGGATAAAGATAATTACCGATTAGGTGAGTCTCTTGATCAAGTTCAGACCAAGTTTGAACAAATTGCAAATTTGACAGATACATTCAAAGATTTGTCTTAAAGGTTCGGTTGATTTTGATATTGTGACATATATATAATTAATATCCGAAGAGGTGATCAACAGTGGCTCAGCAATGTTCAATCAGAGTAGCACAGTCTGCTGATATTAAGATGATTTCTCAATTCCAACAGTTCATGGCGTTAGAGACAGAGAAAAAAATATTGCATGTTGATACAGTTAATGCCGGTGTGCGGCGTTTGATGGACAGCCCTGAACTGGGTTTTTTTCTTGTTGCTGAGCTGGACGGGCAGCTTGCCGGCAGTCTGATGGTCACATTTGAGTGGAGCGATTGGAGAAATGGACTCTTCCTATGGGTGCAAAGCGTCTATGTAATGCCTGAGTTCAGACGTCGTGGTATCTACGCACAACTCTATTTATGGCTTAAGCAACATGCAGCTGAGGATGAGGACATCATTGGAGTCCGTCTCTATGTTGATACAGATAATGCAGGAGCGCAGAAGGCCTATAAATCTTTGGGTATGTATGAATGTCATTATCAGATGTTTGAAGAATTATTATAGGATAGTTATTTATGGCAGAACGTCATTATCATGAACAGGTTCAATTTACTAAAGATTATGTCCTTGGTTTTTTAAGGGATCATTTTGAAAAATTGGATGAATTACGTGTACTGGAGGTTGGCTGTGCAGAAGCAGGGCTTCTGGCAGTTCTTGCTGATGAGGGTGTAGAGGTTGTTGGTCTGGAGCTCTCTGCTGATAGAGTAGCTCTTGCTCGTAAGATTAACCCGCAATTGAATGTACTGCATGGCGATATTACAGATCCGCTAATAAATAAGCTGTTCAATGATACATTTGACTTGATAATCTTGCGTGATGTTATCGAGCATATTCCTGATAGAGATAGAGCTTTTGATGAAATAAATAAAATTTTATCACCGGGGGGATCTGTGTATATTACATTTCCACCCCGATTTTCACCATTTGCGGGCCATCAGCAAAATGGAAAAACATTAATACGATACTTTCCATGGCTGCAATGCTGGCCCCGGTTTTTTGTTCATACATTATGTTCCCTGCTGAATGAGACAGACCATATTGCTAATATGGTAGTTGAAAATGGGCGTATAGGCCTGTCAATACGTCAATTTTTACGCATAGCTGAGAAACATAATTTTAATCCCCATCACGTAGATTTTTTTCTCTCTCGTCCCATATATACACAACGTTTCGGGTGGAAACAGCGTAGCTTTCCAAATCTACCTTTTTTGAGTGAACTTTTTGTCACAGGTTGTGAGGTAATTCTTATAACAAAAAACAAATGACAAATTCCAAATAACAAAAAGCAAAAAGCAAATTACAAATAACAAATAAATTTAAGCCAATTTGTAATTTGTAATTTGTTATTTGTATATTGGAACTTGGAACTTGGAACTTGGGATTTCTTCTAATATCCGCTGACCCTCTACACAATACAGGTTTTCATCCTCTACAACACGGATTATATCAAATCCTCTTCTTTTAAGAGTAGCGGCCAATTGATCAGCTGGAGGTAGGTAGTCATTTTTTACTACAGAATCAAGTTTGGAATGAAAAGTATTTAAAACAGTACTGTTAACATTATGTAGTATAACCAAGCGGCCTCCGGGCTTCAGAATACGCCCCATCTCATTAAACATTATATCAGGTGATTTAAAATGAGGGAATGTAGAGAAACAGATAACCTTGTCAATGCTTTTTGACTTAAGTCCACAGGTTTCGCCATCACTACAAAGCCATTGAATCGTTTCAGATGTGTTAAGCTTACGTCCATGAATGAGCATTTGCTCTGCAATGTCCATGGCGATAATTTGGCCGCCCGGTGCGACCATTTTTTTCAAGATATTTGCCATTCTGCCGGTGCCGCAGCCAAGGTCAAGAACTATACTCCCCGGTCTGACATTTACGTGTTCCAATAATGGACGGAGTTCTTCACCATTACCCATGCGGTCATGCCAGTTTGCTGCCATTTGATTGAAATAAAATCTATAATTATTGTTCATAATTATTCTGCGAATGAAGTGCATTGATGTTAAGGCGATGATAGAGTATTGGTATAGCAATAGAGATGCCAATTATGCCCGGCAGGCTCACTGTTATCGATGAAAATGCGTATAACCAGCGCGGCCAGCCAAGAAGTGGTGCCAGCAGGTAGGACAGACTCATGCCCCCCAATAGACCGCATATCAATGCAATAGGTGTTATGAGGAATGCATTCCAGTGTGTCTTGGTGAATAATATTGCTGTAACAAAAGGTATGATTCCCAATTCAGCAGTCATGCGCCAAACTACGGGAACAGGTGGCATGCCAGTCAACACCAGTGAGAGACCGGGTGTTATTAATCCTGCCATCAATGCAACCTTGGGATTGATAAAATATCCTATCATTGCCAGCGGCCAGAACATTGGCAGGAAAACCTTGCCAAGTCCTATTGAATGAAAAAGCATTGGGAATACTATGCTTAATGCAATAAATAATGCGCAGTATATTAAACCTTTTACTCGTATGTTCATTCTTCCGATCCATATATGAAATTAAGAAAGAGATGTCGTCCGGGCATGGGATAACCAGCCATAGATTCATAAGATTCATTTAAAATATTGTTAAGTGCTAACTTGATAGATAGAGGCCCAATAAGTTTTGAACGAATATTTAGATTAATCAGACTATAGTCATTTAAAGGAATGAATTGTGGCACTGGTGATGGCCACGGATATAGTGCGCCGGTTAAATTGTGAATATGAACGAGGGTCAGCTGCGCCTTAAGCATCGCTTTTGTATAGCGCAAATATGCCGTTATTTTTTGTTCAGGTGCATTAAGCAGGGGCTTTTGAGTATCAACAGGTTTGGTATAACTCCATGTTGCGCCAAAGGCAATAGCTGAAGCAAGCTGCCATCTGCCCAGAAGTTCCAAACCATTATGAGTATAATTGCCACTGTTTATCCACATTGGTGGTGAAGGATTAAACTGGATCAAATTGCTGCCACGGCTATTGAAATAGATGAGCTCAAGGCGTCCTCTGTTTTTTATATGCCAGCTGCATGCCAGTTCTGTATTCCAAACCCGATCCGGTGTTAAATTAATATTAGCGGGTTTCCAGAAGTATAGCTCACGGATTGAAGGGCTTCTAAATCCTTTTGCCAGTGACAAGCGCGATGACATCAAATTATTTATGTGCCAGACAAGACCAAACTTGGGAAGTGCTTCCCATCCGTATAATGAATGCTTTTCTGTCCTTAAACCAGCAGAAATAATATATCTACCGGCCAGAAATTGTTGCATATGAATATATGGAGCTGTCTCCGTCACGGTGAAGCTGCCGTAATTAATTGCTGAATCTCTTGCTTTGCCACCGTATTTTTTGATATCAAGCCCCAGTGTTACCTGGTTTCCGCTCCATGGTGTCAGGTGCTGATAGAGCATAAATCCCAGTATCTGATCTGTCGAATGCCATCCTGAAAAGAAATCATGAAGTCCAAAATTAGCATGAACTTTAAGATGCATAAAACCAAATTTATTTAAAATTCGGCCTGATGCATCAAATCCCCCTCGAAGAATATCATACCATTGATTCGGCATAGGATTAGCAAACTGTCCCGGGTCCTTGAGATATAGATCACTCAAATTTGCATTGAATTCCCAGGATGTTTTCGCATTGGGAGTGTAGCCAATATGCAGAGTGTAATGTTGTCCCCGGTAGTCTGAATTTTTACGGTGTCCATCTGTTTGACGATGACTGGCAGTTAAATAATAATCATATTGTTTGATTCTGCCGCCATGATTAATAGAGATGTTATGAGTCGAAAATGTCCCGGCACCGGCAGTAATAGAAGTTTCGAATCCTGGGCTGTTGCGTTTTTTTGGTAGGAAATTGATAATACCGCCAGTTGCATTGCTTCCGTAAAGGAAGGAGCCCGGGCCTCGAATAATCTCAATACGACCAATGCCGTTTGATGAAAATTCATCGGCAATTGTACAGCCCATGAGCCCCATGAAATCAGGTCGACCATTTCTCAGAATAAGTATATGCGTATTTGCCGATCCGCCAATGCCACGCATAGATAACTTTCCGGCGGCTTTTCCTGCAACACCAAAGCCCATTATGCCCCATTCTGTCAAATGAAATCCGGGGACTTCTTCTTCTACTGCCTCGAGTGCAGAGAAAGAACTGCTCAATTGGAATGAGCTTTCATCAATTATTGAGATAGAAGCGGCAATATCACGTTGGGCATGGGCACGTCTGGCAGCTGTAATAATGACAGGATTAAGTTTATAGCTGATGCTGATGGAGTCTTTGCTGGAAATTTGGGCAGTCAGAGCAGTAGGTAACTGTAATGAGCATATCAATAGTGAGATGATAATTAAAGTTCTATACATAGCAGCTCCTATGTTGTGTTACGAAAAAAAAATATGTAACATTAAAGTAAGCAGCTATGATGTGTAAGTCAAGGTTTAATTTAGGTTCTTTTTCGTATGTTTCGTTTTTATAAATTTTTACCAGTGGTGGCCATAACCAACTTGCCCTGTATAACACCACGCAGGCTTCGCATTTCATTTGCTAATTGGTGTATCTGGCCGGGTGTACCCTTGACAGCAAGAACTTCCAGGCAATGATGTTGATCCAGATGAACATGCATTGTAGAAATGATCATTGTATAATGTTGATGTTGGTGATTTGTTAAGCGATTCTGAAGTTCCCGTTGATGGTGGTCATAGATCAGTGTCAATGTACCTACGGTTTCTGTTTCATCGTCATCCCAATCCGATTGTACCAATCTGTCTCTCAGTAAATCACGAACAGCTTCGGAGCGGTTTGAGTATCCGCTCTCCAATATAAAGGTATCAAATTGATCGAGAAGTCGGGTATTCATTGAGATGCTGAAACGAGTAACTTTATCCATAAGAGCTTACTTCCAATAGTTTATTTATGTGCTATGTTGGTGGTCATTGGAAAACGAATATGAAATTTGGTGCCATTATCCTGTTCCAATAGAATTTTTCCTTGTAGTTGGTCTTCAGCAAGTAATGTAATTAAATGCATACCCAGTGAATCGTTCTGCATCATGTTAAATCCTTCAGGCAGACCTGCTCCATTATCTTTAACAATTAATGATATATAGTTATTCTCTTCAGCTTCCATATATATTTGAATGCAACCTTTATGCCCTAAATCTTCAGGAAAAGCATGTTTCAATGCATTTGAAATTAATTCATTTATTACTAAGCCACATGGAATTGCAAGGTCTACGCCAAGTGATACGTCACCAACAGTAATTTGAAGATCCACTTTCGTTTTGTCTGTTGCATATGCTTTGAAGAGTGTATTGGTCAATCTGTTTAAGTACTCAGCAAAATCAATCTCTGAGAAGTTTTTGGAACCATAGAGCAGCTCATGAACAAGTGCCATCGAACGCACACGATCACGCGATTCGGTAAACATATCCAATGCATTCGGATCTTTGATATGACGACTTTGAAGACTTAAGAGACTGCAGATAACTTGTAAATTGTTTTTAACGCGATGATGGATCTCCTTAAGGAGCATTTCTTTCTCCCTGAGATCGCGTTCTTTTTGCTGTTCTGCTTTAATTCGTAAAGTCATATCACGGGCAAAAAATGCAACTTTGGTAATTTTATTATTAATATCTTTAACCGGATAGAGTGTACTTTCAAGGTAGCGTCCGTTGTACTCCTCATCAATTGTAACAGGGCTGTCAAGTTCAACCACTTCAGCGAAAAGTTTTTTCCGGGAATGGGCAATGCTACCCTTAATATATGAGAATATGTTTTTTCCGTTGAACTCTTCTGTAGGTGTATCCGAATCACTAAGCATCTGTTTTGCAGATGTATTCAGCGCCTGGATATTACCATTTAAATCCATGAGAATTGCCACATTATCTTCTGCATTAAGCAAAGCACTCAACATTGCCTGATTCTCTGATAATTCATGGGTTCTTTTTTTGACTTCAAATTCCAGATGTGTCTGATAGTTTCTGTTTTCTTCAATTAAACGGGCTCTTTCAAGGTTTCTTTCAACCGAATGCAACATTACTGAAAGATCCTGGATCGGTTTTAAAAGATAGTCCCAGGCACCAAGATGTAAGGCTTCGATGACATCTTGAATTGAACCTGTTCCTGAAATGACTATTATCGGTAGATCCGGGAATGATTTTGTAGTCTCGCTCAATACGTCCAGACCATTTACTTCGGGCATACGCAGGTCAACCATTACCAGGTCAGGTGTTTGATTGTGTATTATCTCAAGGCCTATACGTCCGTTGGCCGCCTCTAAAACCTCATAATTATAGTCAGTTAAGTAGTTGTGAATGCTGGTTCTGATAGCATCTTCGTCATCAATGGTCAGAATGACCGGTGTATGTCCATTCATCATCCGGAGACTCCCAGCTCTTCAATCTTAGTGATAAATAAATTCATGTCCTTTACCGGTTTTAAAAATATATGTGATTCTTGAATACCCAGCTCAATCAAGTCATATGGCAGGACATACTGCTTGGACCCTGTATGAATTAGAAAGCGTAATGCCGGTTGTTTGATAACAGCCTCCCTTATGAAGGTGTTGCCATCTTTACCTGGTAGGCGCATATCTACAATGGCTAGATCAAATACCTGTGTATCCAGGATGATCAGACCTTCTTCGGCGTCTTCGGCGCAGCTGACATTGAAGTCCCAATCTTCAAAAAATGCAGCCAATGAGTGCCTTACAGAGGCTTCGTCATCGATAATGATTATACGCGGTTTGTCATCCATAATAAGATCCTGTTAATTATCCAGCGGTAAATATATTGAGAACTCTGTACCTTTGTCCAGAGCTGATTTTACACTCATGTTGCCACCGTGGTTTTCTGTGATAATGAAGTATGAGACTGACAGCCCCAGACCGGTTCCAACACCAACGGATTTTGTTGTATAAAACGGCTCGAAAACCCGGCGCTGACTCGCCTCATCCATGCCAGGACCATTATCACTGATACCAATATATGCGAGCCCGTTGTTTGCATATATTCTTATTGTAAAACACGGAGGTTCATTGTTCTGTGTGCCTTCTGCCATTGCCTGTGCTCCGTTTTTAAGAATATTCAGGAGAACTTGTTGTATTTGGCTTGGCACACACTTTACATGTGGCATTTCATTTTGAAAGTGTCGATCAATTTTAATGCGGCGGAAGTCATATTTTTTCTTTAAATCATAGTCGTTTTCTGCAAGTTCAATTGTTTGATCAATAAGATATGCCAGATCAAACATTGCCATTGACGAATCACTCTTCCGGCTGAAAGATAACATATTATCTACAATTTTTGCCGCTCTCTGGCCTGATTGCAGTACTGCTTCCAGCATATTTGGAATTCCTCTTTTATCAAGGTAGGCATGCAATGCATCTTGATTGAGCCCGGTTTCCATAGCCGCTTGAGTGTTTTTGGGGAGACTTATAAGAAGTCGGTTAGAAATGACCTGAATGTTTTGTAATATACCGGCAAGTGGATTGTTGATTTCGTGGGCCATGCCTGCAGCCAACCCTCCTACTGACAACATTTTTTCAGATTGAATCATCATTTCTTCCATGCGGACTCGTTCGGTTATGTTATCAATCCGAATAACAGCTCCTTCAACACCATTTGTTATTAATGGGTAGACTGTCATGTCTTCATATATTTGAGTGCCGTTCTGTGTTTTACTGCGCTTGCTGTCTTTTAATGTTGTTTTGGTTTTAATTGCTTTAAAAATATTCTCCATTTCTTGGTGTAGCTCTGGCAATATACTGTCCAGTGAACGACCAAGAACCCGCTCTGCTTCAAGTCCTGTACGGGAGACTGCTTCTCTGTTCCATTGGGTGATTTGTCCTGCTTTATCAACACCAATCAGCATTGATGGCATTGAATTAAGTATATTATCCAGATAGTTTTTTGTCTGTCTCAAAGCTTCTTCTGCATGATTACGTTGGTTTTCTCTATGCTGTATCTGGTTGAGCATTTCGTTAAAGCCATCATAGAGAATACCAATTTCGTCATCGCTCTGACGGGTAACTCTTATAGAGTAATCAGCTGCATCAGAGATGTGACGAGTAGTTTTAGCCAGGTGTAGCAAAGGCTCGGAGATAAGCCTTTGTAGACGATTTGCCAGGATAAAAGCCAAGATCATTATTAAAACTATTATTATCGCCATTGTATAAAGATAAGTGGTTATGGCTTTATTAAGTTGCTGCCTTGATGCTTTCAAGTGAATCGTTCCTATGGGAGTACCATCATATATAATCGGTTCTATTATGTGAAGATGACCATTATTATGCGGTTTCTTCAGAGCATGTTGTGGCGGATCTTCAGTCTCACCTACGGCCCTGTATGATGCAAATAGTTCATTGTCAGCATCATACAGATAGGCAGCTCGTACATAGCTTACAGCCTCAAGGTTGTTTAAGATATCGTGAGCACCGTTTTTATCTCTAAAATCCAATGGGCCTATACAATTTTGACCTGTGAATCGTGTATGAAGTTCAGCATCTTCTGCCAGATCTTGTTGTAGGTTGCGGATATCCAGGTAACCAATCCCTAAAGATATGGAAATTAGTGATACAGCACTCACTGTCAGAATAATGATAATGAGGCGTTGTTTAATTGAATGTTGCAGCAATGGCGTCATAATTCCTTTTGGTTACTCAATAATCTTTGCTCTTTGCAATAGGTGGAAGCTCATTTTTAGACTTGATTCTTCAGTTGCTTTGTGATTAATTTCAAACTGTAGACTGGCTCCAGAAACTGTAAAATTAATATGGATCCCTTTTTTAGCAGCATTTTTTATTTCTGTAATAGAGAGAATCGGTCTGCCTTTAATTTTATTAATTATCCGGGAGATTTGGAACCTGTTGGAGCGTGTGATGAAAAGCGCATGTGCCTCTTTCAGATCGTCGATTGATTGGATATATGTAACCTTAACAGCTCTGTTATGGATCTTGGTATTACGATATGAAGTTTCCATACGGTCACCAAAGGGGTTGTCTCCCAAGATAACAAAATGGAATTTAGAACTGTCCGAGGGAAACGACAGTGAATCCGGCCATTCGACAAAGCGGGTAAACCTTTCAATATAGACAGCCTTTAGCGTGTATTCTCCTGCTGATTGTCCATAGGCCCGGGATGTAAATAATATACAGCCTATCAGCAAAATAAGTATATTCTGCCTTTTGAAAAGGGGTTTTAGCCAGATTTTATTTGAGAATAATTGTTTCAAATTATATGTTCTCGCAATTCCGCGCCAATATTCGTTGATAGTTGTATAGTAGAATCAAAATTCGTATCATAATATTCGGTGTTGCCCCGGTTTCCGTAAATCATAATTGATAACCTATTGTTATAGTAATAGATCTGCCTCTGTCCCTGGTACCTCTTGGAGCCCAGGTGCTGTTTGTAGTTGTGGGGTAAATAATTTTATTGTTAAGCAAATTGAAAATGTGTAACTGTCCATAAAATTTTGGTAATTTGGGTGGTGCAAATCTTAGATTGAGTCCAAGTAATGTGTTGGTTGGTGAATTGTCACCAATTCGGCTACTGGTAGCAAGATCCCAGGCAGCCTTCATTTTATCAATAAATTGTCCTGTTATTCCTATCTGAAAATATTTGTTTATATGCCAGGATGCTTTTCCGTAGAGCAACCATGGCGGATTGTATCCAATGGGGATAGCTGTTTTGTATTGGTTTATCAGACTTTGCCTTGTGGCTGCAAGATCTATGCTGAATCCGGAACTGAGACGGCATGCCAATTGAAGTTCGAAACCATATGCACGTTGTTTTCCGATATTGTCAAAGAAATTAAAATATTCATTGGGAGTATCAGGGTGATCAGACGGGTAAAAGCCTGTTGATCTAAGTATTAGATCATCAAGAATGTTGTAGAAAACACTGGCATTAATACTCAAATTATTGCTGGATTCAAAACCAAGGGCTATTTCAAAAGTCTCAACCCATTCAGGTTTGAGTGATTCTGCTCCCTCTGTTCTATCTTGCCCGAAGCTCTGAAACAGACTTGGATGTTGTATTGCCTTCCCGTAAAGCAGCTTTAATGCTAAGCTTGGTGTAGGTTTGTAAATCATGGCTGTTTGTGGCACCAGTTTCCATTGTGAGTTATCTATAGATGCTGTACTTTTTTCTAACATGTAAGACAGGTCACCAAGGCTGGCATTTCTAAAGAGTATACGATATGGGCACTGTTGTTCAAGTCGCAAACCGCCGGTGAATTGCAGGTGGCTTGAGAGGTTGGTGCTAATTCTTAAATATCCTGCCCTGACTTGCAGGTTGTCATCGGGATGGATTGAGTTTTTGATATGTGTTAACGTATGAGTTTGAAAACCCGGCAGGTCATAATTATTAAATATTTTATCTATATTTTCACCGTCAAATCCAAAGATTATTTCCAGGTTTTCGTTGGGAGAATATAGAGCTTCTGCACTCCCAAACCAACCTGATGAACTGATATGTTGAAGGCCGTAGAAATCAGAATACAATATGCTGTAATCGTATATCTCGCTTCTTCGTGTGAAAGTAAATTGACTCCGTATTAACCAGTCAGGGTGCCATTGTTTCTTGTAGAGAACTGAAAGAACTGTCATTGGCAGGCTGGATGTTGAGCCGGCATCGACAGCTGGAAAGAGAAAGACATTATCATTTTTACACTCACTGAAGTATGCATGAATAGTTAGAGGCCCCCAGCTACTTGTTATGCCGGCATTCATATAATAAGTATCGGTGTGATTTTTTATACTTGTGTTGTTCTCCGAACCAAAGTCACTGTAGTGTAAATTCAGGCCATCTGCAATATGCAGTGATGCAAATGCCGAGAGACTCCAATCAGTTCCGTTTTTTGTGCTTGTAGCTATAATTTTTCTGGTGTTCTGTGTACCATAGCTCAAGTGTATTTGAGATTTGTCTATGGCTTGCTTCGATGTTGTAATAATGTTTATTACACCAAAGAAAGCACCACTACCATGGATGAGAGAATTGGGGCCTCGGATGACTTCAATGCGTTCAATAGCTTCAGGTGGAATCATTAGATAGCGCAGATCATTGTCATTTGTATAATTGGATGGACGTTTAACACCATTTATCATTATTGTCATATGTTTATTGGGTGTATCTGTCCAAAATCCGCGAATGCCATAGTTGTATGGATAATTATAATCGTCTATAAAATAGAGACCGGGAATACTGCGCAAGATTTCTCCCAGGTTCTCATAGCCGAATGTCTGGATTTGTTTACGGGTTATTATCACAATACTTGCAGGTGTATCTGCAATTTTTTGAGGATGTTTTGTTGCTGTAATAATTTTTATGTTCATCAGTGCAGTGAAGGGAAGGTTGAGAAGGTCATCGGTCTTTAATAGTTTGTCAGTCTGGGCAAGGAGAGGTTGAGAGAGGAATGGAGATGCAATTAGTAGAAGAGTGAGGAAAATAAATAAGGAAGAGCGGTACAGCCGGGGGAGAAATGTATCAGCTTGTCCGGTATTTTTGATAGATACAATGAGTACCTGCATATACTCTACCTTTTTATTTGCCAGGATTCATTTTATGGTCGGTATAAATTTTAGTGCATTAATTTTAAATATATGTATTTACTTGAAACTGACAATCAACTGACCAAATTTTGAACGGAGATGTGCAAGTTGAAACGATAAGCCCTTAATTTTTAAGCTCGCTTACCTTTCCCCTTCCAGAGTTCCATCATCTGGCGTATGATTTGCCCAGGCATTGTTGATTGCATAATAGCTCTGACAGCACAAAAATTAATGGCACCATGTGATAATACAGCCGGGAGATTTGCTTGATCAATGCCTCCGATAGCCACCGTTGTAAGTTGTGCTGATTTTATAATGCGTTCCATCTCTTTCAGGCCTACTACCGGATCCGGAATTACCTTGGTTGGAGTTGCAAATACCGGGCCTATGCCAATATAATCGGGATTTTTAGATGCGGCTTCCAGAGCTTGAGAGGCGTTATGAGTGGACAGGCCGAATATCTTATTTGACGCAGGCCATTTTAGGCGTGCTTCTTTAATGGGAAGATCATCCTGGCCAAGGTGAATACCGTCAGCATCAACAGCCATGGCAATATCGAGATCATCATTCATAATAAATTTTGTAGGTGAATCGTGTGTAATACTTCGTATGTTTCTGGCAATTTCCAGAATATCATCTGCTGAGCTGTCTTTAATTCTTAATTGCAGGTATTTAACACCTTCAGCTACTGCCGCTTCAGCGGCGGCTTCATATCCAATTACAGGATTTGTAAGTATCACATACAAACCAAAATGGTCAATCATTGAAATCCCTTTTCATTGGTAGAAATTATCACATCAAGATGTATAGCTAAAACGGCGGTGTAAAATACAGACCGCCGTTTACCATATACACAAAGTAACAAATTGTTATAGCTCTGTCAAGCTCACAACATGCTTCATCGAATATCGTATTTGATAAATGCAGTGAAAGCGAGTATGCAAAAGATGAGGTTGAATATGATGAGTACTCCCCAGTAGGGTAATATTGCATTGAAACGTGCTGTAAACTGCTCTTCAGCATATATAAATTGCGGTCTATCGGAGATGTCAATAAAAGCATTGTTGTTATAAGCAGGATCTTTAGTACGTATTTGTTCCTCTTTATTGCTAAGATAGTTATAAAATTGATCTAAATAGACTGCGGCCTGATCTTTATACGCCGCTTGTCCACGCGTTCCTGTTCCGCATATGTCTGTGGCCAGATAGATGAAGTTGGCATAAGGAGAGAGGCAGGCGATATGTTTGGCTGCCCATATCTGGACTTTAACTTTATCATCCAGATTATTCTTTAGCTTTGCCGCTTTCTCAGCCTGTATGCGATTTGCCTCTTTCCATACTTCTCTGGATTGTGCAGTAAAGTTGTTGTAAAGTGTATTGAAGGCCGGATCCGTACTGCTGCGTTGCCGGATTGCTTCTTTTGACATTGGTTCTAGTTCGTTCCAGAATTTAGAATGTTCAGATTGATATCTGGCGGTCAATGCGGCAAGCATCTTGCGTCCAAGTTTGTCACGCTCAATACCTCTGAGTTGTCGTATTTCCTTATATATCCGATTTACTGAAGGAATTTTAAAACATTGGGCAGCCAGATAGGGGCTGAGATTGGGAATACTCAGTGTGAAGATAATCCAGATAAATAAAGCTGTTAAAATGGATATTGATGATGTTTTTACTTTTGCAGATATCCATAGTCCCATTAGAAAATATATTGAAAGAAAAGTCATTGCACCCAGAATTAAAAATAGAAGAGTTACTATGTCGGTAGCACTCCATGCTACGGAGGGATGAACTAACAAGTATAATGTAGCAAATAGAACGGATAATATGAAAGGTATGAAAAGAGTAGTAGTGCCACCAATCCATTTGGATAATAACACTGTTCCACGACTTACATTGTTGGATAAAATTAGTTTTAATGTCCCTTTTTCCCTTTCTCCGCATACGCCATCATGAGATAAGAGCAGAGCCATGAGACTGAGGATAATTGTAATAATAAATATTAAATCCAATGGTGGGAATAGTGTGGGAAGAGGATCTGTATCAAAGGACTGTTGATCAGTATCATTGGCCAGTCCCAGTACCAAAGGATGAAAGTGAGCCGGAGGTCTGTTCGGAGTAATTATAGCACCTATGCGGTTGGTATGTGCATAATTATTAAGGAAATGATTTTGTGAAGTAATTTGTTGTTGAAAGTTATCCTGCTCTTGTTTATAGTTATTAGTTAGTATCACGACTGCAGTACATGTAATGAGTACACAGAGTATTAAACCTGTAATGAATCTGAGGCTGGAAACCTGTTCCTGGATTTCTTTCATTATTAATGTCTTAAGCATTGTGTATCTCCTTACACTCTCATAAAATTCCAGATAGAGCCTGAATCCGCTACCTGATATCATATTTTAGAAATGCTACATACGCCGCTGAAAAAAAGATAAAATTGAAAATTATAAGGATTCCAATATTGGCCAGAGTTTCACTGTTGAGTCTGCTGCTTATTGAGAGGCGGTGGAATGAGAAAGCTGGTGTAATGCCTGTAATGTTTCCGTCTGAATCCGTATCATTCCCGAAGATCAGGTCTTTATATGTCAGGATAGCCTGTTTAACATGGCGTTCTTCTAAAAGGCCGGTACCGGCTAAATCAATGGCAATAAACGTAAATGCAGATGCCGGGGAGAGTCTTGTTATGTTTTTTGACATGATGGTCCGCCGATTGAATTTCATGCGATAATTTTCCATCAGACGATTGTTCCCGTTATTGATATTTTTTTCTATCATCCCGGGATCAGTGCGCCCCTGAATGCGTTCAAAGACCTCTTTGATCCAAATTTGATCTTTTTGCTGTTCAAGCTGTGATACTGATGGAAGAGGTGCCAGTTGCTTTGCCAGAATATTCCCAAGGTTTGGTAGTATAAAGACTACAAGAGTCCATGTGAAGAGTGACAGAACAAGTGATGCGCTGGTCTGTTGCGTCAGGGAAGAAATCATAAATCCTATTGAATAGAATACAGCAAGGTAGATGATTGAAATAATCAACATCAGCGTAATGATATGGAGATGAGTACTTGAAAAGACAATATCAGGATGAATTTGAATAATGGTGAAGCCAATGAGCAGTGCCAGAATGAACGGGACAATTAAACTGATAAATCCTCCCAGCCATTTACCCAATATCCATATAGGTCGTGATACTGAATTTGACAGTGCCAGTTTAAGGCTGCCGCTTTCTTTTTCTCCGACAATGGCGTCAAAGGCGAATAACATTGCGGCCAGGCCCATGATAACCTTTATTACAAAGAGAAGGTCGGGCGTTGTGAAAAATTGGAATATGGAATTCACTGACTGCTGTTTGCTTCCAACAATTATCTGTCCACCAAAATGTATCTGATAACTCCGGCAGAGGTTTTCATCCAGGCCCTTGGCAAAGATAGAGAGTGGTGTCGGTTTTATCAGAGCCGTCGGGTCATTATCTTGAGGTTGAAGGATTTCATAATTTTCCAGCCTGGCCAGATAGTCATTTGTCATAATAAAGAAACTGGTAAGGATTAACGTTGTAGATAATATTGTTATCACAGCAAATTTGAAGCTGGATATTGTAGCTTGTATTTCTTTGATGATTATGGTCTTAAGCATAATATCCCCGGTCTATGGTTGAAAATTATCGATATGCCTTAAAAAATGAATTTATCTGACATCATATCTGATAAATGCTATAAATGTCCCTGCAAAGAGTAAAATGCACCATGCTATAAGAAGACTAATGTCTAATATGCTTCGGTTCCATATTTCAGCCAATTCAGGCGGCTGATACTTAAATTGAGGTATCTCTTCAAATGCCACTGGTTTATGCGAGCTAAAAGTACCGGATGCCCATGGTTCGCTCCAGAGCAGGTGAAAACTATCCGGGTCCTGCTGGTCTTTCTGTGTCATAAAACTATTCATTGTAGCTCTGTAAATTCTGGTCTGATCAATGAATCGTTTAAAACCGAAGTAGCCATTATCAGAAAATCTTTCACCAATAAATCGGAACAGGGAGAATGGAGATATCTTTGAGAGTTTTATTGCCAGTGAGGTCTGCTTGAATTTTTGATCCAGGTATTCTCTGTACAGCATAATTCTATGAGCGTCTGTAGCCTGTATACCTGCTGCCCTGCGTTTAACAGTATCATTTGGCTGTTGTCCAGCCCATGCACCGTTCCATGACCAGCTGTAATTGCCGCTCTCATATATTTTGTCAATTTCATTACTCAGCCTTATAGCGATCTCTTCTTCTGAGGCTACATCAATTATCTTTTGAGAAAATACCCAGCTTACACTGGGGATAATTATGACCAGCATAATCCAGACAATTAAAAGTAGATTTAGTGTGTGAGCGGGTTTTGATGTCAGACTGGAAATAAACAGTCCTAATAAAAGATTCATGGCAATGAAAACGAAGGCAACCAGTGTGAAAATAAGAATTATTAGGTAGTCTCCCCCTGTCAGGGCAATACCGGGATTTAACTGAATTATAATAATGTTAATCAGGATTCCTATGAAAAACGGCATGGAGATACATATATGCAGACCAATGAGTTTGCCCAGGATTACAGTGCCTCTGGATACATTATTACTTAAAATAAGTTTCAGGGTCCCTTTTACTTTTTCACCGGAAAAAGCATTATATGAGAATGCAAGACACACAAAACTGATGACATAAATCAATAGAAAAGTCCAGTCAAGAGAACGGAATCTGCTGAAATAATTATTCTGGGATTTGTAATGCTCAGGCTCTGTTTCTTTATAATAATTTGTCTTTATTCCATTGGGAAGCACTTCTTCTTTTGCAATGGCAATGAAGCCAAGTTTTGATGGGGGTTTTACCAGTTTCTGTTTGAAAAAGAGAAGCTTGAAAAGGCTGCCGGCATTATCCTGAAGGCCATTGCTATTTGTAATAATTTCCTGATTCATTTTCTGTTGCTGCTGTATAAATTGTGAATTGAATACCAATCCATTAATTATCATGACCAGGAGAATAATCCCGGAAGTAATAAGCATCTTTGGAGTTGTGATATGCTCTTTAAGTTCTTTATCAATCAAGTAGTGTAACATGATAGATCTCCTGTGGATTAATCTTTGTTCCGGACATCGGATCTTATGAATATAAAGGCTCCGCATATAAAAAGAACGATGTTGATCATAATAAGTGCACATAGATCAATAATACTGTTTTTAGGTATTATGTTTCTTGATTGGGCATGGTAGACGGGCATATCATCAAATGATAATTTTTTATAATTATTGGGGCTGTACAAGCTTGAAACATCATCCGGGTATTGATTCCAGTCATCCTTCATGGCATGAGTTGGCATTTGTGTAAAAAAAGCATATCCAAAACCATTTTTTGAGCGGATATAATCCAGTATTTGAGAACGATACTGCCTGGCACTGTTCATAATAGCCAGGTCACGTTTTTGGAAATGAGTACCGGCCATTTTACTGGCTGTTTCTGTCAGGAGATGCCCTGGCAGGCACCGGTTAAGCAGTGATGCAATTTTATGCTGATGTGCATATTGGCGTTTGAACTCCCTCATGGCCTGATAAATACCTTCCTGTCCTGTCAGTACAATTGGTATGCCTGTCTGTATACATGCAAGATTATATTCAAAATTGTATTTTTGAGTCACACTGATGATTGTCGGCATATTATAATTGCCATTTGAATACCATGAGTAGCTGACGGGTCTTTGTTCCTGTTTAGGCAATTTTGATTCAAGTTCTTCTTCGATTTCCCCGGTTAGAGTAGTTATTTGTGCTCTAACTTCATCATTGGATGGTATCCGGACAAAGGTATTTACTGCATAACGGGTAGCGTTTGGATATATAAATACAAGGATGATCCATACCAGAAGGCCGCTCAGGCTTGCCAGTGAGGATGTATTTATACGGGCTGAAATACATAGTCCGATTAATATGTATATGGATACAAATACAAGCGAGCATATATAGATCATCAAAACTGTAAGCCAGTTGACAGCTGTCAATGTAATTATAGGATCAAATAAAATCATTAGTGAGGCAATTATGTAAATAATAGTAAGAGGAATTGCCAATATCACCAGGCTGCCCAGATATTTTGCAAGAAAATATTGGGATTTCAGAACACTGTTGGAAAATGTCTGTTTTAGGGTACCCTCTTCACGTTCACCGGCAATGGTATCTGCTACAAGGAAAAGTGTCATTACACTGAAAAGTACATGTACAAGCATTGACAAATCAAAGCTGTCAAAGATATCAAGAAAGGGGTTCTTTTTTTGAGCAGCATTTTCAAACTGTGGTACATCCAGTACAGATATATTTATCTTGCTGCCAACTTTATCATCTACGCCTTTTGCAAAAATTGAAAGGGGGTTCGGTGGTACGATTATCGGGATATTCAGCTGAGAATAAAGGGTTGCTGAAGACATAGTCTGCTGAGCTTTTATTATCTCTTCATCGTAAATGTTTTTTCGGGCTTTATAGTCCATGGTCTGTACATAAATGGATAGAAAACCAAATACTACAGCAAATATTCCCATAGTCAGAAATTTCATTGAGTGTATATGTTGAAGCAGTTCATATCTGAACAAAATTTTAAAGTGATTCATGGTTAACTCCAGGTCTATATTTACCTTACATCACACCGTCTTATGGCTAATATGGCACAGCTTGCCAATAATAAATTCCAGATCAAAATTCCACAGAAATCTAACATTGCCGATCGGATATTCTGTGAGAAGGGCGGAACAACGTCAATGAAATGAGGAAAATCAGATTTATTACCATCATACTCCTTTGGTTCGGGCGATACTAAATTTACATGTTCTCCGTTGAATGTAGTGGATGTGCTGAAAGAGAAATATGATGTTCCGACCAGTTCACCAACTTTAGACAGTATATAATCATCATAGGTTTCAGAATATTCGGTAATATTGTTTCTGAACCAGGTTTCACGATCTGGCCCGCTGTTGACCATGCTTTGTGCAGCATATTGAAAAAGAGCAGTAGGAGAAAACCTGGAAATATTGGCTGCCAGGTTTGAACGGCTCTGCATGGCATTTTCATACTCATGATAATGTTTGGCAACGTCTATTTGTCCTTCCTGGAACAGCCGGTTGCTTTCCTTGATGATCTCTTCTTTGCTTTGAAATTCACCGTTCTGAATACGTATTTTTAATCCATCTATTTTCTCCCATACAGCATTTTGAATAATAGGGCCTACTTTTTGAGAAGTCTCATATTCACTGGGTAAGGGGGAGAACGTGTCTGCTAAGATTCCGGATGTATTGGGGATGATTATGACCATGAAAATCCAGATACTTAATAATGACAATAGTACTACTGATGATTTCTCAATGAGTGTAGAAGCCAGCAGGCCAAGCAATACAAAGATTGAGAGATAGGCCAATGTCAATAGTAGTGTCCCTGTGATACGGAGTAGATTGCTCAATGTTAATATTTCTGGCATTGAGAAAGATATATAGATCAGGCTTATTAGCATTCCTGTTACAATTGGCAGTGTCAACAGTATCATTGTGGATAAGTATTTTGCTATTAACAACCTGGGCCTGGAGAGTGAATTTGCCAGAATAAGACGTAGTGTGCCCTGTTCTTTTTCACCGGAGACAGATCTGAATGTGAGTAGAAGGGCATAGAGGCTGAATATTATTTTGAAGAGGAATGCCCAGTCAAGTTCGGGTACAATATCCAGTTTGAAGTTCTCGGGGCCGGATTCTAATGCTGACTGCCGGCCCTTGGGAGTTAGCACAATACCGGCTGGTTCAAATCTGGCACCGCCATCGGCAACAAAACCTAGTGGATTGGGACGCTGAAATATTTTCAATCTTGCTGTACTTGGATTCAGATGGGTCTCATTAATACCATCCTCGTAAAATGTGGATCGTAAACTGTATTGCTGGATAAATATTCCGCTGCTGATTATGAACAGTGCTGTTGCTACTATGAATAATGTGATGAATTGCAGGCTGTGTATTTTTTCTGTGATTTCTCTATGGATAATAGTTAGCATATATCTACCTCACATCTTTTCTTAAGAATGATGTATATGCCAGGACAAAAAAGAGGACAGAAAACATCAATAGAAGAATATGAGGTTTAATGCTGTCGGCAATAATAACTGATATAGACTGTTGTGATGATTTGAAGACCGGCAGATCACTGTTTTTATAAGCCTCTCTGTCAGTATAGCGCAATTTGTATTGTTCGATATATTGATCCCAGTAGATTTTCACTTCTTTAAGAAATCGATCAAATGCAGATACATCTGTCCGGGCAAAGCCCTGTACAATACTGTCATAGAGAACGGCAGGAGAAAGGGTGCCCAACTGATGGCCGACGTGCATCTGTCGAGTCATCTGCTGTGAATATTCCATGTCAACCAGATGATTCATAGCTGCACGTTGAGCTGTAATATTAAAGTTATTTATCAGTATATTCTTATCCCTTTTACCGGATACTATCATATCATGAAAAGCTTTACGATTTATATCATACTCTTTTTGATAGGGTTCGAATACTGCGCGTTTTTGATCTGCCAATTGTTCTTTACCAGGGAGCGTTATGATTTTCTTAGCCAGATATACAGATAGATTTGGATAAATTATTATAAGAAAAACCCATATTTGAAGTAGAATCATCAGAGATGTGCCGGATTTGTTTACAAGAACGGAAATATATAGCCCCATACAGAAAAACATAGCTAAATAGAGAGCTGAGCTGGCAGTGATTCCCGCAAGTCTTGTATAATGAATGCCCTGTAATGCAATTTGCGGATTAATCATGAGAAGCAGGAGGCACGCCAATGTTGCCGAGATCAGCATAATACCTATAATTGCCAGTCCACCCAGAAGTTTTCCCAGGATCAGTTTGTCTCTGGGTAATGCGTTGGATAAGGCCAGTTTTAATGTGCCTTGCATTTTTTCACCGCATATTGCATTGTATGCAAGAAAAATCACCAACAGACTCATGACCACCCTGACAATAAAAGCGTAATCAATTGCCTGAAATCCGGCAAGGAACCTGTGGTGCTGGCTGGCAAAGCCACCCATATATCCGGAGGTCTCTACAGGGATACGCATGTAATTAATTTCCAGTTGATTCCCAAGTTTACGGTCTTTCCCCTGTATCAGGACAGACATCACCTGCGGTTCTCTCAATACATCGACACTGAATCCCCTGGTCGTGACTTTCTCAACTGCACTGAGATAATCCTGATGTCGCTGTACATACTCAGTCATGTTCAGATATGTGGATGTGCTCATCAAAAAGAGTACAATACAGAATCCGATCAGGAATTTTGTAGATTTAAAGTACTCCAACAATTCCCGCAGGAAGATGGTCTTAAGCATGTCATTCTCCTTCAATAGATATCTGGCAGAAAGGGGATCAGGCTGTTGTTTCCTGCATGTATTCCAGGTATACTTTCTCCAGATTCTCTTCAAGGAATTGTTCACGGGTTCTGAGCATTACCAGGCGACCTTCTTTCATTATTCCAACGCGGTCTGCCACGGCCTTGGCGCGGAAAATATCATGTGTAGACATGAATATGGCTTTTCCCTGTTCTTTTAATCTCAGCAGCATATTCTGGAATTCTGCTGCAGCCTTGGGATCTAAGCCGGATGTAGGTTCATCCAGCAGGATGTTCTCAGCGTCTTTAATTATGGCAATTGCAATACCAATTTTTTGACGCATACCTTTGGAGAATGTCTTTAACTTGGCCTCAAAGGCTTTTTCCTGCAGGCCCACTTCACGCATTACTGTGTAGTAATCATTTTTACTTAGGTTCGGTTTGCCGCCCAGCTTGGCAAAGAAATCCAGATTCTGGCGCGCTGTAAAATTACCGTAGAGCATTACATTTTCAGATACGTATGCAACATGCTTTTTTGCCTCCAGCGGCAGCTTACAGGAATCAATTTCATTGATCAGTGCCTTGCCATCCGTAGGATCAATGAAATTTAAAAAGAGATTAATTGCAGTTGTTTTACCTGCACCATTAGCGCCAAGCAGGCAGAATATTTCACCTGATTTTACTTCAAAATTTACATGGTCAAGGGCCAGATGTCCGTCTTCATAACGTTTACTCAGATCGATGGCTTGCAGCATGGGAAGCTCCTTTGTTTTTATCTAATTAATGTAAAATTTATTATTGATATTTGTTTGGCCATGTTGATCGATGTTGATTTCAAAGCCTACACCAGCAACAATCCAATGAGCACACTATATTTATACATTCGAGACTCCATTTTGAAAATAAATAAATTAGCTTACCGGACATCGTATCTGAGAAATCCAACATAGGCCCCGGTAAAAAAGAGAATATTGAAGATGATGAGTAGTAATATGTCTAACCAACTGGCCATTATTCCTTCTTTCAATGAGGTTATATTGTATTGAAATTTCGGAATATCTTCTGTATTAATCCAACCCATACTCATTCTCATTCCGGCATTAGGAATGTTGTCTTTATATCCTAATGAGTGAACTGACTGAAATACACTATTATGGAATTGTTGTGAATGGGAGAGCAAGTTGTCAATTTGCAGCAGGCCTGTGTTTGATAGTTCTGTTGTAGCCAAAGTCAATGATGCCAGCGGGGATATGCGTGACAAGATGGTTGATATCTTGAGCTGAGTATTTTTCTGTGATTGAAAATTATTATCAATGGCAGCCAGTTGCAGCATTTTTTTCTCATTTAAAGCACTGACAATGGGTGCTCTTATGTCGTCGTAGGATTGGGTGTTTTCATCAGGATTGCCTGACATAGATTCTTGAAATGCAGTTTTGAGGGCATTGGCTTTTTCATCTTCCATGTTTTTGCGTATCAGCGTTTTTTCCAGATTAATGGTCTGCTGTGTCTTGACCGGGTAGATAACCTGTGCTACCATGCCACTGACACGTGGTATTACAAAAATGAGAAGAACCCAGATAAAAAGCAGAACAATTTGAGATGTGAGTGAACGTTTGGCTATTGATGAGACCATAAGCCCCAGGTTAAAGAATGCAGAAATAAAAAGTATGGCTACTCCGATAATGGTTAATAATCTCACTAAATTATCCGACTTAAACAGGGGGAGAATACCGGTTATGGTGATTAAGATAATACTGATCAGCATTGCAGCTAAAAAGGGAATTAAAAAAGTGATAAAATTTCCTAAATATTTTCCAATGAGTATCTGGTCTCTGGGAATAGCATTTGACAGGGCCAGTTTAAGTGTGCCTTCTTCTTTTTCCCGTGTAACAGCATCAAATGTAAACAGTATGGCCAGCAGGCTCATGACCACACTGATACTGAATAGAAAATCCATTTTTCCAAACAGTGTCGAAAGAGGGGCGTCCATGGTCCGGTTGTTTGTTAGCTGCATCCCATCATTTCTTGTAGATATTATTTCATTGGGTAATGACTTGTCCAATCCACCGGCAAAAATACTGAAAGGGGCCGGAGGGCGCAGTCCTTTGGCGTCAACATCCACGGCATTTTTCAGGCCCTGCATGCTCTCACGGTGGAGCTCCATGGCTTGTTGATAGTCATTGATGCTATTTTGATACTCTTTAATGCTGACAAATATGCCCATTGGTATAAGTATAACACAGAGCAGCAGTGTTATGACAAAACGAAAGCTGAGCATATTGTTAAGCAGCTCTTTTTTAATTAGTGTGATAATCATTATAGATTCTCCTTATGTTTAAAGGACTTATTAGAACAGATTTCTATGGACTAATCCTTTGATTGACGGATGGTTTCTTCTATCTGGTCGTCCAGCCATGTGGATTGATCAAAGTATTTGGCCTTCCAATCCTCGCCCAGGCGGTCCATGAGCAAGGCCTGGACAGCTCCCAGAGCGTAAAAGTCTGAACGATTAAAATTTTTCTTTGCGGTATTTTTTAGCAGATCAGGAATGCTTTTCATTGTGGCTTCAAGGTTATCTTGATAGCTTGTAAAGTCAGATAAATTTTTAAATGAAGAGCTGGGAGTATAAGCTGATTTTGTAATTTTTTGGAGCAGTGCCCATTCAGTATAACGTGCTGTACCCTCTTTCCACTCCTGGAATTTGCAGTATTTATAGTCTTTGACATTTTGAGAACGGTTATTCATAAATGCCTGATAGGCCTGTCGTAGTTCATTATATTCCTTCAGCTCAGCTTTTAAGGCTTCATTGGTGGTAGTTGATATGCAACGTGCCAGACCGGCTGCCAGTTGATGAGTAAAACCCATTACAATTTTATCTTCATAGGGATAAGGATAATTCAGCTGCCACATAGGATTATTTTGCGGCCCGATCTCAAGAGAGTTGATCTTTTGGAAATCATTGTTGTTCATTTGAAATACATGAAACATTTCATGCAGCAATGTTATTACCCATCTGGTAGATGACCTGCCTGTATTTTTCGCTGTACCCATAACAACTGCCGGATTCATTCCAAAAATCGGGTAGGCGGCCAATAGTTTTGTATTATGTTGTCGGGGTCTGGCCAGAATATCGCCCAGTACAGGATCAGTCTCAGTCTTTATGAAGTCAGCCGGAGGTGCGGGATGATGCATGAGATACTCAATGTTATTGTCGATTAACAGTATGGGGATATTAATATCAGACCATCCTGCCCATATTTGATCACCGAATGTTGTGAGTATATTTAAACCTTCCTTTAAACGTATTTTATCTGCTTTCTGCATACTGGAAATGTCCTGCATGCTCCAGAGCTGGACGGTCATACTTATAAAGATAAACAATATGCAAGTCAGTCTCGTGATTCGTTTCATAATATTATCCTTTCAATTGTGTTTGATGTGTAGATTGGTTTTAAACAGCAACTAGTTTGCATCATATTTATGCGTAGCATTGGCTTTCACTCAATTATACACATTGCCAGTCCTGAATCGGCTAATTGTTGTACTGATTCAAGGATAATCTGGCCTTCTTTATAGCCAAGGGCTGGACCCTGGGGCGTTAATATTGCTTGGGTGGCTGGCTGATTGGTCATAATATCTCTCCGGATTGCTCCCCGACCATACTACAGCCGGCAGGGGAGCATATTTGTTTAACGTCTTGAAAGTTTAATGCCAAAAACAACGGTTCCTACAACAAAGAAGATCAATACAATTATTAGAATCAGGCTTCCTAAAAGAGGTGTCTTGGCGGATATTTTAATCCTCACTGTCTTGTCTTCTGTCTGAACAGAACGGTTATTCGCCATGGCCTCTGACTTGATCTTGACTTCCTGTGCGCCAACACCTGTGTCATCAGGTGGAATCAATGTCAGTTTAACAATCTGCTTTTGCTCAACTTCCAGGCTTGAGATGAGATCAGGTTCAATTATGCTGCGCCAGTTGAGAGGATTGTCTGTAGAGATCTTAACATTATCAAGCCTGCGTGTTCCGGTGTTTTTAACAGTGATGTTCATCTGAACCTGTTCGCCGGTTTTGATTTCATGATAGAGAGTGGGTGCTGCAATTTCAATGCGTCCCACACCACGGGGAATTAATTCCAGTTTTGTGCGGCCTGCATTTATGGTATTCAGTTTTTGTGCAGTCAGCGGGCCTTGCTGTCTCAATTTATTCAAATCCGATACTTCTTCCCTGGGCAGTGCCAGTACAAAGAATTCCAGAGGTTCATCTGTAATTATGTCATCATCAGCGCGATCAGGCAGATATACAACAAGGCTGAGCCGTTTGCTTGTTACGCCCTGTGGGAAACGTGTCTGACTGATTCGGGCATTTGTGGCAGTGTCGAGAAATTCAAATGTTGCCTGACGCGGCAAGTTGACAACTTCCAATTTATAGATATCGTCGCCACTGGAGAATCTTTCCAGGTTCAGGTCATATGTTGCGCGACCGCCCAGATTGGCTTCTTGTGAAAATTGGCGGGAATTTATATCTACAATATTAGCTGATGCATCTTGCTGTAGTAGTACTGTGCGGCGTTCACTTCTGTCACCATAGTTTAAAAGAATTTGCAAAGACTCCACATCACGGAGCAATGTGAAATGAACTTCAACTGTCTTGCCCATTTCAATGGAGGGGACATGAGCCTCGTAGGGATCGGCAATAATAGTCTCATCAGCTGCCGATGTCATCAGAGATACAAAGATGTTATAGACCTTTTCCTGACGCATTTCAGGTGAAAAGATATCGCTGTGTGATTTAAAATAATTGAGAAATTCCTCGTTTGTAGCGGCTGTAGATTTAAGTACAACCTTAACCTTGCGTTTTTTATCTTTTGATTGATACTTAATGGCTTTTTGGACAATTATATATGATTGTTGATTCATTACCTTAAGTATCAGCTTTTGATAGTCCACTTCACGACCGAGAAAGTCGTTTTTTGACCTGGTATATTCATCCCCACTGATGGCCTGATTGTCAAAAAGCTTTTTATCATTATCCATTTTCTGTTTTGCAGAGTCATATGAGGCGCGGGCTTTTTTCAGGTCAAGAAGCAGGGAGGCCTGATCTTGCCTCTGGGCCATTACCGGGCCCGCGAATAGACTTGCCAGAATTATACTACAAGCAGCAAGAATGGGTAGGTGTCGCAGTTTCATAAGTTTTTTCCTTTCTATGGACAGTATTGTATTAATTTAAATTCTCTTGTAGATAATCATCTTTTAAATAGCTGCGATTATTCTGGAAATCCCAGAGCGTACGACGCTTTAAGTCAGCCACAGCTAGTTGATATGTGATAAAGGCACCCAGGTAATCGAGCTGAGTGTTTGCCAGGCGTTCTTGTTCTCGTGAGAGTTCCTGGCTTGTAATATCTCCGTTTTCAAAACGTAAACGGCTGATTTCATAAGACCTTTGAGAGACTTGTTGTGTTTTTTCATGAATCTTTAAACGACGTTTTGCTTCTCCTACGCTACGCACTATGTCCCGGGCCTGGCGTTCAATAGTTACCTTTGTGTTTTCCTTCTCCAATTGTCTGCGGCGGAGATGTGCTTGTTCCTGCTGTACGCGGGAAGAACCACGACCCCAGTCGAATATTGGATATGATAGTCTAAAAGTAACGCCACGGTTTGGATCCCGGTCAGTGAAGTTGTCAAATGAAGATTGAAAGAGCTCATTTGTATTGCCGCTGCCCAAGGTGGATACACCGGTTATATCGTAATAGGCCGTAATGTCACCGCGGAATTCACGTACGCGTTTGGCCCGATTTACTTCAATCTTCTGTAATTCAATTTGAAGTTCGGCTTCTGTGAGTTCCAGCCTGTGACGCAGGGCCTCATCTATGGCCTTGCGTAGATCAACCTCAAATGTCTCATATTGAAGATCTGTAATGATATTGATATCATCTGCAAGTTCCAGTCCGATGAGCTGTTTGAATGAATCTTTTTCTCTCTCCAGAGTTCCCTGTGCGGCAGACATATTTGCTTCATCGGTGGAGACATCTACTTCACTTATCAGGACATCGCCTTCAGGTATGCGCCCTGTCTCTGACTTTAACGTAGCCACACGATGAGCCTCTTGTGAGTTTTTAAGTTTTTCTTTTGCTATTTCAACCTGGCGGGTAGCACGGTATAAAGAGTAGAATCCCCGTGTCACATCATAGATAATATCCATCTGAGCCCGGGTGAACATGGCGGAAGTTCTCTCAAAATCGAATCTCGCCCTGTTTAAGTTTTCCTTTAAAGTATTGGCGGTAAAGATTGGCTGTGTGAAGCTTAGACTCAATGATGTGTAGGCCTGGTCAGTTCTGATTTGTTTGTAATCCCTCAAGGCCAATGTATTTCTTTGTTCTTCCTGATAGGCCAGAGACCGTAATCTGAAGTTACCACCGGTTGGCAGCATGACAGTGAATTGAAGGTCGGCACCAACTCTGAGAGAACCATATGAATTGTATACGGGTAAATCGTCAGGTCTCTGGACAGGAATTACATTCTCATTCCATTCCGGTGCGAATAGACTGAAATCGATACGCGGTTTAAATTGAGCCTTGAAGTAATTGAAATATTGTTCTGTT
This sequence comes from bacterium, assembly GCA_023139105.1. Classification (GTDB taxonomy): domain Bacteria; phylum Zhuqueibacterota; class QNDG01; order QNDG01; family JAGLOF01; genus JAGLOF01. Next base: position 48,745 of record JAGLOF010000077.1, read on the forward strand.
GCCGTCTTCTGTTCCATGTATGATTTTACAGTATAACTCTGTCCCAGCGCAATGCGAATAGCCTCGTCATAGGTAAGGGTTCTGGCAGTTTGTGCCATAAGGGGCAGGACCAGCAAGCATGCAGCCATGATGGTCATAATTCGTTTATTTAACATTGGCAATCTCCAAAAAAAATAATTATCAGGAATCTATGGATTGTTGTAAGCAATTGGTATGCCATATATAAATTATTGTCCTTGTTGTGCCTTGTAAGTAATTGTTTAGTAAGAATTTATTCGATTTGTACCCGGGGGATGATATATAGATAGTTCTTGGATATGGGTAATGAGTTACCCGTATTGTGGGTATGTGGCTACTCACATGATAAATTGGAAGAAACGTGCAACTTCCAGAATTTTATTATTGAAATCGCGAAGAAATTTGATTAATCTTAGAGTCATACTTACTACACATTCTATTTATTCAGGAGTCATCCTGTGCGAAAATGTTTATGGACTCTTATTTCCCTGTCAGCCCTCGTGGTATTTATGCAGTTATCCTGCAAAAAACAAGCTACTGAACCAGGTGGTGGCAGCAAGCTAAATAGTGCTACAGTAAAGATTATTTACACAAATGATGAACATGGATGGATGGACGCATCTGCAGATCAGGATGGTGCTGCATCTATGATGGGCCTTTGGCGTAATAATGAAGCTTATACTGATGATGCATCTACGCTGATTCTCAGCGGTGGTGATAATTGGTCTGGCCCGGCAATCTCTACCTGGTTTAGAGGCGAGTCAATGACTGCCGTGATGAATGCCATGGAGTATGATGCCGCTGCAATTGGCAATCATGAATTTGATTTTAAGATAGAAGGTCTTGAGCATCGTTTTGAAGAATCAACAATATCATATCTTGCTGCAAATATTCTCAACAAAACTGATGGACAGACAGCGTCTTTTGCAAAAGCGTATACAATTGAGGTGAATAATGGAGTCAAGGTCGGCATAATCGGGCTTGCCAGTGTCAAGACACCCTATACTACATTTCCAGCATATGTAGAGGATTACTATTTTGAGTCCTATGAAGTCACTCTTGATGCTGTGCTGCCACAATTAGAAGATGAAGATGTGGATATGGTAATTATATTGGGTCATCTTACAGGGGCCGAACTCTCTGCTCTTGTTCCTTATGCAGCCAGAAAAAATATTCCGCTTATTCTTGGGGGCCACAGCCATCAGCGAATAAATAATTGCATTAACGGTGTAACTATCTTGCAGGCCGGATCGTATATGAAGGACTATGGCCGCATTGATATCACCTGGGATGTTGATGCAGACACATTGATCGATATTTCATCATCACTTAAAAATAATAAAAATGGTATTGCCGATAACACTGTTGCTGCGATAGTAGATATATGGCGACAACGTACAGATGCTGAACTGGCACTGCCTATAGGTTATGCCGACGCTGAGATTGGCAGACGTAGTCCGGAGATGGCTAATTTAATTACAGATTCCTGGTTAGTGGCTATTCCCCAGGCAGATGTGGCATTGACCAACAGCGGCGGTATAAGACAATCCATTTCGCAGGGTGTCATCACATTGGCTACAATTGTAGGTGTACTGCCGTTTGAGAATTTTATATATCAACTGGAGCTAAGCGGTTCGCAGCTGATGGATTTTGCGCAGGGTCTGGAACCGGGAGGACTGTCTTACACTAACGGTTGGAAAATGGCAGACGGATCTGCCGTACATCCTGATTCAATGTATGTGGTCTTGACAACGGATTATATCTACTCCAGTTCTAACAGTAATGTTGCCAATTATGACACTACTCCATATGAAACGGGAATTCACTGGCGTCAGCCGGTAATAGACTGGATAAGTTCTCTAAAGACCGATGAATCTGATCCGCTCAATAATTATCTGGATACTCAGAGCCGTAAATAGTTTGATTATTGTTTTATCTGAATTGACAGTTATTTTAATAATGCTCTAACATGTATATTGTTTATTTTTGTGATGCGTATAAATGTCTTTGTAATTTGTAATCTTTTATATTACATGATCAATCAAACAGGGAAAGACGATAAGTAGTGAGTCTTTAGGAGGAGACTCAATGAAAGTTGTTCACCGGCTGTTTTGCCCGGGGGGTGGAATAGTCTGCATCTTCTTGCGCGAGATGATGCTGTCCTTTGTGACATGTTCAATTTAATCCTAGAAGAAGGAGGAGTTACAGATGAAAAATTGGGTAAGGTTTACCCTGGCCATCATGTTGGTGGTGCTGCCCATGGGCCTGTTTGCGGCCGATGGCGTAATTAAAGGTAAAGTAGTCAATGCCGGTACAGGGCGCCCCCTGGCTGGTGCTAATGTAATACTTCAGGGTACAACCATGGGTGCTGCATCAGGCCGTCTTGGTACCTTTGAAATCACCGGCGTTCCTACCGGTAATTACACAATCAAAATAATGTTTATGGGCTACAAGAACAAAGAAGTTCAGGTAACCGTAGCTGCTGGCCAAGCCGGTGATATTTTGGTTGAACTGGAAACAACCACATTGATGACTGAAGGCACATCCATTCAGGGCAACCTGGCTGTTGATCGTGAAACACCTATTGCGTTCACAACTCTTTCAGGTGATGAACTGAAAGGAAACTACACAACTGGTGACATGCCTGATCTGATGAAAACTGTTCCCGGAGTCTTCACAACTTCTGCCGGTCTGGGTGAAGCTGACCTGCGTATCCGTGGATTTGACCAGGATAAAGTACAGATCATGATCAATGGTATTCCTGTGAATGATCCCGAATCACAGCAAGTATACTGGTCTAACTGGACTGGTCTTTCCTCCACTGTCAAGTCTATGCAGATACAGCGCGGTGCCGGTTCTTCTCTTTATGGTTCTGGCGTATTTGGCGGTTCTGTTAATATAGAGACCATGGGTGTAAAACCAACTTCCGGTATTACATTCCGCAGCTCTGCCGGTTACTTCAATACAGAAGGTAATACAGCTGATGGTAAGATTGCCGATGGTAATGGCGGATTTGAATCTTATTCCCCAATTAATTATAATGTTTCTCTTCAGTATAACTCCGGTCTGTTGTATGACGGCAAGTTGAACTACAGCGTTATGTTTGAACGTAAAGCCGGTGACTCTTATGTAAACGGCACATACTATGATGGTTATTCTTTTGGTCTGGAAGTGCAGTCTATCTTTACTGATCACAAGTTGCTCTTCAGTGCGATTGCAGCACCTCAGGAACATAATCAGTCCCGTACAATGCAGGATCTGAGACTAATCCCCACCTTGGGTCGTGAGTACAACCGTTACAATAATGAAGCCCAGCTTAATCATTACTTTAAACCCCAGGCATCTCTGCGTCATGAGTGGACAATCTCTGACAAACAATTTATGAGTACCAATATGTTTGCTACCATGGGACGCGGCGGTGGTCAGTACCTGAGAAATGATTCATTTGATGTTATAACAGGTTCTGTAGGTTATAAAGATGCCTCAGCTTACAACGATCGTAAGTACTTTGCCCGTCACGCCAGATATGTTTATGAGCAGACAGGGCATGCCGTCACAGGTTATGATGCGGCTAGCAATACCTTCACCTATGATGGTGATACCGAGAATCCTTATAAAGGATCAAACCTGATTACCAGTACTTACAATCATACTTGGCAAAATGACAGTCGCAATGAACATAACCAGTTCGGTTTCAATACTTATTACCAACATCAGATTAATGAACAGGCTAAATTAACTGTTGGTGGTGAATTTCGTTACTGGCACGGTTTCCACTATGCTGTCTCCGAGCAGTTCCAGAAATATAATCCTACTACCGCTGGTGTCACATTGCTGGATGAAGCACAGCGTCGTTATGACTATGACACAGATGTATACAATGGCACGGCCTTCTTGCGTTACATGGTAAAACCTGTTGAAAACCTTACAACTCAGATTGATCTTAGCTATAATATGGTGCGCCAGGTTGTGGTTGAAAATGCTATTGAGCAGTATGATTTTGCCGGTGAAAAATTTACTGGCGTCTCTTTCCGTAATTCCCGTGATTCCGGCAAATACACAGATGCCGATTACGAGCGCAACTATAATTTCTTCTCACCCAAGTTTGGTGCTAACTACAACATCAATAAAAACCTGAATGTTCTGGCCAATGTAACTATAGCCAAAAAAGAACCCCGTGTTGGTGATTGGTATGACCGTAGTAATGGTCCTGGATACCGCCAACCCGAAGGTGTTAAGTTGAATCCCGAGAAGAACACGAACATGGAAGTTGGCGTTGGTTATGCTGATGCCAATGTGGCCGTGAATGTTAACTACTATCATTCAACCTATGATGACAAGATTGAATCTATCTATGACAGCCGCGACAATGGTCAGACCATCAATGCCGGTAAAGCCGTGCATCAGGGTGTTGAAGTAGGTGTACGTGGTGCGTACTTGGGCATTGATATGTCAGGTTCTTTTACCTATGCCAAAAATCGCTGGCAGAATATGAACCCCAATATTGAAACTATCTTTAGTGCTGATCCTGAAGATGTAGTTGGTAAAGTTGTACCTTTTGCACCTGAAATCATGGCCAATGCCGCAATCGGTTACAGTCTCTCCAATGGCATTCGCGTTGGATTGGGTTTTAGCTGGTTTGATGAGTACTACGCCACATATACTAATGATTTCCGTCCCCTGGATGAGAATGGTGATTATATGAGAGATGCCAACGGCGACTACATCTACGAAGATGCTAAATTGCCCGTATTCATGGACATCAGCTTCAACGTTTCTGTGCCTTTCCAGGTTATGGGCAAACGCATCAATGTCCGTTTAGACCTGAACAATATTACAAATCATGACAATTTTACCAGAGCCTCTTTGTCTAAAGATTACAACCGTAATGATCAATATGCCGGTCGTAGCAACTGGTATGTACAACAGGCTCCTTTGTTTAATGCTTTTGTGACTACTACTATTGAGTTGTAAGCAGTAGTTGTTGTAAGCTTTTTAAACCCCGCTTCGGCGGGGTTTTTTTTTATGGTATTCAAACTAACCCCCGGGGATTAGTTATAGCCCCCGGGGTGTAGCGGTGCTCTTCCGCTATTCCCCGGGGGTGACAGAACGTTCCCCAATTTACCTGTACTCCTCATGTCAATGATATTGATACGATTGGAGATAGCATGTTTTTTTCACTAACCCCCGGGGCGGTAGAGATACCCCGGGGATTAGTTA
>JAGLOF010000078.1 GCA_023139105.1 bacterium
ATATGAAATTGTGCCGTTTCCTGTCCATCCCCGGAAATCATATTGTATTCCCGTACCACCTGATACAGTCTGCTCACTTACTCCAAAATCAACACCTGTTGTTCCCTCATCATACCAACCTTCTCCTGAGACAACACCGTGTTCCGAAACAACATCTAAATAATATTGTTTCTGCCAGGAAGCCGTCTCGGTGACCGGATCGTTCATAATAATTGTATGTGAACTGTCAGGGCCGGAATATGCAGAATTACTGCTGCTTCCCTGCCAGCCCTCAAAGATATATTGAGTAGCATCGCCTTCACGTACCAAACAGGAATAGATAGCGAACGTGGCCTGATCACCGGCCTTATAATAACCATGTGTACTGTCACTGCTGGCACTGGAGTGTGCAGTGATAAGAACGAGTTTATGTTGAGTCTGATAATTCAAGGTAACTGTTGCATTTGTACCTGGAACAACGTATTGATGAGCTCTATTGCCGCCGTCACTCCAAGCATTATAGATATAACGAGTTGGTTCACTATCATTTTGCATATACGCGCCCAATAGACTGTGATTGGAACCAATAATCCAATTAAAAACCTGTGATTCATTATACTCCACATCGTCCACAAAAAAACTTCTTCCGGCGGGAGTAGCCCCAATAGTAATACTGACTTCACCACCAAAATCTGCAATAACGCTCTTTGGTGCGTCAATTAATAATGTAGTAGTGTCATTATCTGCGCCTGCCAAATCCCCACCCCAGGAAGACCATTGATGCCCTGTAGCCGGAAGTGCAATTACCGTCTGTACAGAACCACTGTCATACCATGCTCCTGGTGGTGCTGGCAATGTGCTGCCTGCATAGATTGGAGTAGCTGAAATACCCATGTAAAACTGCCGTTTCCAGCTTGCAGTTACTGTAGCCGGTGCACTAATTGATGGAATAGTAGCATCAGGATACCCTGTCCATCCTGTAAACACATGGCGCTGTCCTACACCGTCAGAATGGATCTCATCATCAATAGAAAAATCAACTGTACTTCCAGCATCATACCAACCCTGACCTGTTGCCGTACCATAGACAGGAATTAGTGTAACATAGTATTGTATATTAAAATTGGCAATCAGAGATTCCATGTTCCCGGGAACGGTATAGGTTTGTATTCTCGTATCACCGTTACTCCATGTTGCAAAATTGTATTTGTTACCACCATCTACCTGACTACTGTCAAGAATAGAAATAATATGCTCTTCACCTTCCAACCACCTGAAAGTCTGATTAGTTGTATATTCAATACCGTCAACTTCAAATTTACGACCGAGTGGATCTGTAGAGACAGAGATCAGGCGTTCCGGAAAAAAAATAGCTATAGCTGTTTTATTAGTATCCATTGTAACAGTGACAGTACTTGTTGTTTCAGAAGCAAGACTGCCCTCCCAACGCATCCAGCGCCAATTATTAACTTCATCTGCCTGAGCACTTACATCAACCACACTACCAACGTTATACCAATGCTCAGGCGGTGCGGGTATTACTGTACCACCAATATCCGGACTTTCTGTTGTGGTTAACAAAAACTCTTTCCGCCATGTTGCTGTTACAACATAAGGTTCATCCATGGTAACGTTAAATGCAGTAACATTATCATTCCTGTCACCTGACCATCCATCAAACTGCCAACGCCTACCATTATTATCTGGGTCAATGTATGGAATTGAAATAATAGCTACTTCAGCACTTGCACCTACATCATACCACCCGGCTCCAGGCACATTGATATCATCCACTTCACCGTTATCGATGGCCAGCTCGTATTGAATCTTAAATGAGCCATCAATATTAATACCCAGCATACTGCCATCGCCGGGGATAATATAATCCAGTGTATCACCGGAAACTCCGGGTGATGATGAGGTCAAGGTCGTTATTGTATAACTTTTATGATTATCTGAAACAAGCAGATTATGTTTCTCAAACCAAAAATGCAGCCGTGCACCTAGTGAAATATCAAATTCAATACTCCCCGGTCCAGCTACAAGTGTATCAATGGCATGGCCACGATTCAAATAAAATGTATACGCAATATCTGAAGGTACCGTATTCACTGTTATCTTGGCAATATCAGAAGTTAGTTGATTAATTACTGTGTAATCAGAATTAAATGTACCACCAGAAACACCACCGGTTATGGCGTTAAGTTCGCTTTGTCTACTTGAATCCCAAATTTTAAAGGACATCTCATGGGTTGGATCTGCACCCGGCAATGTATCATTACCTGCAATATATCTAAGAATGCCTGCGACACTCACTGGAAATAAATCACTGGTAATTACAGTGGCACCTACACATAAATCACCATCAAATATGCCAATTTCATCACCTGCTTCCAGTTCATCTATAGCAGGACCTGCTCCATAATGTATCTCGGCATCATTGATCCTGGCTACACGAAAATTACCTTGCGTCCGCACAGGTTTAAAATGAACAGGTGTAGTTTGAGCCAATAATGTAAAATTCTGGATGAAGAGAATAAATCCAAAGACACATTTTGACAGGATACGATATTTTTTACTCAGCATAGTACCTTCCATGGGTTCATTTAAACAGTACTTTAGCACATCCCAAAAGCCAGATCATCAAGATAGATTAAGCACTGCCATTGCCTGGCACACGTTATAAAGAAATTTACTTATAATATTTCTCACCGCTCCGACACTTTTCTTTCAGTTATCGGAGCGATGTTTATTAATAGTCTACTGTATCATCATCATTTTATGAGAGCCCAGGTATTCTCCGGCTTTCATTTTCACAATATAGAGACCGGATGACACCTTATTACCACGCTCATCACAGCCATCCCACTTAATACGGAATACGCCGGCATTCTTCATTTCATCTACCAATGTACGTACTCTCTGGCCTTTGCTATTATAGATGACAAGCTTGACCTCTGAACTGGTAGCAGTCCTGAATTGAATCATGGTTTCAGGATTAAAAGGATTCGGATAGTTGGCATCCAGACCGAATTCTGTGGGTACGGCCGCATCTTCAACAGCAGTTGCCACACCGTCTATTTCAAATGATGCGTATAGTCCGGCACCGAATACAGCTTCACTCTTCTTGTCTGCATCATATTCTTGACCGACAGTTGCAGAGTAAAGACGCAGGCCTATTGAATTACCGTCTGAGAATCCGGGCAAGGACAGATTAGAAGCTTCAACCTTCTTCCAGGCTGCAATGATAAAGGGATAACTACCCTGATACACAGCCGCTCCCACGCAGATATCGCCATCATAGAGTCCAATTTCATCACCATCAACTAAGGCATAATCTGAACCGGTAATGACAACGGGATAAGCATCACCTGTCTCTTTAAAGGTAAAATGAACAGGATCGATCACAGCATATCCCTGATCTACGGGTATGGCCTTGGCCGCTCTTGGCAGTGTTGAGGCAGCCGGATATGTATAGTTTATTGCTGTATGAGTATATATCTTATATCCTTTACCTGACACAAGCCCTGTTCCACCATAATTATCAAAATAGTTGAGGTCAAGACCGTTTGCATCGTCCTTTATCCAGAATGTACCGGCATCATCTTCAATTACCATCAGAGATTGTACTGCATATATACTGGCAAAAACATCTTGTGCCCAGTATGCATTCTCATATGGATAACCTATCATCTGAAGTCCGGAGAGTGCTATAGTATAATCCGTAGCATTTACCGCATAACCGTGTATGGTCACATGCTGCGTATCTGCAGCCTGACTGGGATCATTATCATAATAGACCTGATAACTCTTTGCGAAAGATACATTACCCAGATTATCAATACTGGAGCCTGCAATATATGCATTACCAAGATCATCCTGGGCCAGGGCAACCGCGTCGTAATTCATGGTTGAAAGCATCTCACTTACCAGTGTCGAGCCGCCTGAAACTTTGGGATTAATATAAAAGGATATCAAATTAATCCTATCCTCTTCAATTGCAATACGCTGCACCTGATCGGTCTCATACATACGCAGCTTGGCAATGCTGGCATTACCGTTAAAATCTTCAATAATTGCATTATCACTGTCATCAAAAGCACGAGCTACAAAGGTCTGGCCATAGGCATTCAAATAGGCTCTGAATGCCATGGTATTATTAGTGGATGCGCCAGTTAGTGAATTCCTCTCAATCCAGACAGGTATATCAAGAGCTGCCCCACGATATACAGCTCCACCTACTACAAGATTATTCTGATCAGCATCGACTACAACAATCTCATCACCATTATCAATAGTAACACCATTATATGTGATATCATTATCGATATGTACCGTAATATATTGACCTGTAGGCATTACCGGGGCAAATTGTGACAGGTCAACAGCATTAAGCGGGTCTACCAAGGTCATGAGTTCAGTCTCGTCAAAATTACCAGATCCTCTAGTATACACTGCAAAACCACCGTACTCTTCGTCTTGCTCATTGTCCCAGATCTTAAATATCATCGGCTGATCCGGTACTGCACCTGGAACTGTTGTACCGGTTTCATTTTCAGTAAATTGCATCCAGACATTGATAACAAAGGGGAAACTGCCCTGATATTTACCGCTTCCAACCAGTTGAAGTGTTCCGTTTTGATTATCAAAAACACCTATCTCATCTCCAACTGTCATCAAATCACTGCTGCCACCACTCAGAATTACAGCATCAGCAATAACTACGGGAATAGAACGACCGGAAGGATCGATATAATCAGCATATCCATCATTAAAATGATTAAGATGAGAGACAAGATTATCAAACAGATACAATCCGCCGTTACGATCTGTGATATAGATCTCTGTATCATCGGCCACATACACTGCATTGGCTACATCACCTGTATCATAATATCCAACCTCTGCAGGAGCGGCCGGTGTTGAAATAGAGATAATGCGTAAACCGCCTGTACCGTCAGCAACATACGCAAAACTTCCATTGACCATTACATCTATTGCGGAACCGCCTGTATTTTCTGTTCCTATTATTACAGGAGTTGTAATTGTGCGAACATCTACAACTCTAAGCCCGTCAACACCGTCTGCGACATAGACATAATGTCCCATTACATCAATATCCACAGCATAGACACCGCCGGCCATAGTAAGGCTGGTAGTTAAAGTGGGAGCAGCAGGATTAGTCACTTCTACAATCCACAAACCTTCAAATTCAACTGCAAGGAAAGCATACAATTTATTATTAATATCATCTTCCCATATCTTTACATCAACAGCTTTGTAGGAGACATCGGTAAAATTATAGGCACCTGCTTCTTGTGTCCAATCACCTGTAGAGATAATGCGCAGGCCATTATTACCGTCTGCAACATAAACATAATTTTCATAATATGCCACAGCATATGCTCGACCATCGGTGTCAAATACATCTGCACCGGCCACAAGATCATCATCATCAAAGGTTTTTACACCCTCATCACCACATGCTACATATAATACATCATTGCCACCAAGAGCCACCCCATAGGCAGTACAGGCAGCAAAAGCCGCCATATTGGAATGAGATTGTGTCAATGCGTCAGGGCCGGTAGTATATGCAATACGACGAACACCGTCATCACCATCAGCTACATACGCTATGTTCAAAGCAGCATCGACAACTACATCATGCAGGTAACCGTCTTTTGCACCGGTAGGATCCTGATCAAAGAGCTCGTCCCAGCCAGTACCTGCGGTGATGTCAGTCGCATCATAGAACTTTGCACCGCCATAACCATTTGCAACATATAGTGCAGGGCCACTCGTAGTAGGTGAGTCGTCATAGTAGCTTAAATCCTGTATAATACCGCCACTGGGTTCTGTGGCCGCTGCTGCACCCACGGTTATTGGTGCCGCGGCAAAATTTTCTGCAGCTATATCCCAGTACTGCAGATTATTAGTAGCTCCACGTACGCCGGCATAGACATATTCATCATCAACATTGAATGCCAAATTATCAATAATGCCCGGTGCTGCAATTGCAATTGTTCCCAAAACACTTAAATCTGCACGATTAAGTACAACAAAGCGTGAACTGTCAGCAACAAACAGACCTGTGCGAGCCGCGGGGCCGGCATCTGTAAAATCACCAAATGCTATATCAAGAGGATAATTGACACCGGTGTATGAATTAACCTGCACAAGCGCAGGAGTTGCTGCATCATCATGGGTGAACATACGTACCATGTTAAAACCGGGATTACTGCCATCAGTACAGGTTACAAATATATTTGTACCGTCATAGACAACTGCACGGGTTATTCCACCGCCATTATAATCATAAGCTTGTAAAGAAGGTGAGCCTATTGTTGCATTGTCTGTAAGATCTATAGCACGCAGCCCCTCTGCGCCATCGGCGATAAAGGCATAACCGTTGGTCTCATCAACAGCTACATCATATGCATGCCCCAGCGTTTCAACAGATGCAAGTAATGCCGGATTAGCTGGATCTGTAACATCAATGACACGGGCACCCCATCCGTCAACAGCAATAATGTATTCATCAGTACCGGAAGTAAATGCAATCATTGAGATGACTGGTTTGGGCAATAATAATTGACCAACTAATGCAGGAGCATCTGAAACACCAGCATTATCAGTAAGGTCATATACTTCCAAATACCCACCATATCCAACACACTGATAGTATTCAGCACCATCAGTAAATGTTGTAGTTGCAGAGACCGGTCCGTATGCCCAGCGTGTTATCAGATCCACATTGTCCGAATCTTGAGCCATAACCCCTGCGTTGAAACTCAGAAGCAAAGCCAGAGAGAGAAAAACTTGTACCACACGCCTCATTTTGTACTCCTTTTCATAAAAGATTTGTTATGGAATTTCCATAGATTTTTTCATTAATTTGACAAAGAATATTATCTATAACAACAAGCATGCCATCCCACATAAAATAGCCTAACCTATTGTTTTTTAGAGCATCAATAACTAAAAAATAAATCAACTGTCCTTCATTCAGGACATCTAGGCAACATAGTGTGTCCGGCCAGCCAGACACCTTTTAATATCATATTTCTTTAATTTGTCATAGAGGCATGATCTGGGCAGCCCCAAAATCAATGCTGTTCTGGAAATATTCCAATCATTTTCCCACAAGGAAAACATGAGAAAATTCTTCTCAAAAATATTCAAAGCCTTCTTGAAAGTACCCACGTCTTGAAAATCTTCAGCTGCGGGCGGGATACCCAGGAACTCATAAAGATCATGGCTGTGGACAATTTCGGAATCCACAAGCACACTGACTTTCTGCATTACATTTTTAAGTTCTCTGACATTACCCGGCCATGCATAAGACACAAGTACAGCCACGGCACTGGGAGCCAGTATTTTCTTCCCGGTCTTCTTCTCACAGTGAAAGCTATCAAGAAAAAATGTGGCCAGAGGCGGAATATCCTCAGGCCTCTCCCTGAGCGGAGCAATATTTATCTCAAGTACATTAATCCTATGAAAAAGATCTTCTCTGAATGCACCCTGCGCTGATAGTGCTTTAAGATTATGATTGGTTGCAGAGATAATACGCACATCGACTTTCTTAAGAGTCTCACCGCCGATCATCTCCACTTCACCTGTCTCCAGAGTCCTTAAAATTTTCGCCTGTGCACTTAAAGAGAGATCGCCTACCTCATCAAGAAAAAGTGTTCCCTTGTCCGAAAGTAAAAACTTACCGTTTCTGTCGGCCAATGCACCGGTAAATGCTCCACGCTTATGTCCGAAAAGCTCGCTCTCTACCAGTGTTTCAGGCACTGCAGCACAGTTCATTCTTATGAATGCACTATTTGATCTCATACTGGTATCATGAATAGCCTGTGCAACCAGTTCCTTTCCGGTTCCACTCTCACCGGTTATGAGTATTGTAATATCCTTATCAGCCACACGGTCAATCATCTTGATAACCCGTTGTATGGCATCACTATTTCCAATAATATTATATTTTTCAAAATATTGAAATCTTGGGGATTGTTCCATGACAGAAGCATCTTCAAGAGTAGTGTAATGTGCAAGGCTGGCCACTAATCTATCTCCCTGATTTTCTAGTAAAATTCATTAAAACGTCTGAAATTCCGACGGTGTTCAAATCATAAAGTGGCGGATTTCCGGCCACAAAAAAAAATTCTTTTGATTGATAATTCACCGAACAGTTCATTGCTTTCTCTTTATTTTATAGGTAGTTACATAGATTCTTCAATGTGCATACATCCCTCTTACGCAACTATCAGGCCATAAAATAAATTTCTACATACCAGGGCCGGCACCCTTAGCTTGCAAGTCTTATACATATTGAGTACCGGATACCTAGTCTGGTTGTTTTTCTAATTCCATGAAAAATCTGTGTCTGTTTGAGACGCACTTTTGACGTTAACAGGCATTGTCACGGGTGATGGAGTGGAAATGCCACACCAGTAAATGGAGGGCCGGTATCATAACTCAATGTTGCAAGAACAAAAATTTAGCAAC
>JAGLOF010000079.1 GCA_023139105.1 bacterium
GGTCACTACAGAGAATATAGTTAACCAAAATGTTGGACTTATACACAATTTTGTATGGCTTTTAACCGGTTTAAACCATTCTGATGCAATTTGAGGTGAACTTGGGTTAGGAAGTTGGCTGCTGGTCGGGCGTATAGTGGAGACGTCTGTTAAAAAGGTGCATCTCACGGGGTGTCCCTCTATCCATTACTGCGGGGAATTGGCTGACTCAACCCCTGCAACTTACGAGCTTGCATTAAATGTCCCGTTTACCCGCGGGGGCTGTATGGAATTTAAGGAAGAGCTGTTGCAAGCTACACATTTGCTTTTACAAGCCAATATTGAAAAGATACTATGGATTTGTCATTCTGAGGCAGAAGTTAAACAGGCAAATATTTTGAATTCTATGGAAAAGCGGGCAATCGACGTCGTGTACCCAAAGACGGTCAGAGATGTTTCGGCAGCCTATTCGACATGCCGTATGGCTATGGTCACAAAAGCGCATACCGGAATGTTTTGCTTGGCGAATCATGTCCCTTTTGCCATATTTTCCTATGATATGAAGTGTGATGCTCTGATGGAAATGATTTGGGATTTTCCTCATCACCTGGTATGTCATATTGACCAATTGGCGAATGTGGATAAGAAACAAATTGTTGTGGGACTTTTTGATAGTTTTCGGGTCGATGTTGTTTTGAGTGGGTAAATTTTATATTAGTTCATTTTTAGAAGTTACCCTGAAGGGGCGAAACATCGGAGGACATGATCCCCATGCCTCAATCATTGTCAAAAATTCTTTTGCATATAGTTTTCAGTACCAAAAATCGTGTAAACATGATCCCCCGGGATGTTGATGAAAATTTACATGCATACTTGGCCAGTAAATGCCGGGCTTACCAGAGCTAGGCCTTTCGTGTAGTCAGAACGGAAAATCATGTACACATTGCCTGCTCTTTACCCCGAACGATTACTGTTAGTAAATTGTTGGAAGAACTCAAAAAATCTTCATCTTTATGGATGAAGAACAATTCAAAATTTAATAAATTCTCATGGCAGGCAGGATATGGAGCATTTTCATTGGGACAATCTCAATTAAAAACACTCATTAATTATATTGATGCTCAAAAAATTCATCATCAGAAATTAACTTTTGAGGATGAATTATTGGCTTTGCTTAAAAAATACAAAATTAATTATAATGAAAAATATCTTTGGGATTAATTGTTTATATGTCGCCCTTTCAGGGCTGGATGTTTTAATTCCATACCCCGGGCGGTGCCCGGGGCTGGTATGTATTGCCCTTTCAGGGCACACAGCCCTCTTCATCTTTTTTTCTTCAGCCAATCCAGCTCATTACTAATCTCTAAACTTCTATTTTTTTGTTCGTTTAGTTCGTCTTGTTCGTTGCCAATCTTCTATCTATTTCCAGTCTTCAACACTTTTCAATCCATCCTGCGGGATCGATAAGCATATCAATCAAAGGCGGTGCCTCAACAGCCCATAGGTCGGATTACTCTTCTTAAATCCGACAAAAAAAGGTGATAGATGAATTGCAAACGATCAAACATTAATATCTGGTATGATTCATCAATATGTTGAAGGTAATCTTGTTGGAAAATAGTTTATTTGTAAAGAGAGATACTGAAACAGGTTCAGCAAGATGATACGAGAGAGGGGTGACATAGCACCAGGTTTTAATCTTTATATTTTTCAATCAACCCAAAATAAATTTTAAAAATTAAAGTTTTTAATATGAGAGCCGATACTCCTTAGTGAAAAGAGGGCCAGCCGTTTATAGTGGCCCACACACACGAGCAGGGAAGCTCGATTAATCACACGGAGGTTTTAACCATGGCTAGTGCAAGTTTAACCCGTATTAACACCAACATTCAGGCTATGAATGCCCTGAACGCGCTTAACAAAGTGAACTCGAAGATGTCAATGCATCAACTTCGGCTTGCTACTGGTAAGCGTATCAACTCCGCTGCCGACGATGCTGCCGGTTTCACCATTGCTTCCAAGCTTAAAGTGAAAGCTTCAGGTTTAGGTACAGCTTTGGATAACATTGGTTCTTCCAAGAACCTTATGACAGTTGCTGAAGGTCACTTGACCAATATTCAGGATATGCTGAGCAAGATGAAATCAAAGGCCCAACAGGCTGCTAACGGCACCTTGGGTTCAGATGAGCGCCTTGCTGTACTCGCTGAGTTAGACGAATTTAATACTCAGATTGATGCAGAGGTAGAGCAGGCTACATGGGCTGGTACTACATTGTTGGGTGATAATGATCTTAAGTTTCAGATTGGAACTGGCGAGGCAGCATCTGATGAGTTGACATTCAACGTAGTGGATAATGTATCTCTTGTATCTGCTTTTGATTCTGCTGGTTTGGATGTTACCGCATCAACCGGTACTGATTCTGTTTCAGCCACCGTATTGGCTTCTCAGTATGTTACAGCTGCTACTGATGATTTTGACGTGGCTGCTGCTTTCGACCATACTGACGAAATAGCAGGCGGTCATTATACCGTTAATGTGACAACCGCAACGTCTGGTGCCGACTCAGTAATTACCATTCAACTTCTTGACTCTGAAGGTGCTGCAGTCACCCTCGATGCCAATGGTGTTTCTGGAAGCAATGAGACGGGCACCACTCTATCAACGACGGTTGCGGGTACCTTTAATCCAGGGTCAATTGATTTGGGTGTTGGTATTACTCTTGATTTGGGGGCTATTTCTACATCTACAGCGGGTCATGCCGTTTACGCAGTAGAATATACCAGTGCCCATAATGTTGAAGATCAGGATGCTGCCCAGGCTTACATGGGCAAGATTGATACAGCTATCAGCAAAGTGACACAAGGTCTCAGTTATATTGGTTCTCAGATCAACCGTCTGTCATTCCAGGAAGAATCACTCTCAGTGGCCAAGGTCAATACAGAGTCTGCCTACAGCCGTATTGTTGATGCAGATATGGCATTTGAGCAGCTGGAAGCCACCAAGATGATGATTTTGCAACAGACAGCTACGGCTATGCTGGCGCAGGCTAATACAGCGCCACAGTCAGTGCTCTCACTCTTTGGTTAATACGGAAATGTACAAAAATGAAAAAACGCGCCTTTGGGCGCGTTTTTTTTGTTATATTTTCTAAAGGTTTTCTGTTAACTGACGATACTGATATATGAAGAGCCACATAAGCTCTTTATGAAAGTTGAAAAATGCTATCAGGGGAGTAAAATTATGAGCGTTGGTTATCATTCAGGCATGCAGGGGCAGTACTCCGGCAGCAATTACAGGACACAGGAAATAATGATGGCACCACCGGAGAAACAAGTAGAAAAAGTATATGATGTTGCCATTGCAGGATGTATGGCCCGGGAACCGCAAAAGATTGGTAAGGCACTTGCCACACTTATGGATAGTTTGAACTTTGACAGAGGCGGAGATCTGGCCACGCAGCTCTTCAGTTTATATGAGTACTGCCTCAGGGAAGTGCATCAAAGTCAATATGAAGTGCCGGAAAAAATATTACGCGAACTGCGTGATACCTGGAAACAGGCTGTAGCCACTCATAGAGCGGCATAAATTTAGTAAGGCGGAGTTTTATATGTCCAGTATATCATCCATCGGAGGAGCATCCAGCATAGATCAGTTGGTTTCCCAGTTTATGGCTTTAGAGCGAAGGCCCGTGAATGCTCTTGTGTTGAAAAAGGCCAGTCTGAGTACACGCTCAGCTGTCTATTCAGATTTAAAGGGCAAGCTGCAAACCTTATCCGATGCAGCTGCTGTTCTGGCAGAAACTGGCACAGACTCGGCATTTACCTCTATAAAAGTCAGTTCTGATGATAAAGACATAGTCAGTGTGGCCACAGAAACAGGTGCTGCTCAGGGGCAGTATACATTCCGCGTACGGCAATTGGCTACTTCTACTATAATGAAGTCAACGGGTACCTTGAACAACCATGCCTCTGTTATGAGTTCTGCTCTGGTTGTTGCCGGAGCTGATAAGTTGGATATTGATGAAGCCTGGGCCGATGTCGGTTTTGATAATCAGCCCGATGGAAGCATTACAATAAATGGTGCTACTTTTACTTTGTCCGATTATGACAGTGTTGAAGATTTAATAGATGCTGTCAATGACGATACTTATACCAAAAGTTACAGTACGGTTACATCCGGTAGCGGATTGGATACATCTCTGGACTGGGCGTCAGCAGGATTTGATACGCAGCCAGATGGAACTGTAACAATAAATGGATCAACATTTACTCTGTCTAATTATGCTACGGTAGATGATTTTATTACAGCAGTGAATGAAGATGCTACTGCAAATGTTACCCTGGCATATAGCAGTGCTGATGACAAGTTTACACTTACAAGTGATGACTCTACGGCGATTACAATCTCAGAGACCGGTACAAATGGATTTTTTACAGAGACTAATATTACTGGCCCGGCCAAAGCCAATATGTATTATGATGAGTCCAGAGATAAATTTATTCTTGAAAGTACAGATGGCAGTGATTTGATTCTGGCTGAGAGCGGTACTACAGGATTTTTTACAGAATTAAATATAGCAACAGGAACTTATTCATCCAATACTACAGGTCTGGATGCCAGTGCTAAATTGTCAGATATCAATTTTGATACAGCAATCAGTGCTGATGCAACAGGCAGTTTTAAAATCAATGGCGTGATCATTGAGTGGGATGCAGATCAGGATACGTTGTCATCTCTTATTGGTGCAATAAACAGCTCGGAAGCCGGTGTTACAGCCTTCTATGATGATACTATTGATAAAATCATCATGACTTCTGATGTGGCAGGCAGCGATGTGATTGAGATGGAAGATGTGGAGGGGACGCTTTTAACAGGCTCGCTGAACCTTTCTGAAGGCAGCCAGGTCGCAGGTGATGATGCCAAGTTCACCATTAACTCCGCAGACGGTGCTGATGAAATTACCAAATCATCCAACACTTTCACTATTAACGGTTTGACTTTTACGCTTCATGAGGCCACTGTTGAAAATAATGATTATACGGATTCGGGTACTACATCAGTAACAGTGAAGTCAGTGCAGGACGAGACAGCTGTAATTAAAAAGGTTAATAGTTTTTTAAATGCTTTTAATGGGTTCTCGGATTATATTTCTACAAAAACAAGTGTAAATACAGAGACATATACGCGCGATGCCCTGGCCGGAGACACAATTTACAGGACTCTGCGCAGCAGGTTGACTGCTTTGTTTTTAGATCAGGTTTCGGGTGTTGATGATGATAAGCCGTCTTACCTGTCTGAAATTGGCATTACCATGGACGATAGCCTGCATATGACAATGAGTGACCAAGCCGATTTTGTGGCAATGCTTGTAGAAGACCCTGAAGCATTGACAACACTGTTTAATTCAGATAATGGTATTGCTGTTCAAATTGAAACGCTTTTGGAAGACTATGTAGATACATACGGCATTGTGGAAGGTGAGAAAGATGCAATTGCAGATCAGATAACATTGATTGATAAACAGATTGACCGCATGGAGGAGAGGCTGGAGATCAAGGCGGAATATTATAGGACACAGTTTACTCAGCTACAGCAATTACTTACAAATATAACGTTTCAGCAGAATCAAATTACCAGCATGATGTCTACTATGAACTCAGTAATGGGTATTTCATAGGGACTTTGTTCTTTTAAAGTATATATAGGAGATAAGACCATGGAAACAACGCCAATTAACCATAGCGTTGAAGAGGTCTCGGACGCCATAACGCGGCAGGCACCCATGGAAGGTGTGCAACAGAATGCACGTGTGCAGAGAACACGACCGGAAGTGACTGAGAAAGCGCAGAAAGAAGAAAATGCTGCTGAGGAACCGTTTACTGACACTGAACTTGAGGATATTGCTGCTAAAATGAATCAGGTATCCGGCCTATTTAACACTACATTGAATTTTACTGTGGACAAACCAACCGGGAAGACAGTTATCAAGGTAATGGACAGGGAAACCGATGAGCTTATACGTCAGATTCCACCTGAAAACTTATTGAAGCTGATGACCAATATGCGTGATGTCATGGGTATGCTTCTGGATGTTGAGATTTAAGAGGATAACATGGAATCTTCTTCACCATATCAAGAAATTCTTGCCGTTCTGGAAGCCGGAATGACATGTGCACAATCTTTACGCGCAGGTGCTCAGGATGCTGACAAACTTTTGGAAATCGGACAGATTGACCAGGCACAGGCCCGGTATAATTCCCGTGAAGAAGTATTGGCAATGATAGTTGGGTTGAATGGACGTTTAGTAGATTTAATGAATGGAGCCCGGCCCTCTCTATCAGGTAAGGAGTGGGGTCATTTAGTGGAGATGAGCAGTCGTCTCAGAGATGTATTGTCCGAGACGACTTCATTGGATGCATTAAATATTAAAAGTATAGATGTGCAGTGTCAGAAATTGATTGTTGATATCAATCATCTGAAGCAAGGGAAACATGCTGTAAAATCGTATCAAGCACCTCAGCGTAGCAAAGCAGAGTATAAAGCGTAAATCGCTGGAAATTGGGGTTCGTTATGACTATAGATCATATTGCAGAAAATTATGGATCACACGCGATCAGGTCCTCAGGGATTGAGCCTAAGAAACGTGATGATGAGAAGAAAGCCGTTGCCCGACCTGCGGCACAGGTCTCTGATAAGATACAGATATCAGATGAAGCAAGGGCGCTGAAGGAGAAGGCGGGCTTACTGGCCACAGCTCAGGAAGAGTTGAAAAAAGTTGCTGACATTGAAATCCCCGATGCAAAAGTCAGGCAAGTTTTTGCCCGTATTATGAGTCAGTATTATGATAGTCGTCAGGTTTTAGGGTCTATTGCGGATTCATTGTTAGACAATGGCATACAACTTGCAAAAGATTCTGGCAGCGATGTAGGCATTTCAAAATTAAATGAAATGGCCTCATTAGAATCCGGACAAATTGATGAAATACGTCAAAAAATTGAAAATGGGTTTTATGACCAACAAGACGTATTTGATGTTATCGTTCAAGAACTGTTTAGTTAAAGCAATGGAGGTGTTATAGTGAAAGTGCTTGTGGTAGATGATTCCAGTACAATGCGGCGTATTCTTACAAACTGTGTCACAGAAGCGGGTTATAGTGATATTTTACAGGCTGCCGATGGTGTTGAAGCATTGGGTATGCTTCAGCAGAATGATGATGTAGGGCTGGTCTTTGCAGATTGGCACATGCCGAATATGGATGGTTTTACAATGCTTCAGGAAATCAAAGGGAGTGATCAAACCAAACATATTCCTGTCATTATGGTTACAACCCAGGCCGAGAAACAAAGTGTAATGGACGCATTAAAGACAGGCGCTTCCAATTATATAGTAAAACCATTTACACCCGATATTATCAAAGAAAAGATAAAAGAAGTTTTGGGGTAGCAGGGCAGGAAATATCAGTCAGGGTAAGGCTGAACAAGGATTTAGCAAGGGTATATACAAGGTAATGCAGGAAATGAAGTTTAATCCATATGAGGGCAGGAGATGATCTGAAAATACATAGTTACAGTGTAATCGTTCCATAGTTTCATCATGTTATCTTCAGTAATCCTCTCTGCAGTACTCTCAACAACCATGTTCTGTGTCGTGGCGCATAGGTATAGTATGTCCGATATATCTGATGTTCTCAGCAATGTGTATTGCATATTGATGCGTTTGATTTGATGATATTTATCAATTGCTTTCATCGTGTAATCATTTGCTGTACCAAATTCATTTGGCATATCTATTGCATAATCTGTGCATGAACACTAATACGCTTGATACGTTCTAGCTGTAGTTGAATAGTGAATATTTTCTGAAGCCATGAAAGGGGTGAGGATCTGAAGCGAATTGCAGTTGCTACCAGTAAAGGCGGCGTCGGTAAAACAACATTAGTGACAAATCTTGCTGCCGGTCTTGCAAACAGGGGTTATAAAGTGCTTGCTGTTGATTGTGATGCCCAGGGAAATTTACAAAATCAGTTTAATGTACGTACTGAAAAGAATCTTGGAGATCTTTTACTGGACGGTTCAATTGAGATTGCATCGGTTCGGCCCAATCTGGATTTGATCAATTCCGGGAAGCAGGGATTGGCAGATGCCGAAACGGCCTTAACGGGACGAAATTTTAGAGAGTCGGTTTTAAAAGATAGAATGGGCGGGATAGATGAATATGATGTTGTTTTTTGTGATCTTTCCCCAACAATCACATTGGTCAACACTATGGCCCTGTTCTATTGTGACTATATTTTAGTGCCTGTATCTATGTCGTTTTATGCAATTACCGGTGCCCATCAGATATTGCATGCTGCAGAAGAGATAACCTCGCATTCGCCAATTCAACCTCTGGGAATTGTAATTAATTTATTTGATGGCCGTACAAATCTGGCCAAAATGGTTGAAGAAGCTGTACGCGGTAAATGGGGTAATCTGGTATTTGACACGGTGTTGCGCAGAAATATTGCTGTAGAAGAAGCTCCTACTCAGCGAAAGACCATTTATGAGCATGCGCCTCGTTCTGCAGGTGCTCAGGATTTTGCAGCATTGACCGAAGAATTAATCCGGCGATTTGATTCAATTGATTAGTCAAGGGAGAGGATAGATCCATGGCAAAACGAAAACTAACATCCTTTTCAGCTGATGAAGCTGATGATGCTTTCACACCAACCGTAAAAACTGTCCGGGGTGGGGATGTGAAAGAAAAAAAAGAAAAAAAAGTCAAGAACGTACCTTCTCCTGAACCTGTGGTTGAGAAAGCAGTTGAAAAGGCTCCTCCGAAAGTGGAGACCGCTCCTGTGCCTGCAGCAGAGAAGACAGTTGCTGCACCTGCCCTCTCTGTGCCTCCAGCCAAAAAGGATGAAGCTATCAACGATATACTTAAAACCAAGGCATCCAGGTCTTTGGCAACAGAGGACGATGAAGGTGAACGTTTGATTCAGCTTGTTGGTTTTTGTCTGGGAGATGAAGAATTTGGTATTGACATTCAGGAAGTACATGAAATTAATCGTACTACGGAAATCACACCTGTCCCGCGTACACCTGATTTTGTTGAAGGTGTGATCAATTTGCGAGGCAAGGTGCTTCCTGTAATAAATATGAGAGTAAGGTTCCGTTTAGCAACCGCTGAAAAGACAAATCAGACAAGAATTGTTATTGTTGAGGCAGATGGGAAGATTGTAGGGATGCTTGTTGATTCTGTAACAGAGGTATTACGGATTTCATCGAGTACTATTGAACCACCTCCTGATATTATCTCGGGAATAGATTCTGAAAATATAAAGGGTATTGCCAAGCTGGAAAATAGGTTGCTTATATTATTGGATTTAGCAAAGGTTCTGTCAAATGTTGATTAATTTTACCGTCAACTGATTCAAATGTCGTTGGTGTTAAGATTATTGACTGAACTGTATGTTTTTAAATAGTTGTAATTAGTATGTAGTACTGCATTAATGCAGTAGGATGTTAATTTTAAAGCACAAGGGAGAGAAAGATGATCATGAACAAGCGCATTATCATGTTTGTGGCCGTTATGTTGTTAATGGTTGCTGT
This sequence comes from bacterium, assembly GCA_023139105.1. Lineage (GTDB taxonomy): Bacteria > Zhuqueibacterota > QNDG01 > QNDG01 > JAGLOF01 > JAGLOF01. Next base: position 9,570 of record JAGLOF010000079.1, read on the forward strand.
AGGGACAGTCGTAGGCGATGATGCTAATGCAACCCAGTATTTGACAATGGCTAAAATGGCATTTCAGGATGCAAAAGAGGTAATAGTTTTTATCTCTGAGGCAGATTTAGCCAAAGAGAAAGACATTATTAATCGCGCAGCTTTACAGAATAAGTTGAAAGTAAAAATTTATCTCATTGCCAATAGCATTGATGTTGGTAAACGGATGCGTGAAATTCCTAGCAACAGTATTCTTGTTGTCTATCAATCCGAGGTTTTGCGCAAGAAATCTACACAGCTTTTCATTTTGAAGAAGTGTAAGGATAAACAGATTGCAGTCATTACCTCTTCTAATGAATATTCTGAACTTGGTGCCTTGATTGGTTTGGTCAAGACAAATGGCCGCTTTGAACTGGTTTTAAATTTGAAACAAAATAGCTGGGCAGCCACCAGGTTCCCTACTGATGTAATTGAGCGTCTCGGTATCGGGCGTGTGATTCAATAAGTATAGTGATTTTGTTATTATTAAATAAATTAAAGGGAGAGCAAAACCGTGCAAATTAGTCACTTGTCCCTGAAATCAAAAATAGTTGGTGCCATGACACTCCTTGTGATCTTGGTGGCCGGCTTTGTATTCCTCTACTTCCCTTCTCGACAGAATGCCCAGGCAGAACAGGCCAAGAAAAGTGAAATAGACGGTATAGCTCAAATTCTCAGCCGTGCTATAGTTGCCGGTTTGGAATTTGAAGATCTGGATACAGTTGAAAGTGTTTTGGCCGGTGTTGTCGATCGAAAAGATTTAATTAAACTTGAAGTACTTACACCTACAGGCGAATCTTTTTATGTCTATAATACTGATGTAAAAAAAGAAGATAAAACCAATCAGTTAAGTGCCTCTTCACCGGTTATGTCCGGTGAGGATGAAATTGGCGAACTGCATCTTTCTGTCTCACTCGCAGACCTGGAAGTGCAGAAAACATCAAATCGTCGTGCTGTATTGTTGGCTTCATTGGTCATAATAATGTTAGGCGGTATCTTTGGTTATATTGTATCTCATACTGTTTTAAAGCCAATTTCCCGTATTCATGCCATACTTTTGAAAATTTCAGAAGGAAATGGTGACCTTACTCAGCGTATTGAAATAGATACAATGGATGAAATCGGTAAACTGTCTACTTCATTTAATCAATTTCTACAAAATCTGGCAGATCTGATTGGTGAGGCCAGATCATCTACCGAACGTGTAGGTGCGGTTGTTGAAGAGATATCTTCTATCTCAGCACAATCTGCCTCTGGTGCGGAGACACAGACCATGCAGACGACGGAAGTGGCAGCCAGTGTACAGCAGATGACAACGGCTATCATGGAAAACTCCAAGAATGCAACACAGACGTCGCAAATCTCCGAACGTGCAGCTGAACAGGCCCAGGAAGGTACGCAATCTATGCTCGTCACCAGGAAGGGTATGGAGGAAATTGTAAATTCCACTATAAAAACAGGTGAAATTATTACATCGCTTTCCGGCAGAGCAGAGGAGATTGGTGAGATAATTAGTGTAATTAATGATATTGCCGATCAAACCAATTTACTGGCATTAAATGCTGCTATTGAAGCGGCGCGTGCCGGTGAGCAGGGTAGGGGCTTTGCTGTAGTTGCCGATGAAGTAAGAAAACTTGCAGAGCGCACTATGAAAGCTACAGGTGAAATAAGTGTAACAATCCAAGCAATTCAGGGAGGTGCTCAGCAGGCGGCAACATCAATGAGTGAAGCTCATGATGTAGTTGAAAGCGGACGTGAAGCTACTGGTAAGACCGAATCCGTATTATCGGAAATTGTTGAGTCTGTTACTCAGGCGATGGATATGGTTACGCAAATTGCGACAGCGTCTGAAGAAATGAGTTCAGGTGCCGAAGAGATCAGTCGAAATGTAGAGACAATAAGTCATGTTACCCGTGAATCAGCTACCGGTGCGGAGCAGATGGCCCAGGTTGCTAATGTCCTTACTGATGAGACGTCTTCGTTGCGTGAATTGATGAATCGTTTTAAACTGGATTAATAATTACTTGTTGTATAACATCGGACATCATACTACAGAGATAAGGATTGTACTGTGAACTGGAACTTCTCAATCAGACAGAAATTATTAATACTGATACTTGGGCTGAATATCCTTTTATTTGCTGTATTGGCAGTAGTTAATGTCAGGCAGACTCGTCAGAATGTCATTCGCCAGACTCAGGGAAAAGCAATGATGGGCCTGGAATCAGTGAAGACGCAGCTTGGTGCTTTTTTCGACAGCAAGAGTACTGTGGCCTGGACATTCTCGCATAATCCGTCTATTGTACGTTGGCTATGTGAAAATAATGAACGTTTCCCCGATATCAATGTTGATACGCATTATGTTGAAATTGTGAATTATCTGGATGCACTGGTTAAAGATGATGGTGATATCAGGTCTGCATTTATTGCAAGTGAAAAAGTTTCATTTTATTGGGATAATGAAAATTCCATAGTTGATCCTGATTATAATGTAAGTGTGCGTCCATGGTATATTGCAATGAAAGAAGCCGGTCATCCTGTTTGGGATGTTTCTGTGGATTATTCCAGTGGCAATACATTTGTTAATTATCGTTGCCCGGTTTTTAATGATGCCGGCCAATTTATAGGTGGTTGCGGCGTGGATGTTACTCTTGAAAAATTTGCCACCATTCTTGAATCTTTAAATATTTTCAAGACGGGTAAGGCCTTCCTGCTTGCCGATGACGGCCTGATGCTCTACCATCCCCGTGCTGACTGGGTAATTAATAAAAGCTTGTCCGATTTTCAGGAAGATGGCAGTCAATTTAAAGGGATGGATGCTGCTGCAAATGCCGTACTCTCTGGTGAGCCCGGATTAACCGAGCTTGTTTTTGAAGGTGAAAAACGTATATGGATGTATACACCTTTTAAATCCATGGGCTGGTCTCTGGTTCTGGATGTTGCTGCATCTGAGATCAATGCCCCTGTCAAAGCTGCTTTGGTCAATTTATTACTTGTTAGCGGATTGGGGCTTGTTGTATTGTTTGTAATTATCTGGAGTATTACACATTCAATAGTAACGCCGATTGATAGAATGGTTTCGCTTGTTGAGGAAATTGGCGAGGGTGAGGGAGATTTAACTCTTCGTCTTGAATTGTCCGGAGAGAATGAACTATCTCGTCTGGGTGCAGGATTCAATAAATTTATAGAAGCATTGCATGCTATTATTGCTCAGGTGCGAGACAATGCCAGCAGAGTCTCAACTGCCACCAATCAGTTGAACATGACGGCCTCTCAGATGGCAGCGGGTATTGAAGAACAGTCTGCACAGACATCTGAAGTTGCAGCAGCAGTACAGCAGATGACATCCGCTATTGTGCAAAATTCTGAGCATGCCTTAAAAACTGCTGAAATTGCGAGTAAGGCAACTGATAAGGCAAAGGCCGGCAGTACTGCAATGCAAGCAATGAAAAATGATATGGAGCTGATTGTCGATTCCTCAGGTAAGACAGGTGAAATTATCGGAAATCTCTCCTCAAGGGCAGATCAAATTGGTGAAATTGTACAGATGATCAATGATATTGCTGATCAAACCAACCTGCTGGCTTTGAATGCTGCCATTGAAGCGGCAAGAGCCGGTGAACAAGGGCGGGGATTTGCAGTTGTTGCCGATGAAGTGAGAAAGTTGGCTGAGCGAACCACTAAAGCAACAAAGGATATTGAAGAGACTATTCGCTCAATTCAGATAGATACACGTGATGCGGAAGAAGCAATTGTTGAATCTACTCTATTAATTAACAGAGGAAAGTCAGCAACAGTTGAGACAGAGTCTCTGTTATTGGAGATTGTTGATTCGGTTCAGGGTGCCATGGATATGGTAAGGCAGATTGCTTCGGCAACAGAGGAGATGTCTGTTGGTGCAGAAGAGATTTCACGTAATGTTGAAACAATTAATATGGTTACAAGAGAATCTGCCGGCGGAGCAGATGAGATACGTCAGACCGCTGAGTCATTGAGTAATGAAACTGTAGCTCTCAATGGTCTTGTAGGCCGGTTTACTCTAAATGCTTAGAAAATTATTTTTTAATTAGAAGGCGTTGTTATGGATGAAGCAAAGCGAAAGTATTTGGATGATCTTAAGAAACAAATAGATCCCGAGATGTTGAAGAAAATGGCTGAGCATATGGGAAAAGGTGGAGACGAGAGTGCAGCAGCATATTCCGCTTTGACAACTTCTGATAGTGGCTCTTCCGGTTCCGCTTCAAATGCCGGATTTTCCGGGCCGCAATCCAATGCAGATAAATCTCGTGATCGGCGCGCTTCTGCTTTTCAGCAGCGTATTGCAGAGCGTAAACGTCAGGAATTGGTTCGTCAGCCCGATGCCTCAAATAAAGATGATGTGCGCCGGAAAGTATTTATATATTCACATAATGATATTTGGTCCAGGATTGCAGATTCTCAGTTTAAGAATCTTGGCTTCCATGAGTCTGTTGTTTTTAAAGATTTTGAACCGATGATACGGTCGTTATTGGAACAAGTAGGTAAGAGTGACATTACCATCATGGTTTCAATCTCATTGCTTAAAATTACTAAATTTTTAAAGGCATGGTTTAAACTTAAGGAACAGATGGCTAGCAGTGGCAAAGAAGAAGTTCTGGCATCTGTTGAATATGTACTACTTGTAGAGACAATGCGCCAGGTTCCTGATGAGATAATTCAAATTATCGGTATGGATCGTATTATTAATATTACCGATGAAATACAAGATAACCGGGAAAAAATTTGTGTACTTTTAAATAAAAAGAGTGCGGACTCTTCCGGTACTCCAGCTTCCTGACAGGAGAAAAAGATGAAACGTGTATTAATTGTTGATGATGAACAAATTGTTCTTGAAGTTCTTCAAAGAATCCTTAACCGCATTGGTTATCAAACTGTAGTTATTGGATCAGGGCAGGAAGCATTGAAACAATTTGATAATGAAGAGTTTGATCTTGTACTTTTGGATGTGTTAATGCCTGAATTTAATGGTTTTGATATTGCAAAGAAGATGAAAAAAGCCAAGCCTGATCAGAAGATTATTATGGTAACCGGTCTTGGAGAAGATGCGGCTGTTCATCAAGCGGGAGCTGAAAATGTGCCTGTGGATAATGTACTTTCAAAGCCTTTTTCATTTGAAAAAGTAAAAAATATTTTAGAGGATACGCTGGGCACAACAGTTGTTATGCCTTAGGTATTGGGGATAGAGAAAGAATAGTCGTTCATTGATTATTGTACTAGAGGGGAAACATTATGCAAGCCATTATGTCAGATCCGGAGTTAATTAAAGAATTCTTAACGGAAACCAATGAGCTGTTGGAAAATCTGGATAATGATCTTGTCAGTCTTGAGACTGATCCGCAGAATAATGAACTGCTGAATCGAATATTCAGAGCAATTCATACTATAAAAGGAACATCCAGTTTCCTGGGATTTGATCAACTTGTTGAGATTGGTCATGTATCTGAAGATGTTTTGAGCATGCTCCGTGACGGCACTCGCATTATAACGCAGGAAGTAATGGATATTCTTTTGAGTGCAGTGGATGTTGTTAAACTACTGGTCAGGCAAATTGAGGATAATGATTTTCAGACAATCGACATGACCGTTGAGATAGCCGAACTGACAAGGGTAAAGAGTGGTGAATTAGGTGATCCTGATCAGTCAGATGTTCCTGAAGAAGAAATTGCTGTTGGGGAGCCTTCTCCTGAAGAGACAGTTCCTGAGCAGGAAATAGAGCCTGATAAGCCGGATTCTACTGTAGCTCCAACATCTGCTACACCTGTGTCTGTTCAGGAAAAAAAACCTGCAGCTGCTGTTAAAGCACCTGCCACTATTGAAAAGGGTGGCGGTACAATTCGTGTTGCGGTTGAACGGCTGGATGATCTGATGAACCTGGTGGGGGAACTGGTTCTTGAGAGAAACCGTCTGCTTCAGATAAATCGTGAAATCCGTCTTCAGTCAAACGCCAGTGAATTTATTGACAAGATTGCCGAGACAGCTGAGAAAGTTCATTTTGTAACTAATGAATTACAGCTTTCTGTGTTGAAGACTCGTATGACACCAATTGACAGACTTTTCAAGAAATTCCCTCGGATGATAAGGGATATGGGCAGGGATATGAAGAAGGACGTAGAGTTGATTGTGTCCGGGGGGGAGACTGAACTTGATAAAACAGTTCTTGATCAGTTGGGTGATCCACTGGTGCATTTACTTCGTAACTGTATAGATCACGGTCTGGAGACTGCTCAGGAACGTGTTGCCAAGGGTAAGACAAAGGCAGGCAAAGTCCAGCTATCTGCTCAGCAAGAAGGTAATCATATTATTATTTCTGTTAAAGACGATGGTCGTGGTTTGAATATTGAAAAGATTAAACAAAAAGCTCTGTCAAATGAATTAGTCTCGTCTCAGCAAATGGTTAATATGTCCAGGCAGGATATTTTCCAGTTAATTTTTGAACCTGGTTTCAGTACTGCTGATAAGGTCTCAAATATCTCGGGGCGTGGAGTTGGTATGGACGTGGTTCGTACCAATATCCGTAAACTAAATGGTATTATTGAGCTGCAGAGTGAGCCTGATCTTGGTACTGAAGTTGTTCTTAAGCTTCCATTGACACTTGCAATAATGCAATCTCTAATGGTAAAGAGTCAAGGTGAGATTTATGCAGTCCCCCTTGCATCGGTAATTGAGACATTCCGTATAGACCAATCTCAGATTAAAAAAATAGATCAGCATGATGTAATATGTCATCGTGACTCGGTCATTCCTCTGTTTTATCTGGATCGCTTAATGGATTTGGATATAGCGGAAAAGATTGAGGACGAAGGTGCATATGTAGTATTAATAGGTGTAGCGGAAAAACGTTATGGATTAGTTGTTTCCAAGCTATTGGGGCAAGAGGAAGTTGTTATTAAATCTCTGGGCGAGTTTCTTGGAAATATACCGGGAATAGCCGGAGGTACTATTACTGGTGACGGTCGAGTTCGCCTTATTATTGACTCCGGATCTGTAGCGGAGTTGTTGAGTTAAAAAACAGGAATATTGAGTTAAAGATTGCTCATAACTATGATAGGATTCCTTCTATGGATGATGTATTAAAGCTCAGAGATTTGGTCTATCAGGAGACCGGTATGTTTTTTCCTGATGAGAAGCGCTACTATTTTGAGAGTCGCTTCAATAAGAGAGTAAAGGCTTTGACTTTGAGGGGTTTCAATGAGTATTTTTTGTTCTTGAAGAGTGGTAAGGACCGGAAGAATGAGTTGAATCTGTTGATGAATGAGCTTACTATCAATGAAACCAGTTTTTTTCGGAATAAACCACAATTTTCAGCACTGGAAAAAATTATTATTCCGGAAATAGTAAAGGCAAAAGAAGGTACAGCTCTAAAGAAACTAAAGTTGTGGAGTGCGGGTTGTTCCTCAGGTGAAGAAGTTTATACTCTTGCCATGATTGCCAATGAGATGCAGAAGACCATTCTTAAAGGTTGGAATATTGAAATTGTCGGTACAGATATCAGCAAACGGGTTTTAGCCAAAGCCGAATCAGGGCTGTACCGTGAATATGCAGTAAAGAACATGCCTGAACTATACAAGAAAAAGTATATCACACAAAAAGGTGATGAATATCAGGTTGATCCCGGTTTGAACAAAATTATCAAATTTACACATTTTAACTTGAATGATGATATGGCAATGATGTTCATGAAGGGGTTTGATATAATTTTCTGTAAGAATGTGTTGATATATTTTGACATCAATTCCAAGAAACGTGTGATTCAGCACTTTTTCAATAGTTTAATTAAAGGCGGTTATCTTTTTGTCGGGTTTTCCGAGTCATTGTTTGGTATAAATGACAGGTTCAAACTAATTCACTATCCCGGCGGCATGGTTTATCGCAAGATTGCTCATATATAGGGGGCATATTATGGATAATGTAAAAAAAGAAATGTTGATTGATGCTTATGTTGCCAGAGCAACTCCAATGCCAACTTTACCTGCTTCGGCTGTAAGAATTCTTGAACTGTCTAAAGGTGATGAAACCGATGTTGAAGAAATTGCAGATGCGGTAATGACGGATAAAGTTCTTACTGCAAGGATGATTCGTCTTGTGAATTCAGCATTCTGGGGTTTAAGACGGCAGGTTACCTCAATTCGTGAGGCCATTGTCTATTTGGGATTACATCAGATTCGTTCAATTGTTTTGACTACTTCGCTTTTTAATACTTTTGAGAGCAAGAATCCTCATTTTGATGTAACTCACATATGGGAACATGGTCTGGGCTGTGCAATGATCTCGCGCCGCATTGCAAAGATGGCTGGATATAAAGATTTGGAAAAAGCCTATATTGCCGGATTAATGCATGATATAGGTAAGGTTATTCTGAGTCAATACAGTCTCCAGGAGTATGACAGAGTATTGGAATTAGTTCGCCTGGGAGACCATACATTTTATGATGCCGAGACTGAAATTTTAGGTGTCAACCATACTGACTTTGCCACATGGTTTAAGACTCAATGGGGTTTTGCCGAGGAGTTGGCCGAAGTTATTGCCATGCATCATTCACCGGAAAAGGCTGTTCTTGATCCATACCTGGTCTGTATCGTTAATCTTGCAGATCTATTCAGCAGTCTTCGTGGCCTGGATTATGAAATGACGCAAAATATGATGGTTGTCTTTCGTGAAGAATATGCATGGAAAAAAATTGTAGAGTTGAGTCCAAACCTGGAACAAACTGATTTGAAACGGTTCACTTTCGAATTGGATGCTATGATTGATGAGGTAAAACAGACTGTCCAGGAAATCTATCATCAGCAGGATGACGCAGAGGTATAGGCCTCATACTTTTGGAGTATAAGTTAAATGGCAATAAATAAAAAATTGATACGAGTTATTGTTGTTGATGATTCTGCCTTTATGCGAGTGGCAATTCGCAAGATGATAGAAGAGGATTCGGAGATTGAGGTTGTTGATGTTGCCCGGAATGGCCAGGAAGCACTGGAAAAGATAAGGCAGCATCGCCCTGATCTGGTGACAATGGATATTGAAATGCCTGTCATGACTGGGCTTGAAGCATTGGAACAGATCATGAAAGAGATGCCCACGCCCGTTATCATGATAAGTGCATTGACAGAAGAGGGCGCACAAGCTACATTCAGGGCATTGGAACTTGGAGCTGTTGATTTTATTCCCAAAGGCGGTAAGTCCTACATCAATCTGGATATTGTAAAGATCAGTGAGCAGCTCAGACAGAAGGTCAGGGCAATTGTTACACGTAATAGGCTGAAGAAATTAACAGGTAAGAGTATTGTACGGGCCGCTGGTGTGAAGAGTGCAAATAACACTACACCTGTGGTGCTGGGGCCTTCAGGCAGACGACGCCGGGCCCAATTAGTCACATTGGGAATTTCTACAGGTGGCCCCCTGGCCTTGAATCATATGCTCCCTCAATTACCGGAGTCATTTTCATCCAGCATCTTGATAGTGCAACATATGCCGCCGGCATTTACCGGGCCATTTGCCAAAAGATTAAATGGCCTTTGCCAGATTAATGTTAAAGAAGTTGAGGATGGCGATATAGTTGAACCGGGCTGGGCATATGTTTCCAAGGGAGGATATCATTCTATACTTAAAAATGATGGTGGTGGTCGATATAGAATTATGTTATCTCCCGAACCGGCTGATAAATTATTTATTCCTTCTGTTGATGTCATGAAACTTTCGGTTTCGGAAAATTATTCCGGATCAATTTTAGGTGTAATCATGACAGGTATGGGTAATGATGGGCTGGAAGGAATGAAGAAAATTAAAGCACAACGTGGTATTACCATGGCGCAGGATGAATCTTCTTGTGTTGTCTATGGTATGCCAAAGGTTTGTGTAGATGAAGGAATAATTGATCATGTTGTACCCTTGGATCAATTAGCTGTTAAAATTAATGAATTTGCAGGGTAGTTATATCAGCCCCACCAACTAAAACAAGGAAGAGGTGGCAAGATGGATAGTAAAACGATTCAAGAGCTGGTTAAAACAACAACTGAAGAGATCTTTAAGAGTATGGTCTTTATGGATGTAAAGGGTGGTTTTCATGATGGCCCGCCCGATATAGCTGAACGTCATTTAACCGCTATGGTTGGTTTTGCCGGTGTTTATATTGGTTTGGCAGCCATAAATTGTACACATGCCTTTGCACAAAAAGTTGGTGCTTCCATGCTGCAGATGAAAACCGATGAACTGTCAGCCGAGGATGTACGCGATGCCTTGGGAGAAATTGCCAATATGATTGCGGGACGATTCAAGTCACAATTAGCATTGAAGCTGGATTTGGTAGGGCAGGTTTTTGAGCAATCAGTTCCTTCTGTAATTGAAGGCATGGATTATGAGACTCATGCGGTAACAGATGCTCCCTCTCATTGTATACGCTTTGAAGATAGTGACGGCATTGTTTTTTATGTAGAACTTGCATTGAAAGAAGTTTAAACCTTTAATGTGAAAAATTAAAATTGTGTGGATCAGTTTGCAGTGGAGGTAAGTTTGGCGATCCAAAAAGAAATTACATCTGAAAAGTTAAAAGTGATTCTTGTTGAATCGGCCTCGGAGGTTTTTCAGAAAATGGTAATGTTGACAATCACACCTGTTCAGAAGGAATCTGTGTCATGGGATTCCGAAAATAAGCATTATTCTGCTGTGATTGGATTCAGTGGCGGCTGGAAGGGCTTTGTTACTGTAGAGTGCTCTGGTAATTTAGCTCAGCAAATTACCGGAAAAATGCTCTATATGGATCCGGCACAACTGGCTGTCGAAGATATCAGAGACGCTATGGGTGAGATGGTCAACATGATTGGCGGTAAGTTTAAATCTTGTTTCTCCGAGCAGTTTAATGATGGAGCTGAAGCCTTTAGAATGTCAATACCAACAGTTACTTATGGTAAAGAGTTCCGAATATTTGCTGCGGGTGACAGTGCTCAAATAATGGTTGTACTGGATGTGGAAAATTCATTTATTTCTCTTGATTTGACATTAAAGCAGAGTGGTACAAATTTTGGATCACGGGCAGTACAGAGTGTTGTGTAAAGGCTGAAAGGATTATTAAAGTGTCTGCTGAGCGTATATTGGTTGTGGAAGATGAACGCATTGTAGCCCTTGAAATAAAGGATACTTTGACGCATCTGGGATATGATGTAGTGGCTTCAATATCTACAGGCGAGGAGGCGGTTGAACTTGCTGCAGAGCTGAAGCCGGATCTTATATTAATGGATATCCACCTCAAGGGTGAGATGGATGGAATTGAAGCTGCAGATAGAATATGGAATGATCTTGGTCTGCCCATCATCTATTTGACAGCAAATGCCGATGAGGATACGCTTCAAAGAGCAAAGATTACAGAACCTTTCGGGTATCTTATAAAACCATTTGAAGAGAAAGAACTACATACAACTATTGAAATGGCCTTATACCGTTCGGTAATGGAAAATAAACTTAGTGCTCATCACCATTATCTTGAAACTATATTATTGTCCATTGGTGATGCTGTTGTTGTAGTTGATGGTAATGGTGAGATAACTTTCATGAATCCTGTTGCAGAAAAGATTACAGGCTGGAAGTTGAAGGAGGCTATCGGAGGTGCTCTGGAAACTGTTTTTAATGTTGTAAGGGAAGATCGTGTTTCCAAAATTCCACACCCTCTCAGGCAGCTTGAAGGAGGTGAGGGGCACTTCATTAATGCTGCACAGGTTTATCTACTGGCAAAAGATGGCAGAAGTACGGCCATTCAGTATGGAGCTGCTCCTCTGCTGGATGGTGGTTATGGAATTAATGGTGCGGTAGTCACATTCAGTGATGTGACAGAGGCCAAGCAAGCCAGGGATGAGATTGAACGTTTGAAGAAGTTTAATGAGAGTATTATTCAGAATATGTCTGAAGGTGTTGTTGTGCAGGATGCTGTTGGAAGTTTTACATTTATTAATCCTGCTGCATGTACAATGCTTGGTTATAAGGCTGAAGAGATTTTAGATCAGAAAATGGATTTTATTATTTCATCCAAATGGCTGGCTGATGTGGAGATTATTGACATACAGCGGCAAGAGGGTGTTGCCTCCCGGTATGAAATAGAATTAATTGATAAGGCCGGTACCTTAATTCCAGTACTGGTCAGTGGTAGTCCCAGATATGAAAACGGTGTGTATGTTGGTACAACGGCTGTTTTTACAGATATTACCGAGATCAAAGCTGCTGAACGAGAGATGGAGAAGCGTCAGCAGTACCTGGAGTCTGTTTTGCAGGGTGCACCCAATGCAATTATTACAGTTGATACGAAAAATAATGTTTTGGAGTGGAATCCCGGTGCAGAATTAATGTTTGGCTACCAGCGTAATGAAGTTCTTGGTAAGGAGATAGATACCGTTCTTGCCGGCAATGAATATCTGGATGAGGCTTTGGCGTTCAGTAAGCAGATTTCCAAAGGTTTGAGTCTTGAACCGGCAGAGACTGTTCGCTATAACAAAGACGGTAGTCCTATAAACGTTGTAGTTGCAGGGTCACCGCTTTGGAGCGGGGATGAGCTTAGAGGTGGTGTTGCAGTATATACGGATATTTCTCGTCTGAAAAAAGCCGAGGAGGATTTAAAACGTTATGCTGAAGATCTTGAAATGGCCAAGGAGGCTCAGGAACGGGCAACTGAGCAGTTAATACAATTGGTTGAAGATTTTGATGTGGCAAAGCGTAAGGCTGAAGAAGCCACACATACAAAGAGTGAGTTTCTTGCTAATATGAGTCATGAAATCAGGACACCCATGAACGGTATTATGGGTATGACGGATCTTCTGTTAGAGACAGAACTGGGCTCAATTCAAAAAGAATATCTTGATGCGGTAAAAATTTCTGCCGAATCATTACTGACAATTATCAATGATATTTTAGATTTTTCCAAGATTGAAGCAGGCAGGTTGGATTTTGAGCGCATTGATTTCAGCTTGCGGGACTGTCTGGGTGACGCCATTCATACTGTGGCTTATAAGGCTTCGGAGAGAGACCTGGAATTGGTTTTTCATGTATTGTCAGATGTTCCTGATGCAATTGTGGGTGACCCCAGCCGTGTACGACAGGTTTTATTGAATCTTCTCTCCAATGCCGTTAAATTCACCAAGTCCGGAGAGGTTGTTTTACGTGTTAAAAATGTAAAAAAAGATAATGATCAGGTTGAATTACATTTTTCTGTCCTGGATACAGGTATTGGTATTCCAGCTGAAAAACAACAAATGATCTTTGATGCTTTTACACAGGCTGATGGATCTACAACACGGAAGTTTGGTGGTACCGGACTGGGCCTGGCAATTAGTTCAAAGTTGATTGAGATTATGGGTGGTCGTATCTGGGTTGAAAGTCCAGTGCCCCATGATGGTCCCGGCGGCCCGGGAAGTGCATTCCACTTTACAGCTGTCTTTGGATTAGGCCGCGAGATGGATAATGCCGAGGAACGGCATATCTTATCTGTATTAGCAGGGAACCGTGTCCTTATTGTTGATGATAATGCTACAAACAGGCGTGTTTTACAGGATATGGTTCAAGCATGGGGGCTGTTGCCTGAGTTGGTTGAAGATGGTAATAAAGCCCTTAAGGCTATAGATGAAGCCTTGGTAAAAGGCATGCCATATCAATTGGCACTACTTGATATGAATATGCCCGGTATGGATGGATTAAGCCTGGCTGAAAAGATCCGTCAAGATGCACGTTTTGATGATCTGAGCCTGATTATGCTTAGCTCATCATCCAGATCTGCGGATGATCATCGTGTAAATAATGTTGGAATAGCCAGCTATATGTCCAAGCCTGTAAGGCAGCAGGAATTGCTTCATGTTATACTTCAACATTTTAGTAAAAATATTTTAAATGTTAAAAAGATTACAGAGGATACATCTGCCCGACCAGAAACTGAAATTCAGAATGAGAAATCAGGCCCGGTTAGAATATTACTTGCTGAAGATAATAAGGTAAATAGAAAATTGGCTGAAACGCTTCTGGGAAGGCGCGGATATGATGTGTATTCCGTTGGTGATGGTTTGGAGGCTGTTGAAGCCTATCAGAAGAATGCTTTTGATTTGATTCTGATGGATGTGCAGATGCCTGAGATGGACGGAATGCGAGCCACGGCTGCTATCCGGGAGTTAGAGGCTCAAAACGGAGGGCATATTCCAATTGTTGCCATGACTGCCCATGCAATGAAAGGTGACAGGGAACGCTGTCTGGCTGGCGGTATGGATGATTATGTATCCAAGCCTATGAAGGCAAAATTGTTATATGAGACTATTGAACGCATTATGACAACTCAATTTACAGTCCCAATAGAAGCAAATACTGTTTTATGCGATTTGAAGTTGGATATGTCTCTGGCCATGGAAGCAGTAGATGGTGATACTGTTCTGCTCAAAGAATTGATACAGGAGTTTATTGATGAAATTCCCAATCAATTAGCAGAATTAAAAGCTGTTCTCAATGAGCAGGATGCAATGCAGGTTGAGAGAAAGGCTCATAGTTTGAAAGGTGCTGTTGGTAATTTTGGTGCTAATACGGCATTTAATCTTGCCTATGAGCTAGAGAACTTAGGTAAACAAGACAGGCTGGAAGACGCAGATGCAGTTCTGGGGCAATTAGAGAATGAATTGAATCAGTTTAAGCTTTATTTTTCTACACCACATTGGGAATCAGTGGTGTAATGTGCGGACAGGACAAGGGTTAAAAAGCAAGAGCAGTAAGAATAGTAGTAGGTAGAATGCGGATACTCATTGCAGAAGATGATAATATTTCCAGGAAGTTGCTGAAAACATCACTTGAAAAACGTGGTTATGATGTAGTTGCAACAAAAAATGGTGTTGAAGCCTGGAATGTACTAGCCTCTAATGATGCGCCTCAATTGGCCATTTTGGATTGGATGATGCCTGAGATGGACGGTGTAGATGTTATCAGGCATCTGCGTTCTGCAAAGATGAAACAGTATACGTATATTATTCTTCTAACTGCTAAAGGGCATCAAGATGATATAGCCACTGGTCTTGAGGCTGGCGCAGATGATTATCTGAGAAAACCGTTTAATGCCAAGGAACTACATGCGAGGGTCCGGGTAGGCCAGCGTATGATTGAGATTCAAAATCAGCTTGAAGATCATATTCGGAGATTGAAAGAGCTGGATCAATTGAAGAAAGATTTTCTGGCAATGGTCTCACATGAGCTGAGAACGCCGCTGGCAGTAATGAAGGGCGGCGTCTCTCTTTGTCTTGATGGGGTGGCAGGTCAGTTGAATGATACACAGGCAGACTTACTTGGCGACACTCTGGAAAATATCGATCAACTAACCAGATTAATTACAGATTTACTGGATATGTCTAAAATTGAAGCTGGAAAAATAGTATTACGTCGTGATACTATGGATCTGGCTTTTTCTGTACGTAAAGCACTTAATGCTTTTAAGTATTCTGCAGGGGAAAAGGGTATAACTTTGAAGATTGCATTAAATGCATCTTCTTTACCAGTTTATGCTGATGCGGATAAAATTGATCAGGTTTTTAATAATTTAATAAGCAATGCAATCAGGTATACACCTGAAAATAAGGAAATTACCTTGGGTGTAGATATTTTAGCCAATGACTACCTTTGCTATGTAGCCGATACAGGAATAGGGATTTCAGATAACAATTTGAAAAAGCTTTTTTCAAAATTCACACAATTCAGTCGTGTGGATGGGCCAGGTTATAAAGGCACAGGGATTGGCCTGACTATTGCAAGAGGTTTAGTGGAGAAGCATGGCGGAAAGATATGGGCTGAATCAAAAGAAGGAGAAGGTACAACTTTTAATTTTACTCTGAAACGCCGTGACAGACCAACAGTTCTTATTGTTGATGATGAACCTAAGATGGTGGATGTTATAGAGAAGGTATTAAGTCATGGTAATTATCATTTTCTCAAAGCCTATTCCGGAGAAGAGGCTTGTGAACTTGCTCAGTCAGAGATGCCGGCGATGATTGTTTTGGATATGGTAATGCCGGGGCTGGATGGATATGGCGTCATTGACAAATTAAAGAACGATGTAAGGACTCAGGATATTCCTGTTTTGATTCTCTCTTCTGCACAGATTGAACCGGATAAGATTAGCGGTGAAAATGATGCCGGTGCAATTCCAATTATGACCAAGCCCGTGAAGCCGAAAAAGTTAATTGATAGTGTTGAATCATTGATAAAAAATTAATTATATTGTGGATACTGTAAAATTATGCCAGCAAAAATCGCCATTATTGAAGACAATGCAGCTTTTAGGAAAATAATAGATATTCGGTTAAAGGCGGAAGGCTATGATACAGTTGTGGCCGAAGACGGCCTTACAGGTCTGGAGATGGTCAGAAATGAAAAGCCTGACCTGCTTATAACTGATTTGATGCTGCCGGGTATTGACGGACATAAAATATCCCGAATGTTAAAATTTGATCAACGTTATAGACATATACCCATCATCATGTTGACTTCCAGAGATCTTGAAGAGGATGCAGATATTGCCAAACAGTGTGGAGCAGATGCATTTATTGTAAAGACAACTAAGGCCAGAATTGTTTTAGATGTAATCGAGAAACTATTGCATAAAGTAACTGATTTCAGAGAAACAGCTTAATTATAAATAATGAGAATATAGCCACTTTGGGGGTTAATAATGCAGATAAATATGACATGGGCGATGGATGCTGTTGATGGTGATGTTGAGTTGCTTAAAGAAGTAATAACGGATGTGGTTGAAGAAGTTCCCGGGCAATTGAATGAATTGCGCGATTCACTACAGAGTAATAATGCGCGAAAACTTGAACAGCGAGCCCACTATCTAAAAGGCTCTTTGGGAATTATTGGAGCAGAATCCGCATCAAAATTGGCTGCAGAACTTGAAATGTTGGGTCGCAGGAAAGAATTTGAAAATACCGATAGACTCATAGATAGCCTTGAACATGAACTTAATCAACTGAAACAATTTTTTTCACAGCCTGACTGGGAACAACGTGTATGAACATATTAATTGTTGAAGATAATCCTATTAGTGCTAAAATTGTAGATATGACGCTTGCAAAGCATGGATATTCAACAATATTGGCAGAAGACGGAGAAGAAGCCTGGAAAGTATTGACTGAGAAGCAGGATGTTCAGTTGATGATTGGTGATTTGAATTTGCCAAATCTTGATGGCCTTTCTCTCATTGAACGAATGCATACGCATGCATGGTTAAAAGATCTTCCTGTGATTGTTGTCAGTTCGGAGAACAATGCCGAGACTGTTGCAAAAGCTGCGGACTTGGGTGTGATAAAATATGTTGTTAAACCAATAAAAGCTTCTCATCTCTTAAGAGATGTAAAACGTATTCTGGGGCATAATCGAAATATCCTGTCCTCCCAAAGAGAGATTCAGATGCGCATGGAGATTGATAGAGACTGTTATCAAGAGATGATTCAGTCCTTTATCATGTTGGTGCAGGAAACAGTACAAATGCTTAGAAAATTACCTGAACAGGATGATCAACGTCTACCTGTCAGTGAAATTGTACATCTGGCTGAGAGTGCTGAATTATTAGGGGCAGACAGGCTGCATCGCTTTGTTGACAGGCTTACCAGATTGGAAAAGATAAATACTTATCATTATTTCTTTTTATTACATGAATTGGAGGCATTGCAAGAATTGCTTCCTGTGCTACCCGGGCATGCGCCTGTTATTCATCATGATGATGGCAGTTCCACAAGAGTAAGACTTCTGAGACAGCAGATTGTGCAATCCGGTGGATCCGGAATGAATTCAACCGGGAGGGGCTAATGAAAATACTTATAGCTGAGGATGATCGTATATCACGACGGTTATTAGCAACGTCACTTGGCAATAAAGGATTTGAAGTTGAAGCCGTAGAGAATGGTCAGGATGCCCTTGCCAGTTTAATGGCTAAAGATGCTCCCCAGCTGGTAATACTTGATTGGATGATGCCTGAAATTGATGGCATTGATGTAATAAGGCAATTCCGCAATCAACAGGTTGAACGATTTACATATATTATTTTATTGACTGCAAAGGGTCACAAGGAAGATATAGCCTCGGGTTTAGAGGCGGGGGCAGATGATTATCTTATTAAACCGTTTGATCCCAGAGAGCTAAATGCACGGCTCCATGTTGGAATCAGGATGATTGAGCTACAGAATAAGTTAAAAGATCATGTTGAAAAGTTGCAAGATGCTCTTGATAATGTTCAAAAACTTGAAGGTATGCTGCCGATATGTTCTTACTGCAAAAAAATCCGTAACGATAAGAATTACTGGACACAGGTTGAAAGTTATATTTCCGCTCATACAATGGCTCAGTTTTCACATAGTATCTGTCCTGACTGTTACACGGCGCATGTACTACCAGAACTGGAAAAATTAGAAAAAAGTAGTTAGGCGCAGTTGGATGAGAGTTAATTGTAAGAGTTGTTGTCATTATTATATTACATGGGATCCGCGGCATCCATATGGTTGTCGCGGCTTTAAAATTAAATCTAAAGAGAATCCGGCACAATTGGTTTTAAGAAATTCAGGCAAGCAATGTCAGCTTTTTGAAGTGAAAAATCGCCTAAAGAAGGAGCATTATGAAGGCTGAGAGACATGCGCTGGTCGAAGATACACTGGGTGAGATTGAAAATTTACCTACACTTCCTCATATTGTGGTTCAGCTTCTGGATAAGATGCATGAAAAAAATCCAAAAATCGAAGAACTTGCTGATCTGATCATGACAGATCAGGTGTTGACAACTCAGATGATTAGCCTGGTTAACTCAGCATTCTGGGGTCTTAACAGAGAAGTGACTTCGATTCGCGAATCTGTTGTTTACCTTGGTTTAAGGCAGGTTGAAAATTTAATCTATTCAGTTTCACTTACTAATACATTTGAACAAGATGCTCCTCTGCTGAAACGTGTGCGCTTTTGGGAGCACTCTTTTGGTGTTGCATTATGCAGCCGTTTAATTGCTCAGCGTTTACGTTATCCTGATGAGGAAATGGCTTATCTGGCAGGATTGCTCCATGATATCGGAGAGGTTATTCTTGCACTTTATCTCCATCCGGTATTTAAAAAAGTTGTTGAAAAGGTTGTTGATGAAAAGATCTCTTTCTGTGCAGCAGAAGAAGCCATTCTTGGGTTTAACCATACAGATGTTGGTTCATGGCTGGTTTCCCGCTGGAAATTACCTCCCGGATTATCGGCAGTTATTTCGCATCATCATAATATTCAAGAGGCAACGCAAGATCCGTTGCTGGTAGGTATGGTTAGAATGGCTGATTTGATTTGTCTATATCATAAGTTAGACTTTGGTATTGCAGAGAGTGAATCTGTAATACCTGAAATTTTGTCAACCTGGCAATATCTTGGCGGTACTTTTCCCAAATTACAAAAGATAAAGATGAAGCCTTTTTTACAGGAATTTAATCAACAGATCGAACTTGTTAAAGGCATGGTACGGGCTGTTTATACAGTTGATGTTTAATAATCTCAATCACCTTTTAAATTCAGCAGTGTTGATCTAATCATCTCACTCTATGCAACTTCATATACGGCTTCGAATATCTCTTTGAGCCTCGTCACAGGGACAGATGAAAATGCAACACGAATCAGCCCGTCAGTTGCAATGACTCCAATATCCTTTTTTTCAAGCAATGTTTTTCTAATAGTTTCTGCATCCAGGTCTTCATGTAATTTCAGACACATAAAATAACCGGAGTTAAAAGGCAGAGCTGTGAATACAGATTTATATTTTTCACCTAATTCAGCTAATATTTCTTTAACTTTGTTGTACCGGCTTTCCATGATAGCGGCTTTTTCAGCTTTATCATTTTCATAATCGTCACTGTTCAATGCTTCCAGAATCAAACTTTGTGAGAGATGGCATGAACTGGATATATTTGAACGAATTGCACCACCGGTCTTGTCTTCCAATGCTTTAAGTACTTCTTTGCTGGCACCTTTACTGGCATATGTCAGGAATCCAACTCTAAAACCCCATGCATAGTCCTCCTTGGTTGCACCGTCCACTTTGATTGCAAGGATATTTTCATGAAGGTCAGCCAGTTTTGCGAACATGGATTCAGTTTGTACACCGTTTTCATATACCAGGCCAAAATAGGCATCATCCATTATTACTGTTATTTTATTACCCTGTTCGGCACTTTTAAGAATATGGTTGGTAATTTGATCTGCCTCACTTATTGTTAATGAATATCCAGTAGGGTTATTTGGAAAATTTAATAATATAATTTGTTTTCCAGGTGTAGCCTCCAGCTGCTCTTGAAGTCCATCTACATTATATCCATTATCTTTGAAAAGTTGATAAGTTTTAAATTGAACACCGTAGTTTTGCCTCATTACCAGTCGATAATTACCCCAATATACATCGGGAAGGATGACAGAATCACCTTGGTCCATGAATAAATATGCCGTCATACTCAGGCCGTGAGTTAGTCCGTTTGTCACGACTGGTAAAGATATTTCTGCCTTCAATGATGGATTTTTTTTAAAGATTTGGCGTGCCCATGCTTCACGTAGCTGTGGAATTCCATAGCTGGAAGCGTAGGGGAATATTTTTTTTGGATCCAGATCAATACGCTGAGCAATTGCTGGTAGTCGCATGGGATTGCCATCATCTGCCAGAGCTATGCCAACAGTTGCATTTATTGATTTACCTTTTGCAGCCGCAGCCTGGCTTAAAAGTCCTTTTTTAGGGAAAAATATTGCCTTGCCGCGTTTGGATAGCTGTGATTCAATCGTTGGATGACCATTATGTATTATATTATTGAGTTCTTCTGCTTGAGGATTAATACTGTTCATTTTTATGCTCCCGGCTCAAACGATTAATAATGATATTTGCGAATGTTGCTGGAATCACAAAGTACAAAACCTGCATTTATAATGCAATATCTATCTAAATTAAAATAATTTTATTTATTTGGGGGATTTGATGCCACAATTGCATTTTGTATATGAATTAATACGGTTTCCCACTGTTCATATTTTGACTTTTTTTAAAGGATCTTTTTACATCAAAATATCTAATCTTTTATTAAGATGCTTATAACTTGTTGTTAATTTGTTGTTTGGAAATAAGTAAATTTTTGGCATTATTATTGCAAACATATATTATAACTTATCTGAAAGGAGAAAAGCTTATGGCAGACTGTGAATGTTTAAAAGGGTGTATTTTTTTCAATGATAAAATGAAAAATAAAGAAGCTCTTGGTGATATTTATAAGAAAAATTATTGTCGTGGTGAGAATTCTGCATGCGCCCGATTCATGGTTTTTAAAAACCTGGGCAGAGAAGCGGTTCCATGTGATTTATATCCAAATATGCAAACCCGGGCAAATGAGCTTATTGCTGGTTCCTAGCAGTCTGTGAAATAGCTCTGACCAGAGCTGTCTGGTCATATGTTGCAGTGTCAGGGTTGCAAGATGCAATTTGAGTAGTGTATATGATCAAAAAATTTTGAATACTAAAAGGTTTATCATTGTTGGGATAATCTTTAATATTATTACAATTTTGTGTGCTATTAATCTTTCTGAACAATGAGCTTATAACCCTCACCGTGTATATTGACTATTTTCAGAGAATCATCTTCCTTTAAAGCCTTACGCAGGCGTGATATATATACATCCATAGAACGTCCGGTGAAGAATGTATCGTCGCCCCAGATGGCTTTTAGAGCTTCATCTCTATGCAGTAGTGTGCCTGGTTGCCTTGTCAGTAATTCCAGCAGGGCAGACTCTTTATGTGTCAGTTTTTTTTCGGCATCATTAATTTTTAATGTTTGATATTCGGGGTTGAAGTGGACTTTGCCGAATATTCTGGGGCCTTGTATTGGGGGAGATGCGCTGGACAGGCTGCGTTTTAGTACGGCCTTAATGCGCAGGAGCAGTTCTTCCATGGAGAAGGGTTTGGTGACATAGTCGTCTCCTCCAATGCGAAACCCTTCAATGCGATCTTCTTTCATAGATTTGGCTGTCAGGAAGATTATGGGGATTTGCTTATCGGTCTCTCTAATTGTCTTTGCCAGAGAAAAACCATCTATTTCAGGCATCATCACATCCATCAGGCAAAGATCGAATGTATCTGCGTGGAAGGCAGCCTCTCCGGCCTTGCCGTCTGTGGCTCTTGTGACCTTATAACCATGCAGTTCCAGCGTCTCCTGAAGTACAAAGCCCAGATTTTCATCATCTTCAACCAAAAGAATATTATTTGATGTCATTATTCCCTTTCAATCGGTAACCGCAGGACAAAGGTGCTGCCCTGTGCTTTCTGGCTTTTAACGGAAATACTGCCTCCATGAGCATTGGCCATGAGTGAAACATATGCCAGGCCCAGTCCAAATCCTTTGACATTGTGTACATTGCCCGTAGAAACGCGGAAATATTTTTCAAAGACATGTGCTGCGTCATCTGCTGAGAGCCCAACGCCGTTGTCTTTGACAGAGAGGCAAAACATGCTGTCTTTATCCATTGTTTCAATCAAAATATCAGGGGATTCCGGCGTGTATTTGATAGCATTGTCCAAAAGATTGTATAGCATGTTGGCCAGGTGCTGGCGGTCTGCATTGATTATTGGACTTGATGATTGAAGCCTGGTCCGGAAACGCCCCTGATGTTGTTGTACCTGGGGTTTTAGATTTTCCAGAGCCTGTTCAATCATTGCATGTACATCAATTGATTCCAGTTTTAATTCAATATCACCCTGCTCAAGACTGGCCATCTGCAGGATTTTTTCTACTTGCCCGCGCATGCGCCGTGATTCATCTCTGATAATCTGTCCATAACGGTTGAGACGCTCTGCTTCAACCTGAACTCCGGAGAAGAGCAGGTTTTCACTTATTAGTGAGATTGTAGAAATAGGCGTTTTAAACTCATGGGTCATGTTATTAATAAAGTCAATCATAGTCCGGGAGAAGCGCTGCTGACTCAGGGCTCTGCGGAACAGAGAAGTTGAGGCAATAATTATCACCAGTAGAAAGATAAGTACAGTAAGCCCGAAAGTGCCAAGCTGTTTGAAAAGTACCAGATTTTGTGTTGGTAAAGCAAGAATAAGATCATCCTGGCCAATGCGAATATCATTAGGGAAAAGTTTTGTGCGGTAGGCGGTATTCTTCAAAGTATTATAATCAGCACCCGGAGAAGCCATCAAAATAGAATCACCGGGTAGATGTTGGATACCGTATTGTGCCCTGGCGTGTATGCCGTTCTCTGTGAGGGTTGCGGTTACCAGGCTGTCCATATTTGCCGCTTCAAGACGTTGAATTACCGGACGTGTTTCTCCGTATGACAGGTCATTGAGTGTTTTTTCAACCAGGATGCGGCGGTTTTCCATTGATACTGTGTCACCGTTTACCAGCCATAATAGTCGAGGCCCCTGTGTGTTGATGCGGACAAAGGTATTTTTTTTACTATCGCCAATTGAATGTGGGATTTGACCAGGATCAGGTGCCTGCATTGCAAAACGACCAATGCTATTTATTATTACGTTGTTAGTATCAGAACGTTTGTGGATCAATTCGAGAGAATCTGTGATTTGTGTTAGATGAAGATTCTCACGAATAATCAGGTGATGATCATTAAGTGAATTATTGTTTTCCAATATTTCCAGGTGAAGTAGACTGTCGTTCTCAAAGAACGCCATTATTTCATCTCTACTTTGTCTTATTAGTTCGGGTGTGCTTTGAGTAGAATCGGTGGGAGTTATAGATACCTGTAGACTGTCTTTGCGCTGTCCATGCATGTATATATGGCTGGAATTGATATTGTTAAAACTCAGTGCTATGGAGACCATGGATGCAATTGTTTCACGGTTCTCGAGTTTTTGTACAATAGTTGAAAGCGCATTTTGGACATTTTGTTCAAATGCAGCTTTTTCCAATGAATAGGCACGCACCATCAGCCCTAGTTGGGCTATAAAGAGACCAAGTAAGGCAATAGACCAGATAAGTCCGGTCCGGATCAGTATTTTTCTTCCTTCTTTCATCGCCTGCAATGTACGAAAGAATTATCGTAAATGCTGTCACGTTTAACACTTTTTAACATTTTATGAGGTTTTTTAACTCATCAAAGTTGATACGATCTGCGTATGTTAATCATGAAGAGAGTAAAAACTGTTTTTAATCGATTGAAAATCAGACAGTTCAAACATTGTTTTATTGGAGGTTCACAAATGCGTCGTTCAATTATTTTACTGGCAGCCTTATTGGCATTACCTGTATTTTCACAGCAATATTTCACCTCGGAGGGTGATATTTTTTTACTTCCTGAATTTATGGCGATGATTGGCGAAGAGGGTGATATAGTAAAGGTTAATATGGTAGGGCCTGCCAGCAGTCGCCCGGAAGCTTACCGCAATATTGATTTACAAAAAGATGATCAAATTCTGTTTATAAATAAGAAAAGAATCCGTTCTGTAGACGTTTTTCAGGAAAAATATGAGGCAATGGCAATAGGTGACACTGTAATGCTTGGAATGCGTCGCGGTGAAGGAGAGATGTTTATCCTGCGTTTTCCCAAGATTGATTCTGCAAAATCAGGAATGCGTGTAATGCGGACTGTTTCAGTAGGTGATGGTGCAGCTCCTACAATATTGTCAGCAGAGGGATTGATATTAATTGAAGAAGAAGGACGGGTTAAGGTGGCCGGTACATTACCATCATCTGAGAATGTATTGGGCAAGAAACTTGAAAAAGATGATACGCTTTCTTCCATCAATGACAAAGAAATACTCAATATGAAAATGTTTAATAATATATATGACAAGATTAAAGTTGGTGAAGCAGTTACTATGATCTTTGAAAGAGGTGATGAGATAATAACAACAGAATTCAAAAAACCTGCACCCGGCAAAGGGATGATGACTATTAAAAAGTAAATAATAACTGATTTTATACATGGAGATATACCATGGAACATAATTCTTTTCCAAATACGGATATTCAGCCAATACTTGAGGCTGAAAACCTCAGCATGCGCTATGAAGATGGAAATCTTGCATTGGATCATGTCAATTTTAAGGTAGGCCCCGGTGAGATATTTGTTCTGCTGGGTGCTAATGGTGCAGGAAAAACTACAACAATCAACCTGTTCCTCAATTTTATTGAACCTACAGACGGGCAGGCTCTGATTGATGGCATCCCTACACATAAAGATCCGCTTGCAGCTAAACGCAAGGTTGCATATGTCTCTGAAAATGTGATGCTTTATCCTCATTTTACCGCTATACAAAATGCAGATTATTTTGCCCGTATCGGCGGTCAGAATCATTATACGGAAAATGACTATCGTGATGTGCTGCGGCGTGTAGGCCTTGAAGACGAGGCGCATCACCGTAAGCTTAAAACTTTTTCAAAGGGTATGCGTCAGAAATGCGGCATTGCCATTGCTATTCTGAAGAACGCACCTGCCATTCTTCTTGATGAACCTACATCTGGCCTGGATCCTAAAGCGGGTCATGAATTTATCAACCTTCTTCACTCATTACGTGATGAAGGTAAAGCCATTCTCATGTCTACACATGATATTTTCCGCGCCAAGACCATTGCCGATGAGGTGGGTATTATGAATAAAGGCATATTAGTGATGAAGCGAACGCGTGAAGAATTGGCTAATGAAAATCTGGAAAAACTTTATATTGATTATATGACCGGTAATGGAACTCTCGGTGGAGGAGAGGATCATGATTAAACTCATTATCCGGAAGGAGCTAAAGGAGGTAATCGGCTCTCCCAAGTTTATTGCCAGTTTTGTAGTCTCGTCTATTCTTATTTTACTGACTTTTTACATAGGTGCCCAGAATCATCATAGAAATGTCTCCCGTTATGAGGCGGTGATGACGGCGAATCTGCGAAAAATGGAAGGGCTTACAGATTGGATGCGTGTGAATAATCATCGTATTTTTCTGCCGCCCCAGCCTCTTGAAGCATTGGTTAATGGAGTCTCAAATGATATAGGACGAACTGTCCAGATGCATGGTCAGGGAGAATTGACGGCCCGCTCAAGTCGTTTTAATGATGACCCTGTTTTTGCTGTTTTTCGCTTTCTGGATCTTGATTTTGTCTTTCAGATTGTTCTTTCATTGTTTGCTATTTTGTTTGCCTATGATGCGATAAATGGAGAAAAGGAACGCGGTACTTTGCGGTTGACCTTTGCCAGTGATGTGCCGCGGGCTACATATATACTGGGCAAATGGCTTGGCTCTTTTTTGGCTGTGGGTATACCTTTACTTATACCAATTTTATTGGGTGGCATATGTCTTCCAATATTCGGAGTAGTGTTATCCGGTGTCGAATGGATTCGCCTGGGACTTATAGTCCTGGCCGGGCTGCTCTATTTTGGTGTGTTTTTATCATTGGCCTTACTCTTTTCAGTCTCCACCCACCGTCCTTCCAATGCATTTCTGGGACTGTTGGTAAGCTGGATTTTACTGGTGATGATAATTCCAAGAACTGCAGTACTTCTGGCTGGACGGGCAGTTGATGTGCCGTCAATAGATGACCATAATTTTCAGAAAGCTCAATTCCGCAGTCAGTTATGGGATGAAGATCGAGAAAAGATGCGTAATTTTTCGACTGGCGATGCAACAGACTCTCAGGGTGTGATGGGTAAATTTAATGAATTCATGAGTGAATTAAGTCGTGACCGCCAGGAAAAAATGGATGAGCTGGCTGCCCGTTTAAATGGTGAGAGACGGTTAAAACAAAATTCTCAACAGGCAGTGGCATTTGCAATGGCAAGAATTTCACCCAGTGCAGTATTCAGTCTGGCTGCATCACGTCTATCCGATACATCTTTGGATCAAAAAGCACATTTTCTCGATGAAGCAGCCGGATATCAGAAGACATACGCTGAGTTTAAAAAAGAGAAAACAGGTATGAACATGGGCTCAGGCATGGTGATGATGTTTTTTAGTGGCGATGAAGAAGAGAAAAAACCTATTGATGTAAATGAATTACCAAAATTCGATTATCATCCTACACAATTAGGCGATGCGGTATCATCGGCATTATTTGATATGGGGCTTCTTGTTATTTTTAATCTGCTTTTCTTTGCCGGCACATTTGTGAAGTTTATGCGCTATGATGTACGATAGGCGTAAAAAATAAAAATGGGGATGGAATTATGTTTGCTATACTCATACAAAAGGAATTGAAGCATATATTATTAGGCCCGAAGTTCATTTCAACATTTTTGATATGTACTGTTTTGATTCTTTTGAGTACGTTTATCGGTGTGCAGGACTACAAAGCGGCCCAATCCAGTTATGACGCAGGAACAGGACTTACGAATCAGCGGTTATCAGAAAAGACCAGTTGGAGTCATATGTCTTCAACCGTGTACAGACGTCCTGATCCTATGCGTATTTTTTCCATTGGTATTTCCAATGATCTCGGACGATTTTCACCTTTGAGTGAAGGTGAGGCTATTCGGTTGGATCATAGTGTATATTCCGATAATCCAATATATGCAGTCTTTCGTTTTCTTGATCTTGGATTTATCTTTCAGGTAGTCCTGTCGTTATTTGCAATTCTCTTTACTTTTAATGCTATAAATGGTGAAAGAGAGATGGGGACATTAAAATTGACACTGTCCAATGATGTTCCCCGTGCTCAATATGTCCTGGCAAAGTTTGCTGGTTCGTGGTTATCGCTTATTGTGCCTTTGTTTATACCATTGCTCATCAGCATGTTGATGATAATTGCCATGGGTGTTCCTCTTGCGGCTGTACATTGGGTGAAAATCGGTAGTTTTATGGGATTATCAATATTGTATTTGACTTTCTTTATTGCAACAGGCATCATGGTTTCGGGGATGACCAGGAATTCATCCGGCAGTTTTTTGATCTTGCTTATCTTTTGGGTCTCCTCGGTATTGATAGTCCCGCGTGTAGGGATGATGCTGGCAGCAAAAATTCAACCGGCTCCTTCAATAGCTGAAGTAGATGCTCAAATTGATGAATATTCCAAAGATCGCTGGAATGAATACATCGCTGACATAGAAGAAGGATTTGCTGTGAGGCAGGCTGCTACAGAAGGTATGACCGATGAAGAGGCTCAGGCATATCGTGATGATAATGAGTGGGATTGGATGGAGCAGGGAGAGAAAGAGCGCCTGGCCATGCAGACAGATATTCAGAACTACAGAGAGCGTTTAATGGAAAATCTTAATGGCCAGAAGCATAAACAGGAAGTGCTGGCTATGGGATTGTCCCGTCTCTCTCCTGCTTCAGCATATATGCATGCTGCAATGCAGATTTCCGGTACACATTCGGATATGAAGGATCGTTATGAGAGTGCGATTCGTGAATATCGTACACAGTTTATGAATTACACTGAAGAGATGAAGAAAAAGACGGGCATGGATAATATAAATGGTTTTAGTATTGCTATTTCCAGTGACGGTACAGCTGAAATGTCAATTCCTAAAGATCAGAAACCTATTGATGCCAGTTCTATTCCGCAATTTATTGATCCTGAGCAGGATTTCAGTGATGTGTTTAATCGAAGTACCATTGACATTGCTTTATTGTTAATATTTACAGCAGCAGTGTTGATTGCGGCATATGCCACATTTATGCGTTATGATGTTCGTTAAAGTTTATATGATTTCAAAAAAGGCGATCTGTGAGGATCGCCTTTTTTTTGTCACAACTTCCTGTTTAAAGAGTCTTTTGTTTAGATACAAGAAATGAATTCCGGCTAAGATTTTTTTTTATGGGAAGGTATGATTTATGTTTGCTACAATGAAATACGCGCTTAGAAATCTCCGTAAACAGAAGTCGTATGCGGTAATAAATGGTGTTGGCTTGATTTTGGGTCTGGCCGCCAGTGTGCTGATGTTATTTTATGTTTATCATGAAATGGGATATGATAAGCACCATACAAATTGGCAGCGGATATATAGAATCACAACCCATGATGGCAGTGGCAGTTTACCGTCAGCAGGTGCTCCCCATCCATTGAAACCCTTTGCTGAAGAATATCTAACAAATACAGAGTCTATTTGCCGCCTGAGTGATTGTGATATCATGGTTGTCAGGAATGATCAATCTTTCAATGAATCCTTGGTATTAAGAGCTGATCCTACATTTTTTGATGTATTTACATGGAACCTGCTGGCTGGTGATTCCAACAAAGCTCTTTCTGATCCAAATTCTGTTGTTCTGACAGAGTCAACGGCGAGAAAATACTTTGGCAGTCAGGATCCAATTGGTCAGGTACTTAAATTTAGAACCCGCCGGGGCACTCGGTTTGATGAAGAAATTCATCTCTGTAAAGTTTCCGGAGTTCTGGCAGATTTTCCTGTGCAGTCTCATATTCAGGCCAATATAATCCTACCAATGTCAACTTTGATCTGGGGTTATGAAAATATAAATCGGAAAAAATCAGTTCCTTCTTATGAATCATGGCAATGGGGCATTTTTCATACTTACTGTCTAATGCCGCCCGGCACGGATGTCATAGAATCAGAAAAAGTCTTAAATGAAGAATATAAGGCACATTTTGATAATAATATGGAGCAGACCTTTCATCTTCAGCCTCTTAAAGATATACATTTTTCAGGGGGAGAGTATGGAAGAGAAATTATACCCCGGATTCAGAGAAGTAAAATAAAACTTTTTGCCGGTGTTGCCGTCGTTATTCTTATGATTGCTGTAATAAATACGATTATTCTTTCAATGGCCCAGGCAGCCCGGCGGAGCAGGGAAGTAGGTATCAGAAAAATTATGGGTGCAAGGACAAGTGATCTTGCCCGTCAGCTTTTGGGAGAGAATCTTCTCTTTTCTCTGATGGTCCTGCCCCTGGCCGGGGGGCTTGTGATTGTGCTTCTCCCAATTGCAGAAATGATGTTTGAAACCAGGCTGGCACCGGAAGTACTGCTTGAATGGCCTTTTCTTGTTGGTATTGCGGCCCTGACAGTTATTACCGGAATTTCTTCGGGTGGTTATCTGGCCGCATCGCTATCCCGATTATCTCCTATTGAGACATTAAATCAAAAATTAAATTCAGCCGGGCGTACTCATGTTCGTAATGCCCTTATAGTTTTGCAATTGATGGTGTTTCTCTTGTTATCCTCTATGGCAATAATTATTTTTAAGCAAATCAACTTCCTGTTCAGTGGACAGCAACTGGGTTTTAATGCTACAGGTGTTGTTTCCGTTGAGATTCATGACAGAGATTTCAGTAAAAGGTTTTCGGTAATTAAACGGGAGTTAAAGATGTCGCCTGATATATTGGCGGTATCCAGCTCTCAGGAATTTGGACCGGCAAATACTTTCAGGCTTGGATATTATTATCAGCAAATGCATCCAAAATTGAAACGTACCTATTGGGGTTCAGGTTCTGGTAGGATAACGAGCCCTCATATTATTAAAGAAGTTGCTTTGGCCTATTCCGCTGTTGACCCTGATTTTGTTCCAGCTCTTGGATTAGAGCTTGTTGCCGGACGAAATTTTGATTCTTCAATACCTTCGGACAGGCAGGCTATTCTGGTTAATGAGACATTTATCAGGGAAAGAGAAATAATTGACCCTATAAATAGAGAAATACAATATATCGATGAAAAACGGCGAATTATCGGTGTGCTCAAGGATTTTCATACTGGGAATCTTTATGATCCGGTTCCTCCTCTCATCCTCAGGTGGAACCATCAGTGGATGAATCAGATAATCCTCAAAATAAATGAAGAACATCTGCAAGCGGCAATAGCACATCTTAATAAGGTGTGGTCAAAATTCTATCCTGATTCTCCTTTGAATTATCATTATCTGGAAGATGATCAAAGGCAGATATATGATGCGGAGATGCGATTCGGGCAGTTGCTGGCTGGTTTTGCTATATTGGCTATTGTAATAGCCATGATGGGGCTTTGGGGTTTAGCCGCGTTTATAGCTGCTCAGAAGACACATGAAATTGGTGTTCGTAAGGTGTTAGGAGCCTCAGCAACAAGAATTGTAAAATTATTGTCCACGGATTTTGTATTACTGGTTATAGCGGCAAACCTGGTGGCAGTACCACTTGCCCTGCATCTTGGGCAGAAGTGGCTTCAGCAGTATACATATCGTATTGACCTATCACCGGATCTGTTTGTACTTACCGGTATGCTAAGCCTTATGCTGACGTTGCTGGCTGTCAATCTTCATGTGATCCGTGCTGCCCGGTTGAATCCGGTGAAGACATTGCGAGATGAATAGTATTGATGCATTAGTTGTAAAATTTTAGTTTGATATTAATTTAAGTCTGATAAATGAAGTGCGTCTCTTGTAGAGGGATGCACTTTTCTTATTTATACTGGGTCCCAATAAAAATATTGAAACATTTGTATCATATCCCAGTACAAATAAGAAAGCGGAGGAACTAGTATGCAGACTTTATTAACAAGATTAGAAGAAATGTACCTGTTGGTTATCTGGGAGCTTAAAGATAATGCCTACGGTGTTAGTATCAGGAAACAGCTTTATACACGCACCGGACGGCAGGTTTCATATGGCGGATTATACTTTACTCTGGATCAACTGGTTAAAAAAGGATTGGCAGAAAAAACTGAAAGTAAGCCAACGGGAGGACGTGGAGGAAGGAGAAGGTTTTACTATTTATTAACACCGGCAGGAAATAAGGCACTGAGAGAAGTATATGCACATCAGAATCGTTTATGGAATGGTATTGATGATATGGCTATTAACTGATTTATAGTGAGGTAGTAAAATGAATTCTCCTTTGGCCCGTCTTAATCGATTTCTTATGAGTATACTTGTGACAAATGAAAATCATCATTCACTTCAATCAGATTTGGAAGATGAATATGAAGACATAAGAAATCAGCATAGTTTTATTGCTGCCCAATTGTGGATGTGCAAGCAGGTATTTACATCTCTGTTTGAGGTTGCATCTCTGTCAACTTTATGGAGCTTTCGTTTATTTGTAAATGAACTCAAGGTGGCTTTCAGGATGTTTCGAAAGCAGAAATTGTTCAGTGTAGTTAATATCACAGGGCTGTCTCTTGGTCTGGCCTGCGTCATGATCATTACGTTGTTTGTTTATCATGAGTTCAGTTTTGACCGTTTCCATGAAAACGGGGATAGGATATATCGCCTGGAATATGAACGGGAGCGCAGAGGTGTCACAATGTCTCTTGCCTCGGCAGGTGCCGTTCATGTGGATCTGCTGGAGGAAGCCTTACCAGGACTGGAAGCAGTTGTCCGGATGAAGCAGCATTATCAAATTTCCAGTACTGTTGAGAATATTCAGTTCAGTGTTGATCCACTCTATGTATCAGAAGATTTTTTTAAGATGTTCTCTTTCTCTCTCCTGAAAGGAGATGAGAAGACCGCATTGTCTATACCCAGTGGCACCGTGATTACACCGGAACTGTCAATTAAATATTTTGGTGATGCTGATCCGATAGGGCGAATCATTCAAATGGAGGATGATCAATCTGTAATTGTAACAGGAATATTAAATCCTTTGCCGCAGAATTCACATATTCAATCTGAAATGATTGTAGCCTATAGCGGATTAAAGAGAGATTACAAGTCATTAATCAATACATATCTTTTGTTCAAAGATTATGTTGATGTATCTGATATTGAGAGTCAGATAAATGAAATTCTGAAACCTCATTTCAGGGAAGAATCGGATCATTATGAACTAATATCTCTTATGCAAATTCATTTTTCAAAAAAACAAGCATTGGATCTTGCACGTAAAAGTAAGTCTGATATGAGTGTTATGTTGTTATTGTTGGCTATCTCTGTACTTCTGGTATCCTGCATAAATTTTACCAATTTATCGGTAGCTCGGTCTTTGACCAGAATGAAAGAGGTAGGGCTTAGAAAAGTTATAGGGGCAAGACGTGGACAGATAAGGCGTCAGTTTATTGTAGAGAGTATGATTTAT
The DNA here is from genome assembly GCA_023139105.1 of bacterium. Classification (GTDB taxonomy): domain Bacteria; phylum Zhuqueibacterota; class QNDG01; order QNDG01; family JAGLOF01; genus JAGLOF01. The sequence continues at coordinate 42,553 of JAGLOF010000079.1, forward strand.
ACATTGATTTCCATGGGTATTGGCTACCTGCTGATGTGGCTGATTTTGCCGATAATAGAAAAATACACACATGTCAGTTTCAACTCCCACCTCCAGCAAAGTTTTTTACTCTATGGTATATATTTTCTTGTTGTTTTGATAACAGGGTTGCTGGCAGGATTTTACCCAGCACTATATGCTTCAGCATTTTCGCCGGCCGCAATGATAAAGGGTATGCATATAGGTGTAAAAAATCAGAAGGCACACTTCAGAAACGGTTTGAGTATTATTCAGTTTTCGATTTCTGCATTGCTGTTGATTGTTAGCTGTGTAATTTTTCTTCAGATGCGCTATCTGTTCCGTCAGAACCTGGGATTTGACGGAGAACAGATTATCACAGTAAGCTATTTTAAAGATGAAGGTATAAATGCTAATCCTCAACGTTTTAAAGATGATATTGTAAAGCTGGCCGGTGTTGAAGCAGCCAGTATTGGACTCTCCTCACCAGGTTATGATTCACGCTCAATTTTTGGTGTCAATCCTGTAGGTGCTGATCCTGATAATCTGCGAATTCCTGTAGTAGATATTGATCATGATTATTTTAGTGTTTTCAGAGTCCCCTTAAAAGAAGGCCGGTGGTTCAGAGACGGGCTTACCAGTGATTTTGGCAATACTGTAATAATAAATGAATCAGCGATGCGGGCATTTAGTATGTCAGATCCAATCGGGCAGAAAATATATTTTTCATTCCATGATACTACTGCTGTAATTGTCGGTGTTGTTGAGGATTTTCATATGGAAAGTTTAAGAAGACCTATCAGACCGGTGGTTTTTTATAATAAAGGGTGGCTCTGGGGATCACTAATGATTAGACTACATCCTGAATCAGGCCGGGAAACTATAAGGGCCATACAGAAGGTATGGGATAATTATGCCACCCAGGAACCTTTTGAATATCTACATTACAATGACAGGGTGAAACAACTTTATAATTCGGAGGCTATGCTTTTGAAGATTGTGGCAGTGGTTTCTGTTTTTTCAATACTAATTGCCTGCCTGGGATTGTTTGGATTATCTGCATTTATTATTAAATCACGCACCAAGGAAGTAGGCATACGTAAAGTACTGGGTGCTTCATTCTATGATATAGGACTTCTGTTGAGCCGAAAATTCTTTATGTTAATCATACTTTCAAATATGATTGTATGGCTCCCTGCATATTATATAACTACTCGCTGGTTTCGGCAATTTGCATATCATACTTCATTTCCACTGTGGGGGCCGCCGCTGGTCATGATTATGATGGCGGTATTTGCGCTAATCATTGTCAATATCCATGCTCTGCGTACTGCCCGTATGAATCCGGTAAAGACGCTTAGATGTGAATAAACAGATAGCGAAATTTATTGTACCCTGCCCCGCTGTTCCGTAGGCGGGGTTTTAAAATCTTGCATTTATATCTAAATTCTGTTATTTTATTAAAATCCTTGAAAAATGGAATAGTATAATGCCTCAAATCTTGCTTGTTGAAGATACAGTTGAATTAGCCAATGTTATTGTGGAAGAACTGAAACGTTCGGGTTTTGATGTTCAGCATGTTGGTGATGGCGAATCAGCCCTGGACATGTTGCAAAATTCTGAGGTAGACTTGGTCATTCTTGACTGGATGCTGCCGGGCATGGATGGACTGACTGTTTTACGTCGTCTCAGGCAGACGGACTATGTGCCTGTGCTCATGCTGACAGCACGGAGTGATGAACTGGACAGAATCATGGGATTAGAGTTGGGTGCAGATGATTATCTCACAAAACCTTTCAGCCTGCGTGAGATGACTGCCAGGGTACGAGCGATTTTGAGGCGTCATGATTTAATTAAACAGCAGATTGCAGAGGATCAATCCGTAGGAGAAGATGAGCTGCATTACGGTGAAATATGCCTGATGGCTTCTACTCGTGAGTTCCTTGTTTCAGGCCGCATGGTTGATCTTACAAAGATTGAGTTTGATATGATGGCACTTTTGATGCGCCATCCCGGGCGTGTTTTCAGCCGCAGCTATTTGCTGGATTCAATCTGGGGTAATGATGTTGTTGTAACGGATCGTTCGGTTGATAATACTGTTTTAAAACTCAGGAAAAAACTGGAAGACCATGGTGATGCTATTGAGACTGTATGGGGTGTCGGATACCGGCTGAAGCGGAGATCCGCATGAATTTTTTAAAGAGATTATGGAGATCCTCCGGCGGTATGCAAGTATGGTTTGAATGTATTATTGCCGCCATACTGTTCATGATGGGTCTGTTCAGACTGCGAGTGGAGCTTGGGTGCACTGTTGTAGGACAGGGGCTTTTCTATGTTACAATAATGACGGCTTTGTGGAGTGCTGCCCGTTGGCGTACGCCAAATGTCCGGTCAAAGACATATCATCTATTATTGGCATTTTCCTTTTCTGCTGCATTGGGCAGTGTTTTCCATTTTGGCAGTGTGCTGTTTCATTTAAATCCTTTCTGGGCTTCCGGCAATCATGGCAGGCTGGTATTATTACTATCTATGATAGCGTCAGGGCCTTTATTTTTGGGTGCCCGTCTGTTTTTTAACATGCTCATTAAATGGAATGTGCTCCGGCAGCGCCGCCTTCGCTGGGCTATTATGCATGGTCATATAATGCTTTTACTTACGGTTTTGGGTATGTGGACTGTATGGCTGAGTTTACATGCAACCCGTTCGGCCTCCACAGTATTTCCGGAAGCCGGCATTGCAACCACAATGATGGCCAGGTTGTTGGTTAATGTTTTTCCAATTATAGCAATAGTAGTGGTAACTGGTTTTTTTCTAATAATAATTTTTTTTACTCCTCTGGCTTTTGTAGCCTACCGCATCAGTAATCCTGTGATAAAGCGCATTGAGGCCTTGGCAAAGGCTGTCAAGGCATTCCGCGAAGGGCATCACTCGACAAGATTGATAATCTCAGGAAAGGATGAAATTGCCACACTGGAGTCTGATTTTAATACGCTGGCAGCATCACTTGATGATGCTTTGAAAAAATTGACCAATGAAAAAGAGACTGTATCAGCTCTGCTTGATGAAAGGCGGCAGCTTATAGCCACGGTCTCCCATGAACTGCGTACTCCAGTTGCTATTCTTTCTGCTCATCTGGAAAACATGCAGCATGGGAGAACCGATGACCTGTCTCTTGATGTGATACGCCAGGAAGTCAAACGGTTGGACGGGCTAATTGAAGATCTTTTTACCCTGGCACAGGCAGAGACTCGTTCTTTGGAAATCCGTCTGTCATCATTCGATATTCTTCCTTTGATCAAGGAAAGAGTCACCGCTCTAAAGGAATACGCCTGGCAACGGAATCGTGTAGAAATAATAACCCATTTGCCAGAGATCTGTCCACTGATAATGGCAGATCCCCGGCGTCTGGACCAGATCCTTATTAATCTTCTTCGCAATGGCATCGATCATACACAGCCGGGTGGATTGGTATCGATTTCAATCAAATCTGATGATACCATGGTCTATGTTTCTGTGGCTGATACCGGTGCGGGTATAGCGGAAAATGAGTTAAATGATATTTGGGTGCCTTTCTGGCGTGGGAAGCATCAGATGCAACATTCTGGTGCCGGGCTGGGATTGGCTTTAGTGAAAGAACTGGTAGAGGCTATGCATGGGAGCGTCAGCGTCACCAGCAAACTTAATGAAGGCAGCTGTTTTATGTTCAACCTACCGCTGTGACAGAATTGTGACATTTGTCTGATATTCCGGTGATATTTCAATGCCATCTTGTGTGGTCGGATGGTAGTGGAATCATCAAGGGAGACAGATGTCATGAAATTTTTGTTATCCGTTTTTTTACTGTTATCATTTTTATGGTCATGTCATAAGTCGGAAAATGGCTATCAATCCGATTTCAGGCAGATTGTACAAGCACTTGAGGAGCGCCATCCCGGTTTAGCTGATTATCCTCTGCCTTTTACATGCCGCACTAATTTTCAGCAGCTCGTAGATTCAATGCATGCCAGCCTTGTATCAATAGACAATAATAGAGATTTCTATTTTCATATCATGCCCTTTATTCATGAGTTGGGTGACGGGCATGCATGGGTATCATATTCATCTCGAGATAGCCGTTATCTTCCCCTGATTCTTTCCTGGTTTGGTGATGATCTCCATGTTGTATCTGTTCTGGATTCCAGCTATAATTCATTGAAGTATGCCAAAGTTCTCAGTATTGGATCCTATGAGACATTGTCGCTGGAAAGATTGGTGAACAAGGTTCTCTCCAGTGATATGGGGAATCACTTTCATCTCCGCAAAGCTCAGTTTGGCAATGCATTCTGGATGGGCAATGAGATGCTTCTGCGTGAAGTGGGTGCAGCAGACTCTGATTCTATTGTTGTCATCCTGGAACAAAATTTCCACCGCCATGAAATCCGCCTGCCGTTTGCGCCGATTCGCTCGGCTCCGCAGTACCGTCCATTTGTCCGGAATTTTATCACTGCACCCGCTGATACGCATTTTTATCGCTATCATTCTGAATATCAGACTGTTTATTGTCAGTTCGGCAGTGTTGCAGCACCGCTCTCTGATACATTTACTGATGAGCTGATGGAGACTGCCAGAAATAATAAGGCGAAAACTATTGTCCTTGATTTAAGAAGAATGTCTGGCGGAGATGCTCAGCCCTTTATTGATATATTCCGCTATTGTATTTCTGATACGCAGGATTGTTGGCTGTACCGCGCCTGGCAGCGTAATGGTATGGAGAATCGGGAAATATTTGACGGACATTATACTCTTTTACCAGTGGCTGAGTCTATGCGCTTTCATGGGCAGATTGTTATATTTATGGGGAAAACAACTTACAGTGCAGGCACATTCCCTGTGGTTATAGCAAAAGATAATGATCTGGCCTTGCTCATTGGTGAACCATGTGGAAATAATAGCGTGCGTTATGGCCAGTCAGAGAAGATAAAACTTTGTCATTCAGGATTGACATTTTCTCATTCAACTAAAATTTGGCAGAGGGCGAATCCCTTTATTGCTGATGGAATATATATCAAACCCCATGTTGAAATCTTGCCTTCAATTAAAGATTATCAGAATATGCGTGATCCGGTATGGGACTATTTTGTTCAAAATATTAGTAATGGAGACAGACGATGAAGATTAAACATATTGTATTTCTATTGGCCATAATTGTCAAAGTGACGGTTTCTCAGGCGCAGATTGTTGATTTTTTTAAGAAAAATGCATACACAATCGATACTATTGATCCGGATGTTATCAATTTTGATGATCTGTCATTTCTGAAGGAGACTCTGAAAGATGTAGATATGATAATGCTTGGGGAGCAATCCCACGGTGATGGTGCAACATTCCTGGCCAAGACAAGGTTGATAAAATTCCTTCATGAAGAACTGGACTTCAAGATAATTGCTTTTGAAAGTTCAATGTTTGACGGTGAGAGAGAGTGGAAGAGGTTTCTGGCCAGGGAAACGGCAGCAGTAGAGGCTCTTTCTCGATTTATTTTTCCTGTATGGACACAGAGCCGGCAGTTCCAGCCGTTAATGGAGTACATCGATCAATGCAGGGAGAATGGTGATCATCTGCGTTTTTGTGGATTTGATGCACAGCCCAACAATATGGCTTCAGCTGATGAACGTTTTGCTGTGATTGAGCAGCTGATTTCTACACATGCTTTGGAGGTGATCCGTGATTCACATCCGTATTTATTTAATCTGTTTTTTAATCCGGGAGTATTATTTAGAAGCAAGCCTGATTCACTACAGCAGAATCTTATCCTGAAGCAGATAAGGGATGTGGGTAAGTTGATTATTCAGACGACCGACAATGTCCAGGAGATAGTGGCAGGGCGCGCCCTGCTGGGTTTTGCAGAGATTATGTACATGTTCTGGAATGCTGATTTTCAACACCCTGAAAGCTGTGTTGATGTGATGAATATCCGTGACAGGATTATGGGAGAGAATCTGATCTGGTTAAAAGAAACATATTTTTCTGATGAAAAAATTATTGTATGGGGTGCCAACTCACATTTGAATTACAACAGGCATCTTATAGAGCAAGGTTCTGAGATACAGATGATTCCGGCAGCACAGTATGTAAAGAACCGTTTGGGAGATAGGTTGTATACTGTTGCATTTACTTCATTTGACGGTCAGGCAGGAACGGTGTTCAGGCCGGCAGATGCGGTGCCTCCAGCCAATCCAAAAGCGTTGGAGACAGAGTGGGCGGGTTGTGGAGATGATTTCGCTTTCCTGGATTGCCGGGTACTTCCCTTGACGAATTGGCTTCATATTCCCCAATGGGGCAGATTGTATGGATATGGTGATTTTAAGGCTCCGTGGGCTGCTATGACAGATGGAATATTTTTTATAAAGAGCATGAAGCCCAGCGTTCGGATTGAAAAGGGGATAGAGTAAAATGAATAATAAAGCGATATACATTGAGAATTTATGTAAGTCTTTTGGTACAGTGCACGCTGTAAAAGGATTAAATCTTGATGTGCCCGGAGGCTGTGTATTCGGTTTTTTAGGGCCGAACGGTGCAGGTAAAACTACGGCTATAAGATTGCTTTTAGGGCTGCTCAAACCAGATGCGGGCATGCTCTGTTTATTCGGTCAGCCTGTCAAACATTCTACACCTGCCATTATGAGGCGCGTTGGAGCTCTAGTGGAAACGGCCTCGTCATACCCTCATCTTTCCGGATATCAAAATCTTGATATTCTGCGTCGTATGCGTGATCTGTCTACTTCAAGTATTGATGATGTTTTGGAAATTGTGAGACTTAAAGATGTCGCCAATCGTAAAGTTAAAACTTATTCTCTGGGCATGCGTCAGCGATTGGGATTAGCCGGAGCACTATTGGGCAGGCCGGAGCTGCTTATTCTGGATGAACCGACCAATGGACTTGATCCTGCTGGTATTCGTGAGATGCGCAGCCTCATCCGCAAATTGCCCGATGAATGGGGTGTGACTATTTTTCTTTCAAGCCATTACCTCTCTGAAATAGAGCAGACCGCCACACACTTGGGTATTATCAATGAAGGAGCATTGATATTTCAAGGGACGCCGGGAGATCTGCATGATAAGCTAACGGGTCAATGTGTGATAGGAGTTGATCGTCCCGATGAAGTATTTGCACTGCTGACTGCGTGGGGAATTAATGTGGAATATAGTGAAGGCCGGCATTTAATATTACCGGGGACTGCAGAGAGTGATCTGGCTATCCTGAATGCAAGGTTGGTTCAAGAGGGTAAAGCTGTGTTTCACCTGGCCTATGTTCAACCCACCCTGGAAGATCATTACCTGGCCATGACAGAAGAGGATGTATAATGAATATTATTAAATTGTTTCAGTTGGAATGGATGAAGATGAGGAATACACTGGCCTGGACGCTGATCTTTGTTGCTCCTTCGGTAGTCACATTATTACAATTTTTCATAATTTTAAAAATGGGGGTAGGAGATCCTAAAGATGGTCTCTCGCCCTGGACTCCTTTTTTTCAACAGACAATGATGTTTTGGTCTCTGCTGATGCTGCCGCTCTTTATTACATTGGAGACGGCACTGCTGGCAGGGCTGGAGCACCAGGAATCGCATTGGAAACAGATTTTAATTCAACCGGTACGCCGTGTTGAAATTTATGCAGCCAAATTTATGGCTGCAATGGCATTAATGGCACTAAGTCTGATTATATTATGGGCTTCAATCCTATTTTTTGGTTTTGTATTAGTATGGATACGACCAGCATATGGCTTTCAGCATAATGCAATACCGTGGTTGTCGGCATTGGCGTATCTGGGACTGTCTCTGGCTGCATCCTGGTTTATTGTTGTAATACATCAATGGGTGGCATTGAGGTGGAGGGGATTTGTGGCACCCCTGGCCTTTGGTGTAGTGATGACAGTGGCAGGTTTTATTATCATCCAGACTGAATACCGGGACTTTTATCCCTGGGCCATGCCTGGCTGGTTAATTATGGGGTTTTCAAAGGGAGATTTGATCCTGAGACCGTTGATCTTTGGAATGGCAGGTGGATTAATCGGCAGCATAACGGCTATTTGGGATCTGGTGCGGCGTGATGTAGTATAAAGGGAAAAGTACAATTGAACACGGATGACACAGATTACACGGATAAGAACGGATCTAAGATAATTTTGAAGTTCTATCTGTGGTCATCCGTGTAAAGTATTACCAGGAATTGACAATGTTACAATTATTCCTCGATTGTCTCTGTTATTAATTTTGATTGAACCGCCGTGGGCAGTGATAATTTTTTTACAGAGTGAGAGCCCCAGTCCGTAGCCACTTGAGTCTCTGGAACGAGAACGGTCAACTTTGAAGAATGGTTCAAAGATAAATGGCAGATCTGTTTCGGGTATGCCGGGACCGTCATCAGTAATTTGAATATGGATTTGGTCATCCTGCCTTTCAACAGATATTATTACCGGTCTACTATTTGGTATAGAATATTTGACGCTGTTTTCCAGTAGATTTTTAAAAAGAGTTCTAAGACGCTGTTCATCGGCCACAATCATTAATTCAGTAGTTGAAGCAATTAAATGCACTGTCGGTTTGCGTGCGTGGAATATCTGTGTTATATCATCCAGCATGTGTATCAGGTTAATTTTTTCTGGTTTGAGCATGCCGTATCCCTGGTCAAGACGGGCTGAATCAAGCAGTTCTGTAATTTTCATCTCTATCTCGGTGATATCTTTTTGAAGGTTGTACTTTTTTTCTACATCAGGAATAAACTCCAGTGCCAGTTTCATACGTGTAATTGGGGAGCGTAATTCATGGGAAACATCCAGCAGTAATTGATCGCGTGCTGAGATCATCTCTTTGATCCGGCGTATCATGTCATTGAAGGCATCTATCAGACAGCCCAGTTCATCGTCCCTGATCTTTGTCAGGCATGTATCTAAATTCCCTCTGCCAATCTCTTCAACACCGTTTTGAAGAATTTTAATCGGTCGTAATACTTTCCGAAAATAAAGATGTGCTATGATGAATACCAAGGTCACTGCCAGGATTAAACCGAATAGAAGCCTGCTATGAGTCATTCTGGCCCATTGAGTCTTCCAGCGAAGGCCATATCGGGCACCATCTGCCATTTCTACAATAAAAGTACTATGCCACAAACTGCCCGGCCCCATATGTGGTGGTTTTCTCTCCTGCTGCATCGATGCAATTGACATAGCAGAAGGATCAGTGAACCAGGTAAAATTTTCATGTTCATAAATAATTTGTAGATTGTATTCGATTGCATATTGATGAGCCAACATGGTATCCGGAGGTGAACCAAGTTCAAGGGCCAGCAGGTCTGCATGGTGTTGGATGTTTTTCATTATCGGTTCATTGAAATTACTGCCCATCATAGTGCCGAAGAATATCATGAAGAGAGTATTGACAATTAACAGTACTGCAAGAAGTGACAAAAAAAGGCGGACAAATATTGAGTGCCATTTTTTTATATGCTTCGTTCTTTTATTAAAGAGATTTTGAGTGGATGAATTATTAGATCGTATGGGCATCTGTCTCATCTCCGATAAATTTGTATCCTGAACCCCAGATTGTCTTAATCCATTGTGGATTTTTGGGATCATCATTCAATTTTTGTCTGATCCGACTTATTATCACATCAACAGTCCGGTTGAAAGAATTCCAGTCAAGATTATGGGTATTATTCATAATGCGATCCCTGGTCATAAGTATTCCGGGTCTATTCATCAGTATAGAAAGTACTTCAAACTCCATGGTTGTAAGGTCAATGGACCTGGAGTCAAGGCAGACTGTATGCCGGCCCGGATCAAGTACAAGCGTTCCGAATACAAGACGACTGTCTGATCTGCCAGACTGCAGGCGGCGCAGAATTGAATGGATACGTGCCTGTAGTTCCCGCGGCTCAAAAGGTTTGGGTAGATAGTCGTCTGCTCCCATTTCAAGGCCAACAATGCGGTCGGTTACTTCGCCTCTGGCCGTCAACATTATAATAGGCACGTCAGACATTTTACGAATCTCCCGGCAGACTTCGAATCCGTCCATGTCAGGCAGCATTATATCCAGAATGACCAGGTCAGGCGGGCGGGACTTGATCAGTCGAAGTCCCTCTGCCGGATGCACAACTGTTACAACTTCGTAACTAAAACCGCTTAGATAATCAGTCAGCAGACCGTTAAGGTCAACATCATCATCGATTACAAGTATTTGTGTGGACATTTGTCTCTCATTTTTTTTTATCCCGATTGCGAAGAGGTCGCCCCGAAAGAGTCGTCATTCATGTGTTTTTAGGCTTCATTGCTCAGGATAAAATAACTCTTTTTTATCAAGGAGTCAATATTATTTAAAACTGTGCTGTCAATCCCAGGGTTGGCAGCAGTTTGAAATCATATGAAGGATTAAGTTTTACTTTATTTTCAGCTATTTCATAGTTATAAAAGAGTATATTGTCACGATTTGTGATGTTCCAAATATCAACATAGGCTGTAAGAGTCCATCCGGCAAAATGAAAATGGCGGTCAATGCGCAGATCGGCTCTGAAAATATCGGGATACCTCTCTGAATTTTTTGGTCCTTTTAAGGCTATGTTGACACCATTTTGATGGGCCATACCCAGAACAGGTGTATAAGGCATACCGGTTGCATATTGTATTTTCATTCCAAAACGCCAATTATTATTGGGTGCAAATCCGATAATTGCAGTTAAATTATGAGTTTGATCAAATTCATAATTATATTCCGGAAGCTTGGCTCCATCCTGTCTCTTGGATTTGGATAAGGTATAAGAGAGGCTCCCAACCCAGCGATCGCTCATTTTCTTTTGAATATATAGTTCAATTCCGTCGGATGAACCTTTTCCGGAATTTGTAATCAGATTTGTTGTATCTGAGCTGACAAAAAGATCATTCATCTCTTTATGATAAGCTTCAAGGGTTAATTTGGTATCCGGTGCAATCAGATATTCCAGACCTATAATGGCATGTTCTGCCTGGCGTGACTGTAAAGAAATATTCCTTATATCCCGACTGACTTGAAATGCATTGGGTGTCTGATAATAATTACCCCATGCGGCATTAAATGCTAATCGCTCCTCTAATTGCCAGTGCAGGCTCAAGCGGGGACTGATTTTAAGTTCATCGGTGAAATCATAATAGTCACCCCTGAGCCCGCCGCTCATTGTAAAAAGCGGAGAAGCTTTCCATGTTGTCTGCATGAAGCCAGCGGCCCTGTACTGCCTGTCAGGACGAAATGCAATATGAATAGCTGGATTTATCAGTCCGGTTATCATTGTGTCAGGTGTCATGGAAACGATGTGCTGCGGGTCAATGCCGCGCATGGAGATACCCGTTTTCAGGCTAAACTGCCTGCCAAGATTATTAGTAAACACGGTTTTTATCAGCAGCTGCTCTTCTGTTATGTCTTCAGTGTCCATATCAGGGACAGCCTCACTGCCGGATTCGGAGTTCCATCTGTTTCCCGTGTATGACACTGTTGTTTTCAGAAATCCATCGTGGCTGGTCATCCATGTCCAGTTCAGGCCGATTGCCGATCCTATTATCTCTTTTTCGATATGATAATACTCTTTTCTCATGCTGTGTGGGGGATCTTTGACTATGCCGTCTTTTGTGAGGTTATCTCTGAAATAAAAGGCTGTTAAGTCTAACTTATGATTAGCGGCAATTCTATGAGTTAACTTGGCAACACCGTCCCAATAACGCGGAGCAACCGGTCTATCCATCATATTTGTGATGATGTCAAAGAAACCTCTGCGCACCGATAGAATCATGGAAGTATTTTTAGAAATTGGTCCATCTATCAGTGCACCAAAACCAGCCATGTTTAATGAGTAGTCCTGAGTCCATTCTGAACGATGTCCTTCTTTAATATTCATTTTAAATACCGAAGAGAGTTTATTTCCGTATTCAGCAGAGAAACCACCGGTCATGAGATCAACACTTTTTAATAGTGATGGATGAATAATGCTAATAATGCCCATTGACATATTAGGTTGAGAAAAATGGATAGGACTGTAGATCTCCATTCCGTCAAGAATGGTAAGGTTCTCATCTGGTGCGCCTCCCCGCACGATCATATTGGCATTGGGCCCTCCCATGGAGGCGATTCCCGGCATTGATTTTAAAATCATGTAGATATCTTCGGCAGTTCCCGCAGAATTACGAATTTCCCTTGGTGATAGTGATTTAAGGCTGATGGGGCGTTCCGCATCCTGCTGAAAGTAGTCCGATGTAACAACGATGCCACTATTAAGTTTAACCACTGTCTCTTCCAGTTTAAATTCAATTTTAGTAACCCTGCCGGCTGCTACCTGTACTTCGGTGATGATCTGGCTCTTATATCCCATCATCATAGCCTTTAAACGGTGATGCCCCACAGTTAAGTGTTTAATTATAAAATGACCGGTTTCATCTGTAGAAGCACCGATGCTTGTACCTATGACAATTATATTTACCATTTTTAATGGTTGCTGTGTAGCCCTGTCAATAACCTGCCCTTCAATATTTCCATACATGGCGGATTTTATATCCGGAAAGATATTGATTAACGGCAGCAGGCATAATGCAATTAGTATAATTTTCTTCATAAACACTTTCTCCCTGAGCTGTATATTACAACTCTTATTTTGATGGTTGTTTTTGGATATGGAGCATATTACGAAGAAAATATAAATAGCTCATTTCTGAATTGTAACAAATTGTAAATGACCAAACATTATACCGTTATTGCCGTATAATTCATTATTAGTCCCAGAAAATTTTGATGTCTATATGAATATTACGGAGTGTATATGAATAGTAAAGATCAATTTGTCGCGGCTTTAGCAGCAGCTATTGTACTATTAACTTCAAGTCTCTATGCCCAATCTGTTTTGGAAACAGCTGCCGGCAGATCTATTAAACTTAAAACGCTTAAACGCCATGTGTATACTCTTGCTGCAGATTCCATGGAAGGCCGAGTCACTGCAAGTCCCGGCTATGCAAAGGCTGTAAAATATGTAGAGGGTTGTTATAGACACAGCGGTCTACACAAGCTTTTAAAGGGTAAAAACGGACGTAAAACCTACAGGCAGGGTGTGCCTTTCTGGAAATCTACAGAAGATGATACAGGCTCTGTCGTAATATATTCAGGTACTGGTAAATTGAGTTTTAAGCAGGGTAAAGATTTTAAATTTGACCTTCTTCAGAATGATAAAATTTTACGGCAGAAGTGTCCCGTTGTCTATGTGGGTTATGGAATTGAACGGGGCAGCTATAATGATTATGCCGGACTTGATCTTGGGGGTAAAGTTGCTGTGATGATATCGCGGGTACCCAAGAAAGGCAGTGCTCTGCCTGATTCTTTAGTGCAGCTCTATAAGGGAGGGCGGCGCAGTCAGCAGCGTCTGGATGCAGCGGCCAGTCGGGGTGTAGTTGCGGTCATCCGCCTTGCTGATGCCTGGACAGCGAAGTACTGGAAGACTTTTGGAGATGTGCTGATGGATACTCATCTTCGTATAATGGATGGAAAAGGTGCTGATCAGGTAAAACGCACACATTTAACTGTGCTGGATCCCTTTGCCAGAGCAATTTTTAAAAATCATGCTTTTATGCCGCTGGACTCCACAAATGGCATTCCGCCTTACCTTCCATCTGTTGTAAAGGGTGTATCAGTACGTTTCAATCCCGGTAAAAAGAGCGGTGTAAGACTGCCGCCAAACCTGGTAGCATATGTGCCTGGCACAGACCCTGTGTTAAAGAAAGAGTATATTGTAGTTGGTGCTCATCTGGATCATATCCCTCCCAGGCGCGGTGAGATATGCAATGGTGCCGATGATAATGCCAGTGGTATAGCTTCAATGCTGGAAGTAGCCGATGCCATTGCCTTAAAGCCGCCTAAGCGTTCTGTCTGTTTCATAGCATTTGTTGCAGAAGAACTTGGTTTGCTTGGTGCCAAATATTTTGTTGATAATTCTCCCATTCCATTGGATAGAATAAAATTCATGGTCAATCTTGATATGATGGGCCGTTCTCAATCAGATAGTGATAGTGCCAGAACTCATATCGCATATTATTCCAATGAAGGTGATGGTGCAGTCAAGACCATTCTGGAGCAGGCAAATGAGGAGACTGTCAACTGGGCAATGAAATACAGACGGGCCGGCTCTACGCGCAGTGATCATTATCCCTTTATGCAGGAAGATATACCCATTGTCTTTTATTATTCCGGATCACATCGTGATTATCATCGTCCTACGGATGATGCTGACAAGATTGATTATGAAAAGTTGCATGCTTTAACCCGGCTGGTATACGGGCTGGTGATGAAGACCGGGAATACAGCAGGGCCGCTTTTTGAAGTTGAATAGCGTGTTGAAAAAGTAGCCCTAACCCAATGTCATGCCCTGATGCTCCAACAGGGCATCTTCGTTTTGACCTCAACTGAACGAAGATCTCCGATAGGAACACTCGGAGATGACAATTCTTTTTATGTTTGTCAACAACCTGAACTGGCTGTATGCCGGCTTAATTTTTATTCTGCTGTGTTGGATGTTGCTAGCCTGCGGATTGGCAGTGTGTTATTATAATGTCAGCACATGACGACCTTCTTTAATGTAGTTAGTAAGAACATCTCCTGTGTATCTAACTGTGATACCCATGGCAGTGAGCTGGTCGGCAATGGCGTAAAGATCAGCACAGCCTTTGCATGCCTCTACATAAATGCCTTCGTCCTTTATTTTCTTAATGTAATCCTGCAAGTCTTTGTCTTCAGTCAACAGTTTGGATGATGGGCCCCAGACAAGCAAGGTGATGTCTTTCCACCAGCCATATTTTTTTGCATTGTAAGTGTACATGAATGCCATTTTCATTGCTACTTCCTTGTCGCCACTTGTCCATACTACAACCAATTTTTCCTGGGGTGTTAGTGCCTGTTCCTGTGTTGCATCGGCTGTAGCTGGGCGGGTTACAACCATGTAACCAAGAACAATAACTGCAGCCAACAGAACGGCTATGGATATTCTCATTAATTTCATTTGTTGCTCCTTATTTTATTAGTACAAGTTTTTTTTAATACAGCCCCCATAACTTCAATATAGGCTGCAATAAATCCATCTACAATTTGTATGCATTGATAGAAATAATCGAACTATCTCTGTAGCACCAGCTTCTGAATCTTGACATCGCAGCCGGAAGTAGCCCTGCACAGATAGACACCGCTGGGCAGATCTTTAGCCGTCCATTGGAAAACGTGCTCGCCTGCCATTTGCAGACCATTGGTTATTGTCTCAACCTTTCTTCCCAGTATGTCAAAGATTTCCAGCTTTATATGTCCGGATCTATTCAGATTGATATGTATTGTCGTTTGCGGATTGAAGGGGTTTGGATAGGCCGAGAGTCTAATCTGTTCCGGTAGGGGATATGATTTGTCATTTACAGATGTCAGTATCGGGAGGATATTCCACTGCCAGTGCCAACGTATACGTCCGGCGTGCAGCCGCATTAACTGAATGGAATGATCCCGGTTCACACCGGCACCTATGATCATCACTGAGTTAACAATATGACTCTCATCGGGTGCCAGGGAAAACGGTGTTGATGATATGCCAATCTGGAAATCAGTCGGGTTGAATGTGTTCCTGGCTATCCAGCCTGTGCCGAGTATAGGATCTCCGGAAAGGGGGTACTTGCTTTCCTGGTCTGTTGTGGGATCTATCCATGGAGCACCGTTTTGCCTGAACCCTTTAGCATAATTTGAGTAATTTCGATAGGGAGGAGTTGGAAAACCTACTACTGACTCAAAAAAAGGTGACTTGAAGTATGTGGCGGTACTTGCTTTTTTAGTCAGCGCATCTGCATCGGGAAGAAAGCCACATGCAAAAGCTGGAGGGTTTTCTCCGTATTTGCTGTCTGTCAATGTGCCATTATAAGCATATACCAGGTCATATTCGGTGTCGTAACCAACATAATCATTATTCTTATCACCAATATCAGGATCAAGATGAATTATTAAATAAGCTTCTTCAAAATGTGAAGAGCCACGATTGATTATTTCGTATCTGCTGAATACAGAGTGCTTCAGTGCATCATCTGAGGTATCTGAATATACTGTCTGCCTGACTTCAATTTGAAGTGCTTCGGTATTGGGCTGCCAGTCATTACCTGTATATCGTTGATGGCTGCAGAGATCATGATATACTGTAAACAGCATCTGTCCGCCAATGGTAGCAGGCGGGCAGCCAAGATCCAGCAATTCTTGAGGGGCAATCTCACCTTCATTGAATTTGTGTACTTTAAATATAGGATTATCAGGATCGGAAGGTTCACCGTTTTCCAGCGTGCCCGGTTGAAAGTCCGAACGTCTATGGGCCAGGGCACCCTGCCACTCTCCGTCAATTTTTGCCACAATAATGATCCCGGCATTGTACAACAGACCGGGGGTATCCCACCTTGCAGGAAACATTGCAGTATGTTCCATCTGGTTGCCAAATGCAGATGAAGAATATCTGCCATTGTTGGTTATGTGCCATTTGACACTACCAATATCGATAGTTTTTATATCAATGAAAGTTGTATCGTCCTGGGCTTGCAGCAAGATGGGGATGAATAGAATATATATAGAGATTATTCGTAAAAAGCGCATTATTATATCCCTTCAGTATTGAAGATGAGAGAGTAGTATCCTGTAGCATCTAATAATTTTACATTACTCCATGTAGTTGATTGATTATTCATGCGGCAGATGGTCAGGCTATGTCTTTGAAACCATCTTATCAGTTCATATCAATATTCTCCAGGCGATAGACCCACGCCAAAACCTCTGCCACGGCTTTGTAGAGCTCCGGTGGTATCTCTGTGTTCAAGTCGAGTACATCCAGCGCGCTGACCAGGATTTCATTTTCCTGGATGGGAACATCATGGGCATGGGCTGCTTCCAGTATTTTTTCTGCCAGATAGCCACGACCCTTGGCCACCAGTTTTGGGGCGCGGTCTTTTTCTTTAACATATTTTATGGCAGCGACGCGTTTGCTTAACATCTCTATCCTTTCATATCCA
This sequence comes from bacterium, assembly GCA_023139105.1. Lineage (GTDB taxonomy): Bacteria > Zhuqueibacterota > QNDG01 > QNDG01 > JAGLOF01 > JAGLOF01. The sequence continues at coordinate 59,606 of JAGLOF010000079.1, forward strand.
GCTTGGGGCGTTTGAAGACAATATGCTCACCCCATTCTCCCACTCTGACTTCCACATTTTGGAATGAACCTTGAAGTGACTCTTGTAGAGATTCTTTTTCTTTCTCAAATTGCTTAATTGTCGATTGATTCTGCGCATTCAACCTGATAATCAGTTGTTCTGCTGTGTGCCAGAAAGAAATGCGCATGGGGCCAAGTTTTGTGCTGTCCATTTCAATAGCCATTTGAAATGACTGGCGTGATTGATTACGGCGTGGAAGGCGTAGTTCCAGCCTTGCTTCTCCATTGTCCCAGGGAAGAGGAATAGAGAGAAGGCCGGATTCGTCCGGGCCATAGGCATCAAGCCAGCGTTCAATGCGTCCGGCCAGTTGCTTGCTAAGAGCATCGGTTTGCCCGGCAAGGTTGTTTTTAAGGCGGATTAATATTGGTTTCAAGTCGGTTTTAAAGAGACGCAGCAAGCCGCGGTGTCGTTTCAGGCGTGCATGGGTGAGAAGGGGATTTACATGAAGCAGGTCAGCCAGAATTACGGCGAGCCGTCCCTCAAAGAGATGGCCGAAGCCTTCAATCCATTGAGTGATCTGTGGTGTTAATGCAGTGGTATCTGTCATGCTTAAGATTGGTTGTAACTGTGATGCTGCTCCGGCATTCAGTGTCTTGACCATCTGCGCCAACTGAGTCAGACCTTCAGACGAAGGAAGTCCAGCCTGCCCCAGTGGGTTTTTTCCGGATTGGCTGGATAGTATCTGTAGAGTCATCTGTGGTGTTGTGGATGTTATACGTGCATTGAAAGTAGTGCCGGTCAGAGGCTTCCCGGTAAGTCTTGCCGTAGTTTCTGCGTTGCCAAGTTTAATTTTCCACAGGTCACCGGGCAGTCTTTCTACCAGTTGGCCGCGAACGATCTGGCCGGGCTGATAGCTCTGAGTGGGGTGTATGGCTTTAGCATGCAGACCTGGAGTGATCGATTCAACCGGCATTGCTGATCTTTCATTTAATTATTCTACTTCCACATATCTCGATGCATAACATTTGTTTCTGCGGTGCGCCCAACCATTTTTAATCGGGCTGCCACGATGAAAACGCCTTACAAAGCTCAAAATTAACCCGCCACGCTAAGCTGCGTCGTTGACGGCGGAAGCCGCCAGAAGCCGAACGAGCCCAAACCGAACCGAACCGCCGAGCCGGGCGTGTCCGACAGCTAACATGGGTTAGGTATATTTAAATTTTAACAAAATCAAATAACAACTCTGTCTTTGTTGGAACAGATAATTTTGTACCTCTAATTTCTAAATTAGTGCTATCATACTTAGACAATGATTTATAAAAATTTTTTTTAGATTCGAGAAATGGTAAGAAAATATATTTATTACCAAATTTAACCGCTAATGCTTTGAATGGTTCATCAAGGATAATAAGATAATTTTGGTCTTCACTTAAACCTTCATTTTTTGCAAAAAATCCATTAATAGTTCTAGTTTTATAATTATTTATTTGTTCTCGCACAATCTGTAATTCGTCCCGAAAAATATAGCGATAACCAAACTGTACAAACGCAATTAAGTATGCAGATTTCAAATAGCATATTTCTGCCTGAAAAGGGTTGTACTTAATCATTTTATTTATACTGAAATTACATTCATGCCAGTTATTATTTTCATTGTACGATGAAACAACAGCTTCAAATTTCTTTATATTTTCAGGATGATTATTATCTTTCGATATTTTTATTATGAATTGTGATCTAAGTTTATGTTCGATAGAAGAATTCAAGCTAACTCCTGGAAGATTAAATTTGATTTTTCTCGAATTTTCTAGATTTTCATAAAAGTTTTTTACCAGCTCTTGTTTGTGTAGTTGGTTATCAATTGTATACCCAGCTTTTGAATTACATATCCTACAAGTTATTAATATGTCTTTCCCACCTTGCGATTCTGGTGGTACATGTTCCAACGAGAAATCATTAAAACTATTAAATCTATTCAAACATAATGGGCATATTGCAAAATCAACTACATTTGTAAAAATAACATTCAATGCTTGTAAGTAATGATCGAATATTTTTTTTCGCTTTTTCCCTTTCTTATTCATGCCCTGTACCTAACCTAATATTATCAGTAATCTGCTCTTATCTGCGTCATCTGCGGACAATGCTCCTGCTTTTCATAAATCTATGTTCAATTGGCGTCTGTGCATCTTTGTAACTTACTCACCAAATAGTTCATCCAGTTTGCGGCGCGCATCAGCTGCTTTATCGTTTTTCTTCTTTTTTACATCTTTAGTGTTCATCTTAAAATAGCTGCAGAAATTTGGAGCTTCTTTGTCAAAGACCCATTCTGCCTGATTTTCTCTACATTGATGATATGCAGTTTCGAGATAGAGATCACAGTTCATGCAACAGCGAAGCGCAGAGCTGCATTTCGGACAGTAATCGGCTCTGCCCGGTTTTTGAGACCGTTCTACTTCATGAGAACATTTATGGCACTTCATATTTTAACCTCGGATCTATTGCATCAATTGATGTACTGCGTGGGTGAAGCCATCATGATTATTACTTCGGACAACGGGGAATTGAGACTTTATAGCTGCCGGAGCATTGTTGGCCACTCTGGCATGATCTGCCCAGTGAAGAAGGTCCAAATCATTATAATCATTACCGATTGCCAGTGTTAGGGGCGTGCCGGTTTGGAAATTGTCACAGATCCACTGTGCAGATTGACTTTTTGATACTGTTTTCGGGAAAATTTCGATCCATGTTGAACTGTGATCCAGCGGCGAAGTAGCTCTTATCACCGTTAAATCGGGTACGGCTGCTGCAATTTTATGCCACCTTAAGTCATCTTTCCGGAAGATGGCTACAAGTTGGCAAGCTTCTGTCATCGATGGCAATTCTCCGTTAAGTGGTTCTGCATGTTCTGAATATATCTTGATACGTCTGTGAAAGTCAGGATTATCTTCTCCCTTGCCATGAAAGAAGAAACAGTGGTTGTCCGGAATTGCATGTTGAATCATGAAGTCAAACTGCTGTTCCTGGAACCATTGAACTATTGGCAGAAAAGTATCTCTATGGAGTGACTGCTTGCGAAGCATTTGCTGCTTTTGCCAATGCATGATACCTGCGCCAGAACTGAAAATCAAGTAATCTATTGGAAAATCCAACGGGATCACTTTATTGAATGAATATAGAGATCTTCCTGTTGCAATGACTCTCAATATATTATCCCGGTGTAGAGCCTCAAGTGTCATGCGGTCTTGCGTACTGACTCTTCTGTCAGAATTTAGCAAGGTGCCGTCAAGGTCTGTCACTACCATATTGATTGATGAATTCATGAATGTAAAATAATAAATTTGAGCTCTACGGGCAAGTGAAAAGAGCAAGAGCAAGAGCAAGAGCACTGCCCACGGAGGACACGAAAAACACGGAGAAGAGAAAAGAGCAGGAGCAAGAGCACTGCCCACGGAGGACACGGAAAACACGGAGAAGAGAAAAGAGCAGGAGCATTTGACATAGGATGACATGCAAAGAACGGAAGAGAAGTATGCATGGATAACATTTGTTTTAGGGTATGAATTTTTTGGCGTGTAAAATAAAAAGATTATTAAAAAATAAAAAGGTTTGTCTCTCCTGAACTCTTTATGCCGCCCGGAGGTCAATGCTTCTGCCAGGAACAGGCCCTGCGTAGCAGAGTCTACAATTGAGAGGATTAAAAAAGTTTTTTCCGTTTTTCATGTGTCGCAAAATCAGTGTAAGAATGGAAGTGTTATTAGAAAGTGATGGGCTGGTTGTGTAGTACAAAATTAATTGAGCACGGAAGACGCGGATAAGAGTGGAAGCGGATATGATAAAATATGCGGTTTTAATTATCAGAAACAAGTCTGTGTTGATTCAGTAGAGCATTAGTCCCGGTATTTTTTTAAAGTGGGCGTCCCTGGTATATAATCCTAAACCGTTTTGCATAGCTACAGCGGCAATCCAGATATAGTTTGTTGGGATGGGCGTACCGTTTTTCCGGAGTGCCGTATAAATATTTGCATAGAATTCAGCTGTTTCCGTGTCGTGTTTATAGATAAAGATACGCGGGCTGTTGATGAATGCTTCAAGTTCCAGGTGGTTTTTATCTGTCTGTGTACCAAGGCGGAATCCGCTGTATAGTTCTGCCAGAACACAAGTATCTATGCCAATGTGATCTACATGTTGAAGGCTTTTCAATACGTGTTGATCATTTCGTTTGAATGCTACATAAATATTTGTGTCAATTAAAATGTGTCTCATGTCCACATCTCCGGGTCGATTTTGTTGAAATCGTCGGTATTGCTATAGAAGGCTTTTTCTTCATTGACTGTCCATGTGCCTGCCAGATTATTCAGGTCATCATAGGTTTGAAAAATCGGTTTATCACTCAGACCTACGCTTTTTCTAAGCAATTTTAATATTGTTTTATTCATGCTTTCCTGCTGATTTCGGGCCCGGGCTTTGAGTGCACGGGTTAGGGGTTCATCGAGACCGCGAATGGTTAAGGTTTTCATGGTGTCTCCGTGAATGCTAAATATGATTGCTATATGATGGCAATATATGCAATCATTGAGATAGGTGCAAGGGTAAAGTTGAAAAGTAATCGTTTACGGAGGACAAATAGAACACAGATGACGTGGACAAGAATGAATATTAAAAAAATTGATGTCGCTCCTGAATTCTTCATGCCGACCGGAGGTTAATTTGTATATCGGGGATGTATATCAAAAGGATCTTTATAATATATGCTTCAATACATCGTGTGCAGAAGGTAGTATTGTTAAAGGCGTAATATTTTTGGCATCTAATGCATTGATTTTACGGATGTTAACTATTCTCAGAAAAATATATTCTCAAATAATTCAAAAAAACACTTGACATTGATAATATTTCCAATTAGTTTAATTTTTAATGCGGCCATGTATTAAAAGGAGATTGTATGTTGTCTTTAAGTGCATATTCATTAATTACAATAATTAATTTACTGTTTAGTGGTTTTTTGCAGCTTGGTGTAACTACCAAGTGTTTGAATTTTATTGCTTCCTCTGGCACTACTGGTGAAGTGAAATTTGTGAATGAAGTATTTAATGTTGATACACTGATTTTGCATGTTCCTTTAGAGCATGATTATGGATATATTACCTCAATTTGCCTTGGACCCAATGAGACAATCTTGATTAGTTATTATCGAGATTCTTCTATATATCAATATAATGCAAACGGCAGTTTTTTGCGTAAAATTGGCCGGAAGGGTCAAGGGCCCGGCGAATTCCAGCGGCCTTGGTATATTGTAACTGATAAAGATGATGATATTTATATTGGCGATTTTTTGTCGCGCCGTATTACACAATTTGATTCATATGGAAATTTTAAGCGAATAATTCAGTTAAGCCAAATGATTAATGGCCTTGTTATTACGGAAAATGCTATTTTTATTAATGATTACATCAATGCAGTTTATAATGCAGAGAATAATATTTATTGTTTTGATAGAGAAGGTGTCTGCAATAATAAATTCGGAGAGTTATCACAGACAGGTAAATTACTTAAGAATTTTCCATTTAGACCTCAGGGCCCATACCTGTCTTTTTTTAATGATAATATATATCATTCTGATTATGCAGACTACAGTATAAGGAAATATAATCTAGATGGTAAATTGATAGAGACATTTAATTCAAAACCGGAGTTCTGGGAATCACCTGCTAAAGCTGATTGTAAAAAATTACCAAACCCTCAAACCGTAACACCGGATCTGATGAAGGTCTTCAAACAATTTCAAAATAAATTTGATCAATATACTATTGCTAATTGGATTAATGTGATAAGTCCCGGACTTGTTGTACAATGTATAAAGAAGACTTCTTCGCCAATATTGGACTCTACAATAATTGTTTACGACCTTGATGGTCACATACTCCATAAAGGGTTGAAATTTTTTCAATATAAAAAAGATAATCAGATCACCGGATTATTACCTTTACAAAATAGTGGTTTTTGTTATTATTTTGTTGATTTATGTTTAGAAGAGAAAAAATATGTTGATCTAACAATGTTTTTATATAGATGGAATGAGGTAAAATAATGAATTTCAAATTATCTGTGGGGAAAGGAGTTGTTTTTGAGGCTGTTGCATTTATTACCTGAACTCAGGAAGAGAAAAAGATATAGAGATTGGCAACGAACAAAACGAACAAGAGAGAAAAAGAT